>CAZHZP010000020.1:0-19768 GCA_964537165.1 uncultured Roseivirgaceae bacterium | reverse complement strand
ACAATGAGTTTATGCCACACATAGACTCCATGTACAATTTTGCGTTCAGGCTCACTTTTGATGAAGATGACGCCAAGGATTTGGTTCAGGATACTTACTTGAAAGCCTACCGCTTTATCAATTCCTTCGAGAAGGGTACCAATGCCAAGGCATGGCTTTTCAGGATTTTGAAAAACAGCTTTATCAACGAGTACAGGAAGAAGAGCAAACAGCCTACCAAGGTAGATTATCAGGAAGTTGAAACTTATTACAACTCAGAAAGTGTTGATTATAGCATGACTTCCGACCTCCGGGTCGATGCGGTCAAGGATATGTTGGGGGATGAGATTTCCAACGCCCTGAACAGCCTTGCTGTGGATTTCAGGACTGTCATCATCTTATGTGACCTGGAAGGGTTCACTTACGAGGAAATGGCGAAGATACTGGATATTCCGATCGGGACCGTTCGGTCAAGATTGCACCGGGCAAGGAACCTTTTAAAGGAAAAGTTGCGTTCTTATGCACAAAATATGGGCTATGATACCGAAGAAGAAAATAATGATAAGAGTTAAATCAATAAGATGGAAAATTTAAACTCATCCAGCGAAAGGAAATTAAATTGTGGCGAGGAAAGCAAGTGCTTCCAGTTGCTTGAGAGCATATTGGATGGCGAAACCCTGGAGGAATCTAAAGAATTGCTGGATCAAAAGCTTGCCAAGTGTCAGCCTTGCTTTGAATATTACCACTTGGAACAGGCTATCCGGGACATACTTAAAACTAAATGTACCAAACAGCCCGTCCCCGTGGAATTAGTGGCAAGTATCCGGCAAAAAATCGAAGAGCTTAGATAAATAAAATCAATGTCCTCAGGAAAAGCTATAATTTTTTCGGCCCCGTCAGGCTCGGGGAAGACCACTATTGTTAAACACCTTCTAAAAAACAAACCCCAACTGGGTTTTTCCATTTCTGCCTGCACCCGTGACAAAAGGGGGCGGGACGAACAGAACGGGAAAGACTATTATTTTTTGACTCCGGAAGAGTTTAAAAACAAAATCGACCAAGATGCTTTCGTGGAATGGGAGGAGGTGTACGAAGGCAATTTCTACGGTACCCTGAAAGAGGAAATCGAAAGAATATGGAACGGTGGAAAAACGGTCGTTTTTGACGTTGATGTCAAAGGGGGCTTGCACCTAAAGGAATATTTTGGCGACCATGCTTTGGCGATATTTGTCAAAGTCCCTTCTCTGGATGTGTTGACAAGTCGGCTTAGGGACCGGGGCACCGAATCGGAAGAAAGCCTCTCCAGACGGTTGTACAAAGCAAAGTTTGAGATGAGTTTTGAGGACAAATTTGACGTCAGCCTTGTAAATGACGATATCGAGAAGTCTTTTATTGAAGCGGAGGCTTTGGTCGATGAATTTCTAAATAAGCAGTAACGTGAAAGTCGGCCTTTTTTTTGGCTCGTTTAACCCCATCCACATAGGGCACATGATCATCGCCAATATCATGCAAGACCGGGCGGACTTGGATGAGATCTGGTTCGTCGTTTCTCCCCAGAATCCTTTCAAGAGCCGGAAGTCACTGCTACATGAGTTTGACCGCTTAAGAATGGCCGAATTGGCCATTGGTAAAGATTATCGCTTCCGGGCCTGTGATGTGGAATTCCATATGCCCCGGCCCAGTTACACCATTGATACCTTGAGCTATCTTTCGGACAAATATCCCCAGCACGAGTTTAAATTGGTAATAGGAGGGGATAACCTGAAATCTTTCCATAAATGGAAAAACAGTGAGGCCATCCTTCAATATTATGGCTTGCATGTATATCCCCGTCCAGGTACGAGCTTTGTCATAGACCATCCGA
Organism: uncultured Roseivirgaceae bacterium; assembly: GCA_964537165.1. GTDB lineage: Bacteria > Bacteroidota > Bacteroidia > Cytophagales > Cyclobacteriaceae > DATGMS01. Next base: position 17,925 of record CAZHZP010000020.1, on the reverse strand, counting down.
ATGTGCGTTATATCGAATCGCCCATGATCGATATCTCCGCGACTTATATCCGGAATGCCATCAAAAACGGACACTCTGTGAAATATCTTCTACCGGACGCTGTCGAAGATTATATCCGTGACAAGAAGTTTTTTGTGTAGTCCACAGGCCGGCTGCGTCCTGTTTTGTGTCTGCTGGGGCTATCACGGTTGTCCTTGTTTCGACCCTCCCAATCACAAGTCTGCCGACCTGATCGCCTTGTGTTACCCCGTTATCAATGGCCGGGATATAATGGATCCCGCCATAAATCTGCTAATGGCAGCTTCGTCCGCCGCTTCCTGAAAAGAGTTAAAATTCCTGTGATACAATCAATAACTTAGGATAAAAAACATCAAAGACTTGAACAAGTCATTAAGATCTGAATCAAGCTAATTCGCGGAACAGACAGCTTTATACATTTTAAAAGGTATAGCGCACCATCCGAGTGAAGGGATCAAAAAAAATAGGCTAACGGTCGGTTAGCCTATCTTCGTGTATTTTCGAATAGGTGTTTTATTCTCCGCCCGTAGTATCAGTTTCAGCCGGACTTTCTTCTTGTGTTGGCAAAAGGCTCTCGTTTTCAAACGAAGGCGTAATTACTTGTTTGGCGGCATTTTCAATATTTGGAGAGGTAAACTGAGTTGGGCTACTGGTTTCATGGAAAGCAGAAGACACCAAAGATAACACCAACACGCTCACAGCCAGTACCCAGGTGGCTTTCTCCAAGATATTCCCGGTTTTGGTCACCCCCATGACTTGGGAAGCGCTGCCACCGAAAGCCGCTCCTACACCGCCTTTAGAATTTTGACCCAAAATGACGAGGATCAATAAAACAGAAAGGATGATAATAACACTAATGAGGACAACAAACATATAATAATCAATTAATCTTCTAGTTCTTTAATCAAGGCAACAAAGTAAGCGGATTTATCCGGGAATTTCAAGATTAATTTCCGATATATTTCTATAGCTTGTTGCTTATTGTTTTGTTTGACCAGCAGCTTGGCGAAGGGCTCAGAAACAATCTTATCATTGAATGTAGTGCTGTTCTTGGACAAGTCGGTGAGATTTGCCGTATCCTGACTTTCTTTTATGGTCGCCATCTGGATGGACTTTTTGTTAAAAGCCTTGATCAAGTCGTTCTGCTCGCGTTTGCGGGCGTCGAGAATGGCTTTTTTCTCCTTTTTCTTGATAGTTGCAATTAGATCTTCTGTAGCAACGGCTGTGGATAGGCTCTCCTCCTTCTGTTTGGGTTCGGGAGTTTCTGAAACGGCTTTCTTTGAGTTGCTTTTAAAGCGGTTGAGATTTTCCTCAAGCCTCTTAAGGATTTCCTCCCTACTATCCTGCGGAGGGGCAGGAACGGATTCCGGCGGATTTTCTTCTTTTTGGTTTGCTACCCCATCGACGGTTTGCCTGTCTACCCGGCTTTCAGCGGGAGCTAAGAAATCAATGCCCTGCTCTATTATTAGCTTGAGCCTTTTCCTATCGGGACTTTGAATAGCCGCCCAATGAAGGAGTTCTGTCGAGCTACCCCCCGTGGCCTGCTTTTCATATTTGGCGGCGAGAATTTTGGGCAAGGCAAAGTAAGGGAAGGTCTCCTGGAGCCTCACCAAAGCTTGGAAATCCTCCTTTTGGAGCGAATTGCCTTTATTTACCAGGCTTAAAAATTGCTTTGCATTCACGGCATTGGATTATGTTATCAATTTAGCAAATTTTACCAATTCGCAACAGTGGTATTAAAGATATCCTGGATTATATTGTCAAATATGATTTCAATCAATTCTGTCTCCACCTGGAGCAGGGAGGTCGCCCTTGGGTCATAGTCTTGGTAAAACCTGAACGTCTGATTGAGGTTCTCTTCCTCATTGGCCAGGTTGACGTACTCTACCTGCACGGCGATAGTCAGACGCATCTGGCCCGCCCTATCGGGAGTATTGGGGTTCTGACTGGATACCGTCGCTTGGGGAGTGATGGTGTACTGGGTGATCGCTCCTGAGAACTGGAGATCCCCATTGTTTCTGATTAGCTCCAGCTGGGTGTTTCTTTGAAAAAAGTCCTTCAGCTCCTCCGTAAACAGTTGCCCCATATTGGCAGGCCCGCCCCCCGAATCATTGAAGAAGTTGTCTGCCGAAAAGGTTTGGGTGACATTGTAATCAATGGTCGTACCCGTAAAGCTATACTCTACCTTGCATCCCGAGGTCAGAAACACGAGAAGACCCAGACCCACGGTCAAGAACGACCTATTCGCTGATTTCATATTGTTTAATTTTACGGTAGAGCGTCCTTTCGGAAATCCCCAGGTCCATGGCAGCGTATTTTCTCTTATTGTTGTGTTTTTTGAGTGCTTTGAGGATCAGCTCCTTTTCTTTCTTTTCAATGGAAAGAGAGGTGTCATCTTCTTCGTGGACAATGTCCTCTATGGCGTTTTCCTCGTAATCCTGGGTATCTTCCTCTGTGTCCCGTTCATGATTGAGGGCTTCTAATACCAAAGGAAGGGAAGAGGGATGGCTTTTTTCGCCTTCGAAAGGCCCGGGCGAATCCACGTCATCAAACAAGTTCGAATGTTTCTTCAATAAACTTTGGTTGAGGTTTCCGGACTGAAACGACTCCAATACCAGCTTTTTCAGGTCATTCATGTCCTTTTTCATGTCAAAGAGGACTTTGTACAGGATTTCTCTTTCTGAAAAATCACCTGAGTCCGCCCCGCCGCCCCCGGATCGGGGATAGGCAACGGGAAGCCTCGACTGCTCTGTAGGGAGATACCTGGATAAGGTCGCCGCCTCTACATCCCGGTTCTCTTCCAACAACGAAATCTGTTCCGCCAAATTTTTCAGTTGACGGATATTCCCGGGAAACGCAAATTTCATCAGCAGACTTTTCGCTTCCTCATTCAAAGTAATAGGCTTGACGTTGTACTTTTCCGAAAAGTCCGTCGTGAATTTTCTAAAGAGCAAGACGATGTCTTCACCCCGCTCCCTCAGCGGAGGCACATAGATCGGCACGGTGTTGAGACGGTAATAGAGATCTTCTCTAAATTTGCCTTTTTCTACCGCTTTGATCAGTTTCACATTGGTGGCGGCGATGACCCGAACATCGGTTTTGAGCACTTTGGAAGAACCCACTTTGAGAAATTCCCCGTTTTCTAAGACCCTCAACAGCCGCGCTTGGGTACCCAAAGGCATTTCAGCAATTTCATCTAAGAAGATAGAGCCTCCATCGGTTACCTCAAAATAGCCTTTCCTCGCCTCATGAGCACCGGTGAAGGAGCCTTTTTCATGGCCAAACAGCTCAGAATCAATAGTTCCTTCCGGAATAGCGCCACAGTTGATGGCGATAAATTTCCCGTGCTTCCTGCTGCTCAGGGAGTGGATAATTTTAGAAAAAGATTCCTTGCCGCTACCGCTTTCCCCGGTGATCAGAACGGTCATGTCCGTAGGTGCAGCCTGCATGGCCACCTGGATGGCATGGTTTAATAAGGGACTGTTCCCGATAATGCCAAACCTTTGCTTTATATTCAGTATTTCTGAATCTGTTATCATGTTGTTTGATTAGCGGTTAACCGACTACTTCACCAAATAGGGTAGCAGCAGTACAATCGGTGACCCTCACATCTACATACTCCCCGGCCTGATGGTTTCCCTTGGGGAATATTACCATTTTATTTGCGGAATTTCTTCCTTTCAATTGTTCGTCCGAGCGTTTGGACGTTCCCTCAATCAATACCTTATGGATTTTTCCGACGTCCAGCTGGTTCCTTTGAAGAGAGAGCCGGTTTTGCTTTTCAATGATCTCCTGCAGCCTTCTTTTTTTGATATCCAATGGGATGTCGTCGGCATATTTCTTTGCAGCCAAGGTGCCGGGCCGTTCTGAATAGTAAAACATATAGGAAAAATCGTATTCAACGATGTCCATCAAGCTCAGGGTGTCCAGGTGCTCTTCTTCCGTTTCCGTGCAGAAACCTGCGATCATATCGGAAGAAATGCCACACGATTCACCTAGAATTTCACGGATTTTTGCCACACGTTCTAAATACCACTCCCGGTCATACGTCCGATTCATCAATTCCAGAACCCGGGAATTGCCGCTCTGTACCGGCAGGTGAATGTATTTGCAGATGTTGTCGTATTTCTTCATCGTGTACAATACATCATCGGTAATGTCCTTGGGATGGGACGTGGAAAATCTCACCCTTAAATCGGGCCCTATCAAAGCCACCATTTCAAGAAGATGCGCAAAATTCACCACTTTGGATACATCGTCTTTCTTGTTCAGCCTGGCTTTGTTGTTCTCTTCGGGCGACCATTTGTAGCTGTCCACATTTTGTCCCAGAAGTGTCACCTCTTTATAGCCGCGCGCATACAACTCCTGGATTTCCCTGACAATTGAATGCGGATCGCGGCTGCGTTCCCTGCCTCGGGTAAACGGCACCACGCAGAAGGAACACATGTTGTCACAGCCTCTCATAATGGAGATCATGGCCGTTACCCCGTTGGAGTTCAGACGGACAGGGGAGATATCCGCATAGGTTTCCTCCCTGGAAAGGAAAGTGTTGACTCCTTTTTGTCCTTCTTCAGCCCCAGCCACCAGCTTAGGCAGGTCTCTGTAGGCATCGGGACCGACGACCACGTCCACCAGCTTCTCCTCCTCGAGCAACTGATCCTTGATCCTCTCAGCCATACAGCCCAACACACCGATGGTGATATCGGGCTTTTCCCTTTTAAGGGTATTGAACTGCGCCAGGCGGTTCCGTACGGTTAATTCGGCCTTTTCCCTGATCGAACAGGTATTCAAAAAAATCACATCGGCTTGTTCAAATTCTGAAGTGGTATCGAAGCCGTTTTTCTTCATGATAGAAGCGACAATTTCGCTGTCGGAGAAGTTCATCTGACAGCCGTAGCTTTCGATGTATAGCTTTTTAGCCTTACCGGTGTTCTCCTCCGCAGTCGTCTTATAATCACGGGTTTCTACCGCTTGGCTACCAATGATGTCTATATCTTTAATTAAATTTTCCATGGATGTGCTAAATTCCTTTCAAGGTGCGAATTTAATAAAATACCGACAAAATGACAGGATGACCCGGTATTTATTCCCGGCCCAAAAAGTGGAACCGACGTACCTGATTTTTCCAAACGAGGGCTTGCGCACCTCGAATGGTATTGTTTTTGAATTACCACACTCAAATTTATAGCCGATCTTATAGAATTAAAAAAGGGATAAATTTAACGGACCAGGTATTCATTTAACTATTGTTTTGACTTTGAGCAAAGCGGCAAAGATATCATTAAAAGTGCTGAAGGTGTTGGGATGGATACTTCTGGCGATCGTGATTTTACTGTTTTTGATTATCCTCTTTATCCGGAGTCCGTGGGGCCAGGATATTATTGTAGGCAAGGCCGTCGATTTTGCCAAGGAGAAAACAGGCACCGAGGTGTCCATCGACCGTCTTTTTATCACCTTCTCGGGAAATGTCTTTTTGGAGGGGCTCTACTTGGAAGACCAACAGGCCGATACCCTGTTGTATTCTGAGTCGTTGGAGACCGGAGTGGCTATCCTCCCCTTGGTCCGGACCGGCGCCATTCACGTCAGTAAGTTGGAGTGGGAGGGACTGAAGGCGAACGTTTTTCGCGAAGGTGAGACAGGGAAATTCAATTTTGACTTTATCATGGAGGCCTTCCAATCCGATACAGCCTCCGTGGAACCGACCCCGACCGACACTACTTCTGCCCTTCCTGATATTGACCTGGGTCCTATCAACATGAAGCGTTTCGATCTGTCTTATATAGATGAGGTCATGGGCCTGGAAGGGCGCTTTCAGCTGGGGGAATTGTCGCTTGATATGGAGCGGATAGACCTGAATAAAATGGATTTTTATATCAAGGACTTCCTGTTCAGCAATTCCTCTGTCTATTACAAACAAACCAAGCCTTTTGAAGCGACTGAGGAAGATACCACAGCCGGCGGGCCGATGCCGTTGGTGATTATCGACCGCTTTGCTATTAACAACGTGAAAGCGTACTACGAATCACAACCCGACGGACTGGTGGCAGACGTCGCCTTAGGAGAGTTTCTGGTAGAGTTGCCAGAAGCAAATCTTGAGGACAATAAAATCAGGTTGCGGACGCTTAGCCTCCATGATTCGGAGGTCATTCTTAAAATGTCCGCGGAGGAGCCGGCTGCGGAAGCAACCCCTGACACCGTTTCGGCGGGAGACGGTGTCGTGTGGCCTGACTGGATGGTGGAAGTGAGGGAGATTTCCCTGGACCGGAACCGGATTGTATATCAATCGGGGGAAGAAAGTCCACAGGTGGGGTATTTTAATCCAAACGCTGTAGACATCAATAACCTCTCTCTGTCGCTTAACAATATCTCGTTGAGGGAAAATGAAGCTAAACTGGCTCTTAATGAGCTATCATTTGACGAAAGCAGCGGTTTTGAATTAAGGGAGGCTGTGTTGGGACTAAATATTTCGAACAGGTCAACGGAAGTCTCCGGTCTGAAGATAGCTACCCTTAGGAGCAGTCTAAGCGGTGATATAGCATTAGGCTATACAACGATCGAGGATTTGATCAATAGTCCCGAAAAATCCACCATTGATCTTGGTCTCCAACTCTCTGCGGATATAAAGGATGCTTTTGTTTTTAGTCCTGATTTGGCCGGTGATACCACTGTACTCAAAGCTGCCCAAAAACCTATTGTCGCCGAATTGATCTTAGGAGGCAATCTAGAGGCATTGGCTATTTCAAAAGCAGAAGTGAATTGGGGCAACAGTACAAGGCTTCAGGTCCAGGGAACTGTGGCCCATCCCATGGATCCTGACTATTTACAGTTGGATCTGCCCCTGTTGAACTTGAGATCCCAACGGGAAGACCTGTTGGCTTTTGTAGATGAAAGTCAGATGGGACTGCGGCTACCGCAGCAAATCCGCTTGGAGAGTCAACTTAAAGGCTCTTTTGATGATCTCCTGGCGGATGTGCACATCCAAATGCCGGAGGGCGAAATTAGATTGGACGGACATTATCTCAACACCGACCAGATTGCTTTCAATGCAGATCTGCAAGTTGTCCAGCTTCAGTTGGGGCAGTTGCTTCAAAACGAACAGTTGGGGACATTGACTTTTGATATCCATACGGAAGGGAAAGGCAACAGCCTGGAGGATCTGGATGCTGTACTGACTTCCGATTTCAAAGAACTGGCCTATAATAACAACGATTTCTCAGGGTTGGTTTTGGAAGGGGAAATGAGCAACGGAAAAGGCAATTTGAATCTACAGCTGGAGGGAGAAGACCTGGATCTGGCGCTGGAGGCTTTGGCGGAGCTGGATTCTGTTTCCCCGACCTACCAGGTCAATCTGGATCTCCGAGGCGCTGATCTGTTTAACCTGGGCCTGACTTCCCGCGAATTACGCGCCAGCTTCAAGTTAAATGCAACCTTCGAAGGTAGTCCCGAAGCTTTTGATGTGAAAACCACTATTTCGGACGGCATCGTAGTCTATGACAGACGGCCGTTCCAGCTGGGACCCGTTGAACTTACCGCTCATGCGCAAGCCGATACCACAAGCTTGGATCTGACAGGAGACATATTGAATCTTAGGATGCGGTCCAATGCTTCCCCTGCGGCACTTAGCGGCGCCGTTCAAAGACACATCGGCTCCTATTTATCAACAGACAGCACTGGGGCAGATACCGTCGCATCTATGGTGGAAATGGAGATGAATATGGCTCTTCGGTCCACCCCTATCCTGCAGCAGGTTTTTCTGGAAGGTCTCGAGCAGCTGGATTCTATCTCTATGGAGCTGGATTTTAGGGAAGCCGATCGATTGTTAACCGCCAATCTGGATTTGCCTTACGTGCTTTATAATAATATAGAGGTAGATAGTCTGCGATTACGTGTCAGATCGGACCAGGAGTATTTGGGAGCGGCATTGGGCATGATATCCGTGGAAGCTGGCCCCTTGTCCATGGGGCGGACTTACTTGTCCGGAAGGACGGAAGAAAATCACTTGCATGTTGACCTTGTATCCTTTGAGGGGGAAGATATTCTCTTCCAAGTAGGTTCCACTGTTGAGTCGTCCGGGGATACCATACAGGTGCATATTGAACCGGATGAGCTTATTCTGAACAAAATGAATTGGTCGGTGCCGGAGGATAACCGTCTGTTGATCGCGGATAGGTTTTTAAAGTTTGAGAACTTTGTGTGGCAGAGCGGCAGTCAGGAACTTGCTGTAAGCAGCCAAGTCGAAGGTGTGGAGGAAGAGCATATGGGGGTATCCTTCAATAATTTTCGCTTATCCTCCATTACGAGCCTGCTTAATCCGGATACTTTGATAGCGGATGGTTTACTCAACGGCCAGCTGATCGTGGAGAACCTTTTTGCCGCTACCGGTATCCTCGCCGATGTGAATATCGACAGTCTGAGGGTGACGGATGTACCTCTGGGCAATCTCAGCTTGGATGCCGAGGCCAAAGGCGGGCAGGAATATGTGTTTAACATGGCGCTGAAGGAAGGAGACATTGACCTTGATCTGACGGGAGATTATGTGGCAGCGGATAGCGGGGCAAATCTGAATATGAATTTGGCGATTAATGAAGTAAGACTTCAGGCGATTGAAGCTCTTTCTGGGGAACAGATCAGTGAGGCGGAAGGGTATGTCAGCGGGCAGGTACGGCTGTCGGGAACCACGGCTGACCCTGTTTATGAAGGTGATTTCCGGTTTAATGATGCCGTTTTTACTGTCAGCACGTTAAATTCCCGATTCAGACTTTCCGATGAAGTGCTGAATGTCGATAATTCCGGATTGTTTTTGAACAACTTCACGATTACGGATGCAGAGAATAACAGTTTTGTCATCGGAGGGGAAGTGTTGACGGAAGATATGGCTAACCCGACCTTTAACCTCAAGCTCAACGCGGAGAATTTCCGGGCCCTAAACTCTACCCGTGAGGACAATGATCTTTTTTACGGGGATTTGCTTATGAATGCCAACATTGCCCTCACCGGAGATCTCAACCAGCCTCATGTCAAGGGGCGCCTGAAAATCAACAATGACTCCGAGTTGACCTTTATCATTCCCGAATCCCAGTTGGATATTGTGGAGCGGGATGGTGTGGTTGTGTTTGTCGATAGGGAAAACCCGAATGAGATTCTTACCAAAAGGGAAACTGAGCAGACTACCTCCGATCTCACCGGCATTCAGCTCAGCGCCATCATAGAAGTCGAACCTGATGCCGTATTCAACATCATTGTGGATGAAAGTTCGGGAGACAATCTACAGATAGGCGGTCAAGCTGACCTGAACGTCAATATGGATCCCAACGGACGGATTACCCTGTCCGGTAGATATGAGGTAAATAAAGGGCATTATGAGATGTCCCTCTACAACCTGGTCAGCAGAAGGTTCGAGATTGACGAAGGGAGTACAGTTACCTGGGGAGGAGATCCTATGGATGCTGTCTTGAGCATCCGTGCGATTTACCGGGTAGAAACCTCCGCCAGTGAGCTGATGGCCTCACAGGTGAGCGGCGCCGAGTCGGAGCTTGCCACCCAGTTCCGTCAGGAGTTGCCTTTTCTGGTTTATCTGAATGTTGACGGGGATTTGTTGAGACCTCTGATTTCCTTTGGCTTGGATATGCCCGAGGATCAGCAAGGAGCGATCGGCGGGAATGTCTACACGCGGGTGCAGCAAGTCAACACACAGGAAGATGAGCTGAACAAGCAGGTTTTTTCCCTATTGGTATTGAACCGCTTTTTTCCTGCTACAGGCAGTGACGGCTCAGGAGGTGGAACGGCCGCGATGGCCCGGTCCAGCGTAAGCCAGATGCTGTCCGGACAGCTTAACGCTTTCTCTAACAGTCTTTTTGGGGGCTCAGGCCTTGAGCTTGATTTTGACCTGGACAGCTTCCAGGATTATCAAGAAGGGACAGGACAGACTAGAACCCAACTGAATGTCAATGCCCAGCAGCGCCTTTTTGATGATCGGCTTGTGGTGCAGGTCGGGAGCCAGGTGGATGTGGACGGGGGATCACAATCTTCGGAGAGGAGCAATCCGGTCTTTGGTAATGTCAGTGTGGAATATCTTCTTACCGAAAACGGCAGGTACAGGTTAAGGGGATTTAGGAAAAACCAATTCGAAAGCGTGATCGACGGACAATTGATCGTCACGGGGATTTCAGTGATTTTCAATCGGGAGTTCAATAAGTTTTGGGAACTATGGAAAGGCATAGATCCTGAGGAACAGGAGATCAAACCTGATTTGGAAAGAACCCCGTCAGACCGAAGAAGGGACGAGGAAGATGAAGATGATAAGGAAGAAAAGGACGAGGAAAACCGATCTGCAACTAGAGCCGACGAAAACAATATTTTAATTATAAGGAATGAGTAAGCTTTCTACATATTTTCTGGTTTTTTTAATCGTTGCAGTGCAGGCCTGCGGTGTAAAGAAATTCATTCCCGAGGGGGAACAGTTATACACGGGAGGAGAAGTGGATATGGAGGCGGATTTCAGAATTCCTGATAAGAAGGATATTGAAAGTGAGTTAAACGCATTGTTAAAACCGGAGCCGAACAGCAAAATCCTCGGGATGCGCATTGGCTTGTGGGCACATTATAAAGGAAGCCAGGAGAATCCTGGATTTATTAACCGCTTTTTAAAAAACAAGCTGGGTGAGGAGCCGGTCTATTTTTCGGAGGTCAATCCCGAAAGAACCGGAGATCTGATTTTCAATCGATTGGAAAACCGGGGCTTCTTTTACAGCATGGTCGAATCCGAGGTGACTAGAAAGAAACACTTCGCTTCGGTTCTTTATACCGCCACGTTGACGGAACCCTATGTGTTGGAGCAATACAGCGTGGATGGGGATTCTCTGGCGATCGAGAAGAAGATGGCGGAGCTTCTGGAAGAGACTGAGCTTGAGCCGGGGATGCGCTTTGACCTCAACCTGCTTAAGGATGAACGTGTGCGTTTGGAGGAGGCGCTGAAACTCGAGGGTTATTATAATATCACACCGGATTTTTTGATTTTTGAGGCTGACACCAATAACTATGAAGACAAAAAATTCGACCTCTTCCTGAGGGTAAAAAGGAATGCGCCGGAGAAATCGTTGCTACCCTATGTGATAAAGAATATCAATGTTTATCCGAATTTTTCACTCCGGGGACAACAGGAAGAACAGGACACGGTGGAAGTTGCCAATATCCGGTTTATCCAGGACGAACTGGTATTTAAACCTGATTTATTAGAGCAATATATTCTATTTGAGCCTGAACAGCTTTACAATGCCGAAATATCCAGGCGGACCAGTAGCAGATTGACCTCTATAGGGAATTACCGGTATGTCAATATCCGCTTTGACGAACAGGATACCACGCGAACGGGCGACGGGGAAGGGCAATTAGAAGCCAACATCTATTTGTCCCCTTTAAATAAGAGGACGGTGAGAGCAGAGTTACAAGGAATATCAAAGTCAAATAACTTCGCCGGACCGGGGGTGACGTTGTCTTTTAGGAACAGAAATTTATTTTCAGGAGGGGAAACGTTCAATTTTTCCACCAATTTTTCCTATGAAACGCAGATTGCTGGCGGTGACCGCAAGGGACTAAGCTCCTATGACTTCGGAATCAGTGCGGATTTGATCTTTCCAAGAGTGGTGTTTCCATTCCCAATTAAGGAAAGGTTTAGTTATTCCGTACCGAAAACCAAGATATCCCTAGGAGCGGAATTTATGAACAGGGTGGGTCTATACCGGATGAATTCCATTAGTGCCTCGTATGGTTACAGCTGGAATGCGACCCAGTATTTTTACCACGAGATCAATCCCATTAATTTGAGTTATGTCAACCTGTCCAAAACCACTCCGGAGTTTGATGCGATTCTGGACAGCAATCCTTTCCTAAAGCGAAGCTTTGAGCAACAGTTTATCGCCGGGATCAATTACATCTTCAATTTTAACCAGCTTGGCGATCAGGATAGAAAACATGCGGTATTTGTAGGAACTACTGTGGATCTTGCTGGCAATCTGGTCAATTTACTCAACCGAACCTTTAGCGGAGGGGAAAGGACATTTTTGGGTTTGGAATATGCGCAATATGCAAAGGCAGACGTGGATTTCCGATACCATCTCAAGCTGAGAAGAGATAGCGAAGACCACGTAATAGCAACGCGGCTGTTCGGTGGCTGGGGCCACCCTTATGGTAATTCTTTATCTCTGCCTTACGTCAAGCAGTACTTTTCCGGTGGGCCAAACAGCGTACGGGCCTTTAGGATAAGGTCGTTAGGCCCCGGTACCTTCCGGCCTGAAGAATTCAACATCGGGTCGTTCTTTGACCAGTCCGGCGACATTCGAATTGAAGGAAACCTCGAGTACCGGTTTCCAATCGTCTCCTTATTGAAAGGGGCTGTATTTGCGGATGCGGGAAACATTTGGTTGGCCAAGGAAAATGAAGCCATTCCGGGGGGAAGTTTTTCCAAGAATTGGATGAAAGAGTTAGGAGTAGGTGTCGGATTGGGATTGCGGGTGGATATCCAGTTTTTTGTGGTGCGGCTGGATTTGGCTACCCCGATAAGAAAACCCCACCTTCCCGAGAACGAAAGATGGGGTAATACTTTTGACTTAAAAGATAAAACTTGGAGAAGGGAAAACCTGGTGTTCAATTTCGCAATTGGTTATCCCTTCTAAACCTACAATGCAGCAGGTTCATCAAACAGCTCACCTTTTCTCGCTTTTTCCAAGGTTAGAAGAGAGAAAAACAGGATGGGGGTGGATAGGGCGAAAACGCCCAGTTTGCCCCACCCTTCGGCTTTTTTGATAGCTAAGGTAGCGCCGATGACAGTCATCGGAAGGATATATTTTACCCCTACATCAAAGAATTTTTTGTTAGCATTCATAATAACATGTTTTAAGGTTTCCTTATCTACTGAGCGGGTATGTGTCCATTCGTTGCTCAGCTTAATTAAATCGATTTCTATGCCATTTGCTTATCGGATTAGTGCAACAACGTTAAGCTTCCTTTTACTTTTTGAAGTAGATGGTTGTTAATAGCGTAGAAATGAATGGTTTGTGCGGAAATTGTCTTGGCTTGGACCGGAGGTTTGTGGGGAGCGGATGGTCCGTCGGGATGGGATAATTGAAGCTGGCTGGGGCAAATAAAAGGGCATTGTGAGGAGTGTCTAGTCATCCGCTTTCAAGCAAGGGCATAACACATCGAAAATAGGTTGAGCCTTGAGCAGGCATTCCTCATATTCCTGAAGGGGATCTGCATCATAGGTGATGGCACTGCCGACCGCAAAAAATAACTTTCTGGCGGACTGGTCTATAATAATACTTCTAATGACCACATTAAAATCAAAATCGCCGTCGGGGGAAATATATCCTACAGCCCCCGAAAACCACCCTCGCTTAAAATCTTCATACCGGTCGATAAGCTCCATACACCTGATTTTAGGCGCGCCGGTCATACTGCCCATGGGGAAAGTATTAGCGACAATTTCCTTGAACCCGGCCTGAGGGCCTAAGGTAGCAGAAACGGTGGAGATCATCTGAGATACCCGCTTGAACGGATAAATACCAAATAGCTCTTCAACACGGACAGTGCCTGTTTGTGCGACTCGGGCCAGATCGTTCCGCATCAGGTCCACAATCATCAGGTTTTCTGCCCTCTCTTTTTCACTGGACCGCAACTGTTGTCTTAGTCGTATGTCTTCTTCAGGAGACGTGCCCCTCCTAATCGTCCCTTTGATAGGCTGGGCAATGATCTTCGAACCTGTTTTTTTTAGGAACCTTTCGGGAGAAGCGCTGACTAGGTACTTGCTTTCTGCCTTAAAAAGCACACTGAAAGGCATGGGGGATTCTTTCATCAGATCCAGATAAACCCGGATAGGATCTAAGCTTTGGAAGGTAGCCTGGAAAGCCATGCAATAATTCATTTCATAGATATCACCTTCCACAATATGGTTTTTTATGGCTTCGGCTTTCTCCAGGTATTCTTCCCGGCTGGTCAGGGGTATGATACCCGCTTCTGTCGTCAGGGTGCTCTCCGCAGGAGGGTCGAAAGCGTTTATCTGGGAAAATATTTCCTGAGGGTGCCGGTGAAAAAATTCGGCGGCGTTAGCGGAGACTTTTATTTTCAAACATGGAATAAAGAAGACGGATTCAGGCGTGTCAACTATTGCCGCATTGTGGCTGCTCAGCTGTTCAAACCTATTTTTAAGATCATAAGCCAATAGCCCAATCCGCTCGGATCCTGACGGTAAGTCCTCAAAGTGCTCTAAGGAACAGGATTCATTACCTGCGAAAAACACCTGTTCAAAACCTCCATGGGGATAAGGAACGGCCTGTGGATCAAAGTAAGCCAGGTAGGGGAAATGGTGGCTGGCCCAAGCCAAGAGCTTGGGAACCCATTCCTGATCAATGCTAAATGTCGTTCCTTTATCCATTCCTTGCCTTAAAAAACAAAGAGGAACCCTTAAGGTTCCTCCTGTTTAAATGTTATATTAAGGAACGACTAGTTTGCGGTTACATTAAATCCTACACTGACCGTGTTGTAGATAAATTGATCTTGGGCTTTGTTCACCGCACCTGCTTCGTCGCCGTACATGAGCCCCCATTCAGTTCTGTCAATGTTAAAGCCTGCTTGTGCGGTAGCAGATCCGTTAGACACGGAGACGGCAGCTGGGAATTTGATGTTTTTGGTAGTGCCCCTCATGGTTAAGTTGCCGCTTACCCAGTGGGTAGGGTTGGCCACCATTTGCTCATCTGAGGATTTAGGGGTGTTGTCACTGGCGAACTCTTCTTTGTTTTCCACAGAATCACCCGCAGCAAAGGGTTCTACTGCAGTAATTTCAAAAGTAGCTTCGGGGTAGTTGGAAGCATCAAAGAAATCCTCAGACTGCAGATGGCCGGTGAGCTTTCCATGGCTGTCTGATCCCGCCTCAAGGTCATGTACTTCAAGTTGGGTAATGTTAAAAACAAATTTACCCCCGGTTACTTCATTTCCGTCTACGGTAACCTCACCTGAGGTGATGGGGATGATGCCATAGTGCTGGCCGGTCGGCTTATAGCCTCTCCAATTTACCTCGCTGGCTGAGGTGTTGATTTGCAAAGTTTCGCCTGTAGCTTCACCCACTTCTTGGGCTTCTGTTGTTTCTACTGTTTCTCTGTTGTTGCCACACGACGCAAGTACCAAAGCAGCGGCGACAAATAATCCGGGTGTTTTTAAAAATTTCATAGTTGTTTACAGTTTGATGTTTAAGGTCTAATTTGGAAAACGTTAAAACCAGATCTGTGAAAGAATAGTTCAACAAGAATCGTTAATTTTGCTCTCAAATCGATTTATATCAATACAAATTGCTGGCTTAAAGAATTATGGCATTAATAAAAACAGTTAAAGGTAAAGCTCCGCAACTTGGATCTGGTTGCTGGTTGGCTGATAACGCTACCCTGGTGGGGGACGTGGTGATGGGCGATAATTGCACGGTATGGTTCAATGCGGTGGTTCGGGGCGACGTACATGAGATCCGTATCGGAAACAACACCAATGTTCAGGACGGGGCCGTCATCCATGGCACCTATCTCAAGTCGGGGACTTATATAGGTAGTAATGTATCCATCGCCCATAATGCTGTAGTTCACGGGTGCACCATCCATGATAACGTTTTGGTGGGGATGGGGGCTATTGTTATGGACAACGCCATTATTCATAATGGAGCAGTCATAGCAGCGGGAGCGGTGGTCTTGGCCGGAACGGTAGTAGAAGGAAATTCGATCTATGCGGGAATCCCCGCCAGGAAAGTGAAGGAAACGGGGGCTGAAATGACCGCCGTGATCCAGCGGACCGCCCATAACTATCCCATGTACGCCTCCTGGTTTGGTGAAGATTAGGTCGGCTCGAAAGGTCGGAACCGGATATCTTCAGGATAAGGAAAAGCATGGATCAGCTCGCCGGCACGGATCCTGTGTTGGATATTCCGCCAATAGGCGGCGTCGAAGAGGTTTTTGTGGAACCTGAGAAAATGTTCTTTCACATCCGCTCTGCCAATCATAAATCTCCCGAAATCTTCGGGAAAAACATCATTGGGAGCGATGTCATACCAGGGTTCGGCAGCATAAATCTGTTCAAAGGTTTCCGCCTTGGGCTTTTTCCTGAAGTTCATGTCGGTCAGGAACTCGATCTCATCATAATCGTAAAAGATCACCCTTTTTTGACGGGTTACACCGAAGTTTTTCGTCATCATATCCCCGGGGAAGATATTTGCCTGAGCCAGCTGAAGGATGGCGTTGCCGTACTCTTCCACTGCATGCCGTGCCTCCTCCGTTGTACAGGATTCGAGGTAGACGTTCATCGGTGTCATCCTCCTTTCTGTGTAGACGTGTTTGATGACCAGCATGTCGTCCTTGATTTCGATCAGCGAGTTGGCCGTGTTCTTTAATTCTTGCAGGAGGGTTGGGTGAACCCGGTTGAGCGGTAGATGGAAGTATTCAAATTCATGGGTATCGGCCATCCGGCCGACGCGGTCATGGAGGGAGACCAGCTTGTATTTTTCTTTGACCTGTTGCCTGGTCAGGTTCTTGGGCGGATCAAAATGGTCTTTGATCATTTTAAAGACGATGTTGTAAGAAGGGAGGGTGAACACGGTCATCACCATCCCCTTGATGCCCGGTGCCAGGACAAACTGATCATCGCTGAAGCGGAGGTGGTTCAGGAAGTCCCGGTAAAACTCAGTTTTGCCATGCTTGTTGAAGCCAATGGCATTGTATAATTCGTGGGTTTTTTTAGCAGAAATTACCGAATTGAGGAAAGCGATGACCTGCGAAGGGATTTCTATTTCAGCCATAAAATAAGACCGCGTAAAGCTAAAGATCCCGCTCATGATATTCGGGTCAAAGATCAAGGTGTCTACGTAAATGCCTTTGGTATTGTGTAATACCGGAATGATAAAAGGCATCCATTTATTCCCGATGAAGGTTCTTCCAATAAGGTAGGCCGCTTTGTTTCTATAGAAGACCGGTTTTAATACCTGTACCGAAGTTTCGTCGGAGGGGCTGTACCTGGAGAGAATGACGTCCTTTACTCCCTTGACCAAAAAGCGGATGCATTCTTCTTTGTCTATGAACGGCACTCCAAAGTCAAAATCGTCCAGCATCTTCCTGAAGATCTTTTCCAGTCCCCATTCGCGGGGATAGTTGTAGAAAAGATCATGTTGGTGGATTTTGCACTGGCTGTAATTTTCATAAACAAACATTAACTGTTCGTCTACAGCAAGGCTCGGGAAGGCTTTACGGATGACGGAATTAAAAAACGATTCAGCAAGTTCTTGGTCATTTCTGACATTAACTTGTTGGGAATAAGCGTCTCTGACGGCCGACCAGATTACTCTGTCAGCTACAGCTTCAGCTAACAAGTCCCTGCACCGGGATACAGCCTTCCTGACGTGGTCCTTGTAGAGCCTCAGCCGCG
This sequence comes from uncultured Roseivirgaceae bacterium, assembly GCA_964537165.1. Taxonomy (GTDB): domain Bacteria; phylum Bacteroidota; class Bacteroidia; order Cytophagales; family Cyclobacteriaceae; genus DATGMS01. Next base: position 459 of record CAZHZP010000020.1, on the reverse strand, counting down.
CTCTGTGGGCACGCTGCATGGCGTCCCAGTTTCTCTCCCGAAAATAAAGAGGAGCCTGTCGGGAAAGATCGTTAAAAGAGTGCATATAGGACACAAAGCCTTGAATGATTTCATTTACAACCAGCTGTTCGGGTGACTGGATCATCTAAAGATTTTATCTGTTAGGGCTAAGTTACTTAATTCTTTAAGATGTTGGCAATATCCCCCCTCTATCCTGTCGTACTTTTAACCTACCCCTGGTTGCATTTTGCAAATTATTTATTACCTTTCTCGTATGATGGGAACGGGAAGCGCTGTTCACAGCCAGAGAAGATGAATACTCAAGGGATGATCTACAGGGACATCTTTGATTATGCGTTTTTATCGCCGCGGGAAATAAGAGCGATTCATGGTTTGACTCATTATAAGTTTAGGTTTAATAGGTTTGATAATAAAAAAGGTACGAGCCCTGTTCGAACC
>CAZHZP010000019.1:0-19958 GCA_964537165.1 uncultured Roseivirgaceae bacterium | reverse complement strand
ATACGGGTCGGGATAAATTCATCAAGTTCGAAGGCAATTATCACGGACACGGCGACTCTTTTTTGATTGCCGCAGGATCAGGGGCAGTGACTATGGGCAGCCCCGATTCTCCGGGAGTGACCAAGGGTACCGCTAGAGATACCTTGCTAGCTCCATTTAATGACCTGGAAGCTGTCAAGACCTTGGTGGAGGCCAATAAAGGTGAGGTTGCGGCGATTATCCTGGAACCAGTCGCAGGCAATATGGGATTGGTATCGCCCAAAGAAGGGTTTCTGAAAGGCCTGCGGAAAATTGCAGACCAGGAAGGCATCGTGTTGATCTTTGACGAAGTGATGACGGGGTTTAGGTTGTCCTTAGGCGGTGCGCAGGAATTGTTTGGCGTGATGCCCGATCTCACTACCATGGGAAAGATAATCGGTGGAGGTATGCCGGTAGGGGCCTACGGAGGGAAAAGGGAAATTATGGACTATGTTTCTCCCGTAGGACCGGTTTACCAAGCAGGAACCCTGTCGGGCAATCCGATTGCTATGGCTGCTGGCTATGCGATGTTGAATTACCTGAAAGAGCATCCTGCCGTGTATCAGGAATTGAACCAGATAGGAACAACCTTAGTTAGCGGTTTCAGAGAAAGCTTGGACAAATTGGGCTTACCCTACACCATCAACCATGTGGGCAGTATGTACACCCTGTTTTTTACGCAAGAGAACGTAGATGATTTCGAATCCGCTAAAACATCGGATACCGTTTTGTTCGGAAATTATTTTCAGGCCATGTTAAAACGGGGGGTTTATCTAGCACCTTCGCAGTTTGAGAGCCTTTTCTTGTCCACAGCGCTCAAAGAGGAGCAATTGGAAAAGGTTATCTATGCCAATGAAGAGGCTTTAAAGGAAATACGGGGATAGTGTCTGTAAGCCAGGGTTAAAGCCTGGCTTTTTTAGATCATCCAAGGGATCAATTTCGCAGATCCTGATTGCGGACACCCCTTGGTTTTTTCTGGCTTTTTTCGTAAATCATACCTGGTCAACAATCTGGAATACCCTTCGCAGGCAAGAGCTAACCAAGTAGAGGGAACGGTGATTGTCTCTGTGACCATCACACCCGATGGTGAAATAGTTGATGAACAGCTTGAAGGAGAAGCAGGTTTCGGTTTGGGCGAGGAAGCTCTGCGTGTGATCCGGTTACTTCCTGATGAATGGATCCCATTGACCATTGATGGAAAGCCGGTAGCCACAAGAATGTTTATCCCAATCCGGTTTAGGCTTTGATCAAAAGAGACTGTGATGCCGATAGCCTAAAACCAAAAATATAATTTTCAACGAAGAAGAAATAATCTCCCCTTAAATTTCTTATTCAAGGGGAGATTACTGATTAAGGCTGTTCAGGGGCTTCCTGACGCTCTAACAATTTATCTATCTTTCCTCTCACCACTTCACTCTGATCGTACGCCAGATAGATCTGTTGAAAAGTCTGTATGTCCATGTTGTTGTCCTCGATCTTTTGCTTGATTTGATCCTGGACTGTCTTCTGTACTTCTAATACTTCTTGGCCGGCGAGATTAAAAGCGTTGATCTCATCAGGATCCTGAGATACATCGGTCAGCTTGCCTGTTTGTTGTGCCTGGGCCAGTTCCTGAAACCGTTCTACATCCATTCCTTTGTCGGTAATTGCTTTCATCATGTCGCCCTCCGCAGCTTGCTGGATAGGCATCACCTCCATGTTAATCTTCACAAAGGTCTCGTATTCCTCGTCCGTAAAATCTTCCTTCACCTCTGGGCTGGCTGGCAACCCCTGGGCGATAGCCCCAAATGTAAAAAAGAACAACAGGGCAGGAAGAGCCATTATTTTTGATAACTTTGAAGTAGTCATAATTAAGTTGGTTTAGTTTTCAATCATTCGGAAGGCAAAGGGCAAGAATGTGGCCAAGGTTTTATTTTAAATGAAAAACGAAAAAGTGACATGGGTATCAAAGTATATGGAATTAAAAACTGCAACACCATGAAGAAGACCTTTCAGTTATTGGATAACGAAGGGATCTCCTATGAATTTATAGATTACAAAAAGCAAAAGCCTTCCCAGGATTTGCTCGAAAATTTTACAAAGAAAGCCGGTCTGGATCGGCTGGTTAACAAAAAAGGGACGACCTATCGTAAGCTTTCAGAGGATGAGAAAACCTCCTTGGAGAGCGTTTCCACGGCCTTTCCCCTGATGATGGAAAACAGCAGCATGATCAAAAGGCCGATAGTTCAATTTCCTGACGGGGAATTGATCCTGGGGCTTCAGGAAGAGGAAATCCTACAGAAAGCGAAAAACTAAATTACAGGTTTGCCGTCCTTTTCATGGCTTTGGCCGTGGCTGCCAGGGCAGCGGCATCATCCATACTGTTAAGCTTGGCGTTAAAGGGTTCTGCACGGACAGGCCCGTCATAGCCTATTTTTATTAAGGCATGGATAAAGCCTTTCAGGTCAATTACACCCGAATCCCCTGGCAATTCCCGCTCCCCATCGATCTGCTCGGCAACTGACCGCCCGGCGGTGGCGTCGTTCAGGTCGCAGGTGACAATCTGTTCGTTGGTCAAGGATTCAATATCTTCGACCGTCTCTTCAGCACAATACCAATGAAAGCTGTCTAATTGAATTCCCAAATTAGGCACGTTGATCTCGTGGATTAATTCAAAAGCCTCTCTCATGCTACTCAGAAAGGGATACTTGTGCAGGGAGGTGAGGGTTTTGGGACCTACATATTCCAGTCCTAGCTTGATATCATAATCTCTTAAAACCTGTGTGATTTCTTTTAACCGGGAGGCGTGTTGCTTAAAATTCTCCATGTAGGTCAGTTCCTGATGGGTAGGCATGATCCAAGTGTTCATTCTGCTTACCCCGCTTTTCCGCAGCGCATCCGCTAATTTTGGCAGGGAAGCCATTCCTTCCTTAAAAAGTTTTTCATCTTTTCTGAAGTCTACAGGATTGCCCGCAGCATCCCAGGTGAGGTTGTGGGCTTTCATCTTCGCGAGGAATTGTTGGCGCTGGTCAGTCCCCATTGCGGCTAATTGACCTGGAACTGGTAATATCGCCTCAAACCCGTATTCCACCGCCTTGTCTATCATTTCTTCCTGTCGTAAGCTTACGCCGACAGCGAAAGGATTTAAGCTGATTTTGAACAACCGCGGGGTTGTGTTTCCAAAACTTGGATTCAAGAAAAACATGCCTGCCGTAGCAGCGGAAATTTTGAGAAAGTCACGTCGGGTAGTAGATTTCATATCCGAATATAAAATAAAAAAAATATAAAAATAGAGGGAACAGCAATCTGTGATCCCTCTATTGTTTTTTTGAACGATTTCCCGTCAGATTGTAGAAATAAATCACACTCGCTTTTACCTTCACAGCTCGGGAAAATACTCCGGCAGGTGGGCCAATATATCGCCGGTCATTTCGCTTAGGTCATATTGGTGTCGCCAGCCCCAATCCTCTCTGGCAGCGCTGTCGTCGATGCTGTCCGGCCAGGAATCGGCGATCTGTTGCCTGAAGTCGGGTTGATAGTTGATCTGGAAAGAAGGGAAATGCTCTTTGATGTTTTCGTAGATTTCCTTGGGCGAAAAGCTAATGCCGCCGAGGTTATAACTGGAGCGTATCTTAATGTTTTCTTTAGGGGCGTGCATCAGGTCTATCGTAGCTTTGATGGCATCCGGCATGTACATCATGGGAAGGTAAGTGTCTTCCTTTAAGAAACATTCGAAGTCCTCCCCGGCAATTGCTTTATGATAAATGTCAACCGCATAATCCGTCGTGCCCCCGCCGGGTAAGGTCTTATAGCCGATCAGGCCGGGATATCGGAGACTCCTTACATCTACCCTATGTTTTTGGTAATAATAATTACACCACCTTTCTCCTGCTTGTTTGGATATCCCGTATACGGTATCGGGATCCATAATGCAGTGCTGGGGTGTGTGGTGCCGGGGGCTGTTAGGGCCGAAGACCGCAATGGAAGAGGGCCAATACACTTTGTCCATTTTCAACTCTTTGGCCAACTCCAAAATGTATAGCAGGCTGTTCATATTGATCTGCCAGGCCAACAGGGGTTTTCGCTCTCCCACGGCCGAAAGAATGGCCGCCAGGTGGTACACCTGTGTGACATTCTCCTGTTTGATCAGCCTCTCCATGTTATCGCGGTTCATCACGTCTAATGTTTCGAAGCGGCAAAAATCAAATTTGGCCCGTTGGGCAGGGTTCAAATCCGATGCAATGACGGCATCTCCGCCGTAGATGGCAGTAAGTGACTGGGTTAGTTCAGATCCCAATTGTCCGGCGGCACCGGTAATTAATACTTTCTCCATACGATAAAAAACGGTATGATTTTACGGGAATTAATTGGCTTAGAATTTTGCTTATATTTGAAACTGGATGTCACAAATTTAGCAATTTCGCTGATGCCTCATTTATCTGCTTGCCTTTTATTGCAAAATAATATGTAAGAATAGCTCGTTTAATTTAACCGAAAAGAAATGTACGATAAATTAAAGCCTCAATTAGAAAAGGAAATACAAGATATTAAGAATGCCGGTCTGTTTAAAAATGAAAGGGTGATCACCTCTCCCCAGGGAGCAGAAATCACTATTTCTGACGGGCAGACGGTGCTCAACTTTTGCGCCAATAACTACTTGGGGCTTTCCAGCCATCCCCGGGTAATACAAGCCTCCAAGGACGCCATTGATTCCCATGGCTATGGCATGTCCTCGGTGAGGTTCATCTGTGGAACCCAGGATATCCACAAGCAGTTGGAAAGGAAAATTGCGGCATTTTTGGGCATGGAGGATACCATCCTGTATGCGGCCGCCTTTGATGCCAACGGTGGGGTCTTCGAACCGCTGTTTGGCCCCAATGACGCCATTATATCCGATGCGCTCAATCACGCTTCCATCATCGACGGTGTAAGGCTGTGTAAAGCCATGCGGTTCAGGTTTAAACACAATGACATGGAGGATCTGGAGCTTCAGCTGAAGGAGGCCGAGGCCAAAGGCGCCGTCCAGAAAATCATTGTTACCGATGGCGTATTTTCAATGGATGGTACCATCGCCCAGCTGGATAAAATCGTGGAATTGGCGGAAAAATATACGGCATTGGTCATGTCTGACGAGTCCCATGCCACGGGTTTTGTCGGTAAAAATGGCCGCGGCGTCCATGAACTCAAAGGAGTGATGGACAAGATTGACATCATCACCGGTACCTTAGGAAAGGCAATGGGCGGCGCTTCGGGAGGTTTTACTTCCGGAAAAAAGGAAATCATCGAGATGTTAAGGCAAAGGTCCAGGCCTTATTTATTCTCCAATACTTTGGCACCCTCCATCACCGGAGCCTCCATTGCGGTAATTGACTTATTGACAGAATCCACAGCGCTGCGGGATAAACTGGAAGATAACACGAAGTATTTCAGGGAGAAAATGACCGCTGCGGGCTTTGATATCAAGCCTGGAGAGCATGCCATCGTTCCTATTATGCTTTATGATGCGGTACTCTCCCAGAAGATGGCAGAGAGGTTACTGGAAAAAGGAATTTACGTCATTGGATTCTACTTTCCAGTGGTGCCGAAGGGAGAGGCAAGGATAAGGGTGCAGATTTCTGCGGGACATGAAAGAGAACACCTGGATAAAGCCATCACGGCATTTACCGAAGTCGGCAAGGAATTAAAGGTAATCTAGAAATGAAAAGCCGTTTCCAAACTGGAGAGGGCATTGTTATGCTTCAGTTACCTTCTTCTTGACTTTTCTGGTTTCGAAGGAATTGATGGAATCGAACTTAGCGTCTATATCTTCACCGGACAAGTAACTGTTGATCATTTCCCGGACTTCCTGCATGGAGAGATTGTGCAGGATTCTCCCGTTTTTGGAGAGAGAGACCTGTCCTGTTTCTTCCGAAACAATGAGCACCAGTGTGTCAGTGGCCTCTGACATCCCTATGGCGGCGCGGTGTCTAAGACCGAATTGTGCAGGGACATCCCGTTCCGTGACGGGAAGAATACATCGCGCCGCCTTAATTTTTCCGTTGTAGATGATCACTGCCCCGTCATGTAAGGGGCTATACTTATTAAAGACAGAGATCAACAACCGCTTAGAGATAATAGCATCCATAACGTCGCCACTGTCTGCATAGAACTTAAGCTCTGAATTCCTCGATATCACAACCAATGCTCCGGTGCTGGTTCCCGCCAGGGTCTTGGTCGCTTCGATTATCGGAGAGATGTTGAAGGCTTCCGTCTCGCGTTTTCTCCAAAAAAACAGTTCCTGTAAGATGTTTTCATTGGAGAAAATGGACGACTTCCCTATTATCATCAAAAATTTTCGGATCTCGGGCGCAAAAAGAATAATCGCCGCAATAACACCGACTCCCATAAACTGCCCCAATATCATGGTCAACAGTTCCATTCTGGCGGCACTTACTACCAAATAAATTAAGTAAATGGACAAGAACCCCAAAAATATCTTAATGGCTACGCTGCCCTTCATCAACTTATACACTTGGTACAGCAGAATGCTCACCAAAGTAATGTCAATGACATTCACCAGCGACACCTCTAAGAAACCTATGCGGAAAAGTAAGTTCAAGCGTTTAGTTGTTTAAATAGTTTAACACATTCTACTGCTTCTTTTACGTCATGTACCCGTAATATTTTAGCCCCGTTCATTAATGCAATCATGTTTAAAGCGGTTGTTCCGTTCAAAGCCCCCTCTTGTGTAACCCCTAAAAGTTTATAAATCATGGACTTTCTGGATAGACCAATTAGGATCGGAGCATTAATTGTATTAAAGTAAGAAAGATTTTTTAGAATTCGATAATTTTGTGCTAAAGTTTTGGAAAATCCTAAGCCTGGATCAATGATTACATCTTTTATGCCAGCTTTCCGACAGGTTGTGAGTTTCTCGTTAAAATACGCTAAAATTTCGTTCTCCAGGTTTTCATAGGAAGTAAGACGGTTCATGGTCTGCGGTGTGCCCCTCATATGCATACAAATATACGGTACATCAAGCTTGCCCACCATTGGAATCATTGCTGGATCAAGTCCACCACCAGATATGTCGTTGACGATGTCTGCACCTGCATCTACTGATGCTTTAGCCACCTGGCTTCTAAAAGTATCCACCGAGATCAATGTTTCCGGAAATTCCTTTTTTATTTTTACGATGACCGGAACTACCCTGAGGCATTCTTCTTCTTCAGTAACCTCCTCCGCTCCCGGTCTGCTGCTGTATCCGCCTATATCCAGGATTTTGGCCCCGGCGTCGATCATCTCGCGAGCTCGCTGCAAGGCGCTATCCGGTTTGTCTTTATCTATTCTGCTTTGAGGGAAAAAGGAGTTAGGCGTGATGTTGATGATGCCCATTACCCATGGTTCATTCAGCAGGAGAAGCTTTCCTCTTGAATTGAGTGTTATTTTTGGCGGAAATAAATTATCTTCGATCTTTGAATGCGTATAGTTTTCTTTCATTAAATAGTGATTGCTTTGAAAAGCCAAACCGTCAGCGAATATAGTCAAGTTATTAGCCTTTGTAAAGAACTTTTTGAGAAGAAGACCATTGACTATGGCACCGCCTGGAGAATACTTAGGCTTCCTTCTATTACAGACCAGATCTTCATCAAAGCCCAGCGAATCCGCTCTATTCAGGAAAAAGGGAATCAAAGGGTCAGCGATCCTGTGGAAGACGAATTGATAGGGATCATTAATTACTGTCTGATTGCTCTGATGCAGGTGGAGCTTCTGGATGAGCAGAGGCTGGAAATCTCCTACGAGGAACTGGAACCTTTATACGACAAATGGGTCGCCGAAACCAGAGGGCTACTCGAAAATAAAAACCATGATTATGGGGAAGCGTGGAGGGATATGCGGGTTTCTTCAATGACCGATATCATCCTGATGAAATTGTACAGGGTAAAGCAGATCGAAGACCATGCGGGTAAAACATTGGTGTCGGAAGGCATCGTGCCTAATTATCAGGACATCATCAACTACGCGGTATTTTGTTTAATTAAACTCAAAGAAGAACACCATGCTTAAACAGAGCTTATTGATGCTTGTCCGATGTATTGTGGGCGGACTATTTATCTTTTCGGGTTTGATCAAGGTAAATGATCCGGTGGGTACGTCTATCAAGCTGGAAGAGTATTTTGACGTGTTCTCTTTTGATATCGCGCCGTTTTTCACCTATTTAAAGGAAATTTCTCTGCCTCTTGCGGTGGTATTGGTGGTTTTGGAAGTCGTATTGGGGGTCATGTTGATTTTAGGGGTAAAGCTCCGGTTGACAGTCTTTCTTCTTTCTCTGATGATTCTGTTTTTCACCTTCCTTACCTTTTATTCAGCCTACTTCAACAAGGTAACCGACTGCGGTTGCTTTGGCGACGCCATTAAGCTTACTCCGTGGGAATCGTTCTACAAAGATGTTTTCCTGTTGGTGTTGATTGCCGTACTGTTCTTTTTCAGAAAGGATCTTATAGACACACGGTCTGCATGGCTCAGGGGGGCAGCGCTGCTCTCTCTGGTCTTGAGCCTGGTTCTTTCCCTCGTGGCCATCCGAAACCTACCCTTTATTGACTTTCGGGCTTACAAAGCAGGTGTACATATCGCGTCTGCGATGCAGCCTTCACAGCCCTTGGAATACAGCTACATCATGAGGAAAGATGGGCAGGAGAGCGTTTTTGATCAGTATCCGGCTGACGATACTTATGAGTTTGTGGATATGCAACTCAAGAACCCCGAGGCACTTCCTAAAATTTCTGATTTCAGCATCTGGAATGAAAACGGGGATTTTACAGAAGAAATTCTAGCGGGGAAAAAGCTAGTAGTCCTAATCAGCAACATTTCCAAAATGTCAGAAAGTGGCTTCGCAGAGATGACGTCTCTGATTCATGCTTTGGAAGATACCGATATTACACCTCTTGTGGTTGCGGCGTCCTCAGAAGATGAAATCAAGAATCTGCTGGCGAAACACGGCTGGTCAACAGCGCATTATATGGGAGATGCTACCGTGGTGAAGACCATTATTCGTTCCAATCCCGGCATCATGTTGCTCAAGGACGGAACCGTCATAAAGAAATACCATCACAACAATACGCCGTCGGCGTCAGAAGTAGAGGGGCTATTGAATGAATAACGTTAAAATTGTATTGGTAGGTTTGCCCGGCAGTGGGAAGTCCACGTTTGGCAAGACGCTGGCTGTCCAACTGGGCTTTCCTTTCTATGATTTGGACGATTTGATCATGCAACAGGAAAAAAAGTCCATCCCGGAGATTTTTTATGAACGGGGGGAAGGATACTTTCGGCAAGCTGAGACCGGGGCATTGGAGAGGCAGCTCGAAATGGATGAAGCAATGGTTTTGGCTACGGGAGGAGGGGCGCCTTGCTTCAATGATAATATGGAAAGAATCAACCAGAAGGCGGTCTCTGTCTTTTTAGATGTGCCTATGCAGCAGATTATTCATAGAATGACCAGTAGCGAAGTTGCTTTGCGTCCGTTGTTCCAAGGTCTAGATGCAGGTGAGATATCTGCTAAACTGACCGACTTATACACGGCAAGGGTGGGGTACTATGATCAGGCAAAAATAAAGCTCAGCGGAGAAGATATTTCCACTGAGCTTCTGATCTCTGAATTAATGAGCTTTTTTAAAAATTAAAGCCTACTGTCAACTGACCAGCCAGTCGCTGATGCTGTGTGCTGGCGAGCGCCGCGTCTGGGAAGGAGCTGTAATAGCTGTTGTAGTCACTATGGATGATTCCAAGATCGACATACCAATTTGGCATGCGAACCCCTACGCCCCCGGAATACTGCCTCATGCTTCGGTCAAAGCCGTCTGAATCCATAGGGTCACCGTAAAATGCGGCACCAGCCCGAATCCTGAATATATTGAAGCGATATTCCGCGCCTCCCCTGAAATTGACGGTGCTGGTGGCGAAGCTTTTGATATCGTCATTGTTGGCGTCCATGGAGAAGTCAGGGGAAGAAAGTCGCATGCTGGAGTAGTCCACGTAATCCACATCAGCAGTGACGAAGCCATTTTTGTTAAAGAAGAAGGTTCCGCCTGCGCTGATTTTCATGGGGGATCGCAGGTTGATGGTCGTTAAATAAAGGTCGCTAACTGCATCCTCGTCAAATTCCAGGTTTCCGTTGAGGTCATAGAATTCGGCAAATATATCCGCATCAAACTCGTCATTGACCCGGGTCCAGGTAGGGGACTTAAATGACAGTCCTAAATTTAACTGATCCAGTGGTTTATAAATTAAACCTACGCCCAATTTAACACCAGTACCATCCTGGAAGAGTTTTTCCTGGAGGGAGTAATACAACGAGGTCAGGTCTTCGTTATCCAAAAACTCCTCATTGTATGTTTTTGTAGACGTGTAATTTAAAGAGGTGACGCCTAGTGAAGCTCCTACGAAGAGCTTGTTCTTATAATTCCCCCCGTAGGAAAACGATATTTCCGTCTTGCTCCCTTCGCTTTCCACCGTTTCATCTTGGAACGGAGTTCCCAAAGCGTAATCGGGATCCCGGAAAAACTCTCCGTCATCCGTTTTAAAGATTAACCCGACATCAAGAGGCAATCCGTCTGGCGCACCGATCGGAGGCTCCCCATATTGGTTGTAATCCGTTACATAGAAGTCCAATAAGGACAGGGTACTGCGCGTGTTCGAGAAGTAGCCAAACGTATCGTTGAAAAGGAGCGATCTATTGATGCTGATACCGAAAGACCCGCCTCTCCAGTCCCCCAGTTCCAACGGAGCCTTAGTATTACTGATTACCACACTGATATTGGGCAGGGCAAAGTTGTTCGTAGTATTGTTTTGTACCTGCCCCATAAAGGTCGTTTCTGACTTTAAGCTGCCATAGGCTCCGGTAAAACTGGCTTCAGATCTTCGGAAGAAACCTAAGCCAGCCGGATTTTCATGGATATTGGATACATCTCCGCCTAAGGAGTTTTGTGCTCCCCCGAGTCCCATAATCCTTGCGGAACCCGTAGACCTATATTGGCTATACCTTAGTGCATCTTCGAAGTAGCCCCCCTGTGCATGAGAATCATTGATCATCAAGGCAGCTACGGCGGTTGCTATCCCAAATGCTATGCTTTTAATTGATTTCATTTAATAAACGTTAAGAGTTTTAATGTTATACCCTGACACCTTCCAAGTCTTTGGATGGAAGAATTCCTCCGCAACATATTCTTTCGGCTTCCTTCAAAAGCTTTATTAGTGACTTTTTGAAGGAAGACAAGCTTGATGCCGAATAAATTAATAGGGTAATTATTAAACGATGAATGAGAGAAAAAAGTAAAAAAAAGAGGGAATTAATTCCCTCTTCTTGAACTTCCACCTGAAGATCTCACGGCACCTCCGCTACTGCCCGAGCTTCTGCTGGGCGCGCTAACCGATGGCGAAGAACTTCTTGATGGTGTTGAATACGTGCTTCTACTGTTGTTTCTAGGTGTAGTTGTCCTGTTGTTGTATTGCGGGGAGGTGCTTCTGTTATAAGAAGGGGAAGCGTTTCGGCTAGGAGCCGCATACCTTGACCGGGTATCTGTTGATGTCCCCCTGTTTACAGAAGGAGCCGCAGTTCTTAAAGTTCTTGACGGCGCCGTGTAAGCATTTCTGCTTGATCCGCTACTGGTCCTGCTCATCGCCGGAGAACTAGCGCTTCTTCTAGTTGGAGCGGCAGTCGTTGCAGCGTTTCTTGCATTGGCATTATAATAATCATTTTGAGACCTGCTGAAGTCAGTCCTTGAATTAGCTCTTGTAGAAGGGGTAGACGTTCTGGATACTGCTTCTCTTCTTGCAGCAGCCCTGCTGGTGCTGGGGGAAGCCAGGTTCTCTCTGCTTCTACTGGTAGCCAAGGTGTTTCTGGAGGGACGTGCACCCCTTACGATTTGCCTTTGATTCTCCGCGCCCCCGGGGACAATAATGATGGGGCGTCCATATCCATAACCATAGTAAGGAGAGTAGAAAGGATCATAATATCCCATTCCATACCCGTATCTCCATGGGTTGCCGAAACCATATCCAAACCTGCTTCCAAAGCCAAAGCCGAGCCCGAGGGACAGGTTAAAGCCCGGCCTAAACCTAAGCCCAGACCCCCAGAACGGATCATACATTCCCATTCCCCAGGGGCTAAAGCCGCCCATATACATGGAGCTCATCATCCATGGGTTCATGTTCCAGGAGTTGAAGTTATTATGGTATCCGCTGTTTCCCCGGAAATTGTTGTAGATGTTGATGTCTCCGCTTTCGCCCGCTACAGTTTCTCCCGTGCTTTCGTCAAAATAAACCGTACCTTCTTCCGCAGAGGTGTCTTTGCTCTGATATTTGGCTAGGTATTCCGGATTTACATTTTTGGCCGAAAAGTTTTCGGGGACATATTCTTCAGCCCTGACCTGCTCTAATTGCTGAAAGTTTTCCCGGTTGTTGTTCTGGACGGCATACTCAGTAGCAACTTTGGCGTCTGATGCCATGAAATATAGGTCATCAGACTCCCCTTTCAAAGCACTGTAGTTCGTGCTACAAGAGGCTAAGCCTAATATTGCTATGGCGCCTATGAACCGGGTCGTTAATAAATTGTTCATATGTATTTTGATTTTATAGTCCCACAAGTATATACGTCAGCATACCTAGAGGGGTTATCAATTTTTTTGATTTATATTTGCTTATAATTCAGTTCGAAGATAAAAAGTTTTTTTTAATACAACAAATTAAAATGAGTAAAGGACTACCTAAGCGGGGTGAAGATTATTCACTGTGGTACAATGAATTAGTAAAGAGAGCAGACTTAGCCGAGAACTCCGATGTAAGGGGCTGCATGGTCATCAAACCGTATGGCTACGCCATTTGGGAAAAGATGCAGGCACAACTGGATAAGATGTTCAAAGAGACCGATCATGTCAACGCCTATTTTCCGCTTTTTATACCTAAATCGTACCTGTCTAAAGAAGCCAGCCATGTAGAGGGATTTGCCAAGGAATGCGCCGTGGTGACGCATTACCGGTTGAAGAATTCTGAAGATGGTAAGGGGGTAGTGGTAGATCCCGAAGCCAAACTGGAGGAAGAGCTGATCGTAAGGCCTACTTCGGAGACTGTTATCTGGAGTTCATATAAAAACTGGATCCAATCTTATCGTGATCTTCCTTTATTGATCAACCAATGGGCTAACGTCGTGCGCTGGGAGATGAGGACCAGGTTGTTCCTTAGGACTACCGAATTTCTCTGGCAGGAAGGCCACACCGCCCATGCCACCCGGCAGGAAGCTATCGACGAAACCATCCAGATGCTCCAAGTTTATTCAGATTTTGCGGAGCAATACATGGCTCTTCCGGTGGTTAAGGGTGTGAAAACCGAAAGTGAAAGGTTTGCAGGCGCAGAAGAGACGTACTGCATCGAGGGCTTGATGCAGGATGGGAAAGCCTTACAAGCCGGTACTTCCCATTTCTTGGGGCAGAATTTTGCCAAAGCTTTCGACGTGAAGTTTGCTACCAAAGACGGGGGGCTTGACCATGTGTGGGGTACCTCCTGGGGTGTCAGTACCCGCTTGATGGGAGCGTTGATTATGGCCCACTCCGATGATAACGGCCTTGTACTGCCTCCAAAGCTTGCGCCTATACAGGTGGTCATTGTTCCCATTTTCAAAAGCGAAGAGGAGCTAGCCGCTGTCTCCGAAAAAGCGAATGAAATCGTGAAGAAACTGAGGTATTTGGGGATCTTGGTGAAATACGACAAGCGGGATACACACAAGCCGGGCTGGAAGTTTGCCGAGTACGAACTCAAAGGCGTCCCTGTAAGAATAGCCATTGGCGCCAGGGATTTGGAAAAGAACACGGTAGAAATCGCCAGAAGGGATACATTGACCAAAGAGACGCTTGACCTCAGTGCTTCAACAATAGAGGAGAAGGTTACGCAGCTGCTTGATGAAATCCAAGACAATATCTATCAAAAAGCATTTAATTTCAAGAAAGAAAATACTACTGAGGTGGATTCTTGGGCAGAATTCGAAGAGATACTGAATACTAAGGGAGGCTTCATTTCGGCGCATTGGGATGGAACGCCGGAGACAGAGGAAGAAATCAAAGAACTTACCAAGGCTACTATCCGCTGCGTTCCGCTCGATCAGGTGCAGGAGGAAGGACGGTGTGTCAGGACAGGCAAGCCATCGAAAGGGAGGGTCTTGTTCGCCAAAGCTTATTAAGGATTTAACAGCAGCTGGCAGCAAGCCAAAGAAGTGGGGGCGGAGGGTTCCAAACCCGCTTTTTGATAATCGGTCCCCATATGGCGGACTAGGTGTCGGCTCGGAAGTGCGGCTGTTCTTAAAAATAAATCTTTTAATTCAGGAAAAATCTGGCTACTTTCAGTTCTTGGTACCGGAGCCTGGAGGATATTGGATGCAGATGATGCTGTAGCTTGGATGGATTAAATATCGAGACAACGCCTCAGCTTCCGATGACGGTTTGCCAAGTTGTTTATACCTTGGCCCCGCCGGGTGTTTCCGTACTATTAATAAAGAATAGTTCCAACTATGGTGTGGTTTATCCTTATAAGTTTGCTGGCGCTGGGAGTTATATTGGTGCTGGTAGAAGTGCTGTTTGTTCCGGGAACGACACTGGTAGGTCTTTTAGGGGTACTAGTGACGGGTGTGGGGATATACTATGGCTTTATCAACTTTGAGACGGGTACCGCACTTGCCATTGTAGGGTCGGCGGTGCTTGCCAATGTGGCGGTCATCGCATATGGGTTTCGTTCGGGGGTGTGGGATAGGTTTTCCCTTAAAGACACCATCGCTAGCAGAAGCTTCGACGACCGGCTAATCGGCCTGGAAGTCGGCCAAAAAGGACTGACCGTGTCTGATTTTAGACCTTACGGTAAGGTGGTAATAGGCGATAAAATTTATGAGGCCAAGTCTAATGTGGGCTTTCTCTCAACAGGGACGGATGTGTATATAGAAAAACTGGAAGACAACAGGATCATTATCAATAAACAATAAATTATGGAAGACGCTAACTCGATGTTTATTTTATTTGTAGCATTTGCAGGACTGATTGTCCTCTTTGTTTTTCTTTACTTCGTGCCGGTTAACCTCTGGGTCACGGCTATTTTTTCAAATGTTAAAGTAGGGCTTTTGGAGCTGGTGGGGATGAGGATCCGAAAGGTGCCCCCAAGCATAATCGTCAACTCGCTGATTACTGCTACCAAGGCCGGATTAAATCTCAGTACCAACGACTTGGAAACGCATTATCTGGCCGGAGGTAATGTACCTGCGGTTATCCGGGCCCTTATTTCAGCCGACAAAGCCAATATTTCTCTCTCCTTCAAGCAGGCGACAGCTATAGATCTTGCAGGTAGGGATGTGTTTGAGGCTGTTCAGATTTCTGTAAATCCAAAAGTGATTAACACACCGAACGTAGCTGCCGTAGCTGCCGACGGGATCCAATTGATTGCCAAAGCCAGGGTGACCGTCAGGGCCAACATCGCCCAACTGGTGGGGGGTGCTGGTGAAGAAACTATCCTGGCAAGGGTAGGGGAAGGAATAGTGACTTCTATCGGTTCTTCTTTGAACCATAAAACCGTGTTGGAAAATCCGGATAGGATTTCGAAACTGGTCTTGGAACGTGGATTGGACTCAGGTACTGCATTTGAAATCCTTTCCATTGACATCGCGGACATAGATGTAGGATCCAATATCGGAGCAAAACTCCAGATAGACCAGGCATCTGCGGATCTGAAGGTAGCAGAGGCCAGAGCGGAAGAAAGAAGAGCGATGGCTGTTGCTTTGGAACAGGAAATGAAAGCCAGGAATGTAGAGATGCAGGCTAAAGTGACCGAAGCCGAAGCCGAAGTGCCGAAAGCAATTTCAGAGGCTTTCCGTTCAGGGAATTTCGGGATAATGGACTATTATAAGATGGAGAATGTTAAGTCAGATACCAGCATGAGAGAATCCATTGCCAATTCCGACGCGGATAAGAGAGACAAATCCAAAGGAGATAAAAAATAAGAAAAAAAATCCCCTGACAGACTTTTGATCTGCCAGGGGTTTTTTTACTTTAAGCGCCTTTCTTGCTATTTTTCTTCCGGCTGTCTTCCTCCACCAATATAGGGGATAGAACAAGCTCTTCTTCCGCGAGAATCTTTTGGTTGCCCTGGTCAAAGATGATGTTTTTGTAGTAAATGGGGAGCGAATATTCTCCGGTCTCCTTCATCAAACCATACTTATCGCCCCTCCTGATCAGGATCTTGTCATGTCCTTCTCTCCTTAATTCATCAAACTTCGGAATAGATATCTCCATCCCCTTGGCATTGGCCAGGCCGAATAAGGCATTGTTTTCCGTCAAATAATAATGGTCATCTATGTAGGATATTCTATCGTAATAATCCGCCAGCAATTCCTTCCCGCTTTGATTGATTAAGTTGGCCTTCCCGTCTCTTTTCACAATAGCGACGCCATTTTTGAAATCGCCCACTTCCGTATAACGGGGCTGGACAGCTATCTTGTCCGTTGGGTCGATGTATCCCCATTGATTGCCTATTTTGACCGCAGCCAATCCTTCCGAAAACCTCCCCACACCTTCGTAGCGATTGGGAATTCTTAGCTTCCCGGCCTGATCCACAAAGCCGTACTTGCCGTCAATCAAGGCGCCGGATAACCCCTGATCGCCCGGAAACAGCGCCTGCACACCCGCCACAGGGGCCACTTCCCAACGGCCTTTGTCATTCAACAAGCCTATTCTCCCGTCTTTGAATTTGACAGTATAATGCGATGTCCCTGCCTTGTCCACGGATTCCATGTCCATGGCGTCCAGAAGAATACCATCCTTTTTCATCACCCTTCTCAGCCTTCCGTGAATGTATTCCAGCATGACATCATTTTCTATCGCTATCCGGTGGTAACTGGTATACCTGATTTCCGCCCGGTTCGTCATGGCTTTGATCAGCATATACTCCTTGCTGTCTTTCGCAAAAAAGAAGTCATCGCCCATATAAGTAATCTCGTCAATGACGGGTTCGAGGATATTATCGCCGTCTCTATTGATTAGCCCGTATCCGGTTGGTTCCTTCGAAAGGATGACATTGTCGCTGATACTGGTCAACGACTCATAGGCATAATTAGGGTCATCCGACAAGGGAAGGAAGTAGCCATGCGAATTGGTGGCAATGATCTGCCCGTTTTTGGCGATATGAGCAGACTCATAAGAACCTAAAGGCCTAATGTCTTTTTGGCCGCGATCATACAGAAAATAAGCTATCCCTTTCTTTGCGAGCAGGAGATTATAATAGGTCTCTATGACATCATATTCCGCCTCAAATATTTTCTCTCCATATTCATGAAAGGCGCCGAATTTACCGTCCCGCTCCACAATGATCCAAGGCTCCAGGTACTGAAAAACCTTGGCATTGTCAACACTGACGATGGTCTCGTAATTCCTACCCAGAAGATTAAGTGAGCTATTGCTACTACTCACCCTTACCGCATTGCCTAGGATATTGATGTTTTCGTTCTCTATTTTCCTGACTAAAGTGAAGTTTTCATCATATACCTCCCAGGTCTGCCCCCACGCCAAAGATCCCAACGCCGCTGTCAACAAAATTGTTAGGACAGACTTTTTACCCCCTTCTAAACTCATGTTCTATTTATTTTGTGGGTAAAATAAACGTTTTGGTATGGGATTTCAAAAGGTTTTGTGGGGAATGGAGACAGGAAGAAGTATAGTGTGCTTCTCAGTGTCCCAAAAGCCTTTCGGGAAGATACTATGGGGATCCGAATTATAGCCCGAACTTTGTTGCCAATAATGTAGAGGCCACCCAGTCGACGCCATCAGATGGGCTGGTTGTTCTTTAGACAATATATCCCACCATAATACCACGAACTATGTCTACACGACGCGATTTTATTTCCACGAGTTTTAAAGTAGCTACCCTTAGCGGGCTGGCACCCGTTGTTCCTGGCGTTTCCGCGGATATGTCATTACTGTCGGACGAAAGCGCTACAGCAAGACAAACAGCAGGACAGTCCTTTCAAGGGGAACGTTTTAGGCCGAATCAATCTTTCGGATTGGGAGGAGTGGCCATTGGCAACGCCTTCCGTCCCACGACAGACCAGCAGGCGCAGGAGACCATGCAGGCAGCTTGGGATGCGGGTGTCCGGTATTTTGATACCTCACCCTGGTATGGCTTAGGCTTGAGCGAGCGCAGGTTCGGGCATTTTCTGCATAACCAAAAGCGGGAAGACTATGTCCTTTCCACCAAGATCGGCCGATTGTTGAAAGCGTCTAAGGAGGTGCCGGACTCCATGTGGGTAGATCCCTCACCTTTTAGTTATGGATATGACTATACCGCTGAGGGCACTAGGCGATCGGTGGAGGATAGTCTGCAGCGGCTGGGAATAGAAAGCATAGACATTGTATTCATTCATGATCTTTCGCCGGACAATGCGGATATGAAAGACGATTGGAAAGATTATTTTAAAATCGCAGAAAAGGGAGCAATGCCTGAACTGACGAAAATGAGGGAGGAAGGTCTGATCAAAGCTTGGGGGTTTGGTGTGAACACCATAGATCCAATTCTCAAAGCGCTCCAAGTGGCGGATCCCGATATATTTCTCTCTGCCACCCGCTATTCTCTAATTGATCATGAAGAGGCGTTGAACCGGCTGTTCCCAGCCTGCCAGGAGCGGGGCGTGTCCATTATCTCGGGAGCCCCGTTGAATTCAGGATTTCTGGCAGGCATCGACCGCTACAATTACTCTACGGATATTCCTCCGGTATTTCTCGAAAAGAGGCAAAAGATCAGCCAAGTCGCATCACGCCATGGAGTAGACGTCAGAACGGCGGCACTTCAATTTTGTGCGGCGCCTGAGGTTGTTTCCGCAGTGATTCCCGGAACGAGGTATCCGGGTCAGGCTAAGGAAAACGTCGCCTCTATGAAAACGAAAATCCCAAATATATTTTGGGAAGAGTTGAAGAAGGAAAATCTGATTGCCACGCATGCGGCTACTCCCGCTGGTTGAGTAGGAAGAGAAAATAAGAAGATAAAAATAACCGGGTGTTATTCGCTGAAGGAAAGATCCCTGTCTTAGTCAGTTAGACAGCACTGACTTCGTTTTTTTTGGGTCACCACGCCATAACATTCAAAAAAAAACAGGCAAGTCCGCATCGGACCTGCCTGTTTTGCTTAAGTTACTAACTTATTGATTAGCTCAATTTGAATCGGATGGGCAATCTCATCTTCACCCTTACTGGTTTGCCTCTTTGCTTACCCGGCTCCCATTTTGGGGCAGCTGCTACTACTCTCATCGCTTCTTCGTCGCAACCGCCGCCGATACCTCTAAGGATCTCCACATCTTGGATAGAGCCGTCGGTGTTCACTACGAACACAACATATACTGTACCTTCGATACCCATCCTTCTGGCTTGGGTGGGATACTTAAGGTTATTGCTCAAGTATTTGTTCCAGCCTTCCATTCCTCCCGGAGGGGTAGGCATGGTTTCTACGACGTCAAATATTTGATCGGCTTTTTCTTCCACTGGAGGAGCCTCAGCAATAACCACTTCTTTAATGACGGTTTCTTCTTTAACGTCAACGTCGAAGTTTACTTCTATTTCTTCAATCTCTACTTCGTCAGGTACCTCTTGAATCACCGGCTGCTCCACAGGTGGTGGCGGCGGCGGCGGTGGCTGCTCGGTAATCGGAATATCAAGCAGTTCTTCAAACGCATCATCCACTGTACCCAAGTCCTTCAGAGCACCGTCATCATATGACTTGTACTCAAAAGCAAATAGGACTACAGCAACACTGACGGCCAAACCCAGGTTTAGGAACATCCCGGATTTGTTGGCTAAATCAGCTTTTGGTGTCTTTTTAGCTTCCATGTTAATTTCCTTATAAAGGTTAAAATTCGTTTCTGTTTAGAGAGAACAATTGTAAACAATTATTTTTATTTATACAAGACTACT
>CAZHZP010000018.1:0-20769 GCA_964537165.1 uncultured Roseivirgaceae bacterium | reverse complement strand
CCGCCGATTTTGTTCAGCTGAATCCCCATCAGAGCCTTAGGCAGGACAGTGCAGGATACAATTCCCGTGGTAAAATATTTACTTCATGGGATAATTTAAGCAAATGTACGGTGGTCATGGGTTTATTCTTTAGAAATGCTTAGGAACCTTACTTTTTAAAAAAGAACCTTCATATAATCAAAGAAAATATCAAGGTTCTTTAAAGCGGATTAATGACGGTCGTCTTATACCTTGGGCTCCCAACCTTTTTCGTATTCCCTGGTCCACAGTTTTTTGGCGGCTTTATTTTTAAGGATGTGACCGTTCTTTGAGTCGATATGAAGGGACTCGCCAACGCGTTGGGAGATATTTCCGAGTTGAACCAACAAGGTACTGATGTGGCCGCTTTCAATATCCGAGTTCAACGAGGCGCCTTTTTTGATGCCATCGAAAAAGTTTTGGATATGCAGTGCGTCCAAGGCTTGTGCCGGGCTGGCCAGGTTTCTGGCATCGATGGTGAAGTCGTTTTTGACATCCTTAACCAACTGGTTTTTGAGGTCGAAGATCTTGTAAGAATTCCCTCCGTCGATTTGCAGGGCTCCGTCTTCTCCATAGAATATCACACCGACACTGGATCCTGCTACGTGATGGCCGTTGCAGCTGCGGCCTTCCCACATGATGTTGGTGTTGTTGTCAAATTCCAGATTAATCACTTGCGTGTCGGGTGTTTCCCAATCGTCCTGGTATCGGTAGCGGCCTCCGGAAGAAGTCACGCGGTTGGGGTAATCCACCTCCAGGCCCCAGCGGGCTATATCCACCATGTGCGTGCCGTTGTTGAGCGCTTCTCCCGTTCCCCAATGCCAGAACCAGTGCCAGTTGTAATGGATCAGGTTATCCTTGAATTTCCGGCGAGGCGCAGGGCCCTGCCACAATTCATAATCCAGCCAGGAAGGAACTTCGGCTTCCTTTCCTATTCCGATAGGTCCCCGGTTATTGGTGTACCAGGTTTTCGCAAAATAAGGCCTTCCAATCGCTCCGGCATGAACTTCCTTGATACCGGCGATGACGTTGGGCCAGGATCTTCGCTGGTTTCCCATTTGTAGTACCCTGCCATATTTTTCCGCCGCTTTGATCAGCAATTCCCCTTCTTCAGGGCTGTGGCTGGCCGGCTTTTCAAGATAGACATCCTTCCCGGCGCTGCAAGCTAAGAGAGCGGCGGGCGCATGCCAATGGTCCGGGGCAGCTACTACCAATGCATCTACCTCCTTGTCCTCTAGTGTTTTCCTGAAATCGACAGCAGATTTTGGGGCTTTGCCGGCAATTTTTTCTACTGCCGCACTGCATTTTTCAATGGCCCTCGTGTCCACGTCGGCTACATAAAACACTTCGCAATCGGGCTGGCTGGCAAAGTTCTGCGCTAAGGCCAAACCTCTGGAATTTACTCCCATGACCGAAACTTTAATGCGTTCATTGGCTCCGAGGATATTGCCGTAACTCTTTGCGGAAAAGGCGGGCAGGATACCTCCTAAGGATACAGCGGCCGTACCCGCAATGGTTTTCTTGATAAAGCCCCTGCGGGAATCATTATATGTCTTCATAAGTGAATATGGGTTTGAGTATGGACAACACACTATTCTGTCTGGTCAAATAGCCTAGTGTGAAAATTCGTCTATTCCAACTTCGTTAACGTTACCGAATTTATAGGAAATATTTTAAATGTCAATGGTCAAAGATCGAATTTTTCAATGTTTTAGAGGATAGGCAAAATAAAGAACTATTGCGGTGGCTTACGGCCTTATATAGTGCAACAGCCGGTGATGGTTTTTTATCCGCATGGGTATAAACTAATACGTGACGATAGATGTTTGGCTGTCTG
The DNA here is from genome assembly GCA_964537165.1 of uncultured Roseivirgaceae bacterium. Lineage (GTDB taxonomy): Bacteria > Bacteroidota > Bacteroidia > Cytophagales > Cyclobacteriaceae > DATGMS01. The sequence goes on along the minus strand of CAZHZP010000018.1, from coordinate 18,914 downwards.
TAGCTGGAAGGCGTGGTGGTTCCTTTCGGTTCGCCAACTCGATTTTTATTTTACGGCTTCTTATGAAAAGCACTTATAGCAGTTCCACGACCTCATCTTTGGACAATCCACAAGATCTGACGGTTTACCCGATTTTGTTTACCATCAGCTTCGCCCACTTGCTGAATGATCTTGTCCAGTCGGTGATACCCGCCATTTACCCGTTATTAAAGGACAACTATCTGTTGACTTTCACCCAGATCGGTCTGATAACCCTGACCTTTCAGGCTTCGGCTTCCTTGCTGCAGCCTGTTGTGGGCGTGTACACCGACAAGAAGCCGATGCCTTATTCTTTGGCTTTTGGGATGGGCTTTTCTTTAGTCGGGCTGTTGATGTTATCGGTGGCCGACAGCTTTTTGATGATTTTGTTTTCGGTGACTTTGGTCGGCTTAGGCTCTTCGGTTTTTCATCCGGAGTCCTCCCGGGTCGCCTATCTGGCATCCGGAGGAAAGCGGGGGCTGGCCCAGTCCATTTTCCAAATTGGAGGGAATGCAGGAAGCGCCATCGGGCCTCTGCTGGTGGCTTTGTTGGTCATGCCGTTTGGACAGGCATATGTTGGCTGGTTTTCCATGGTGGCCATTGTAGGGGTTGTGGCCTTGGTCCATGTCGGCACTTGGTATGGAAATCACCTTCGGCAGGAAAGGCCTGTTTTCAAACCTACAGGGAACATAACGATCGAAAGACCCCGGCTGAGCAAAAATCAGGTCATTTTGTCGATCATCATGCTGCTGGTACTGATCTTCTCCAAATATTTCTACATGGCTTCTATCAGCAGCTATTTCACCTTTTATCTAATTGAAAAATTTGCGGTAAGCATCCCGCAGTCACAGATTTACCTGTTTGTGTTTTTGGCAGCTGTTGCGGTTGGCACCTTGGCAGGTGGCCCCTTAGGAGATAGGTATGGACGGAAGCCGATCATCTGGGTTTCGATTTTCGGCGCTGCCCCCTTCACCTTGCTGTTGCCGCACGTGGGTCTTTTTTGGGTGATTGTTTTATCGATTATTATAGGCTTCATTATCGCTTCTGCTTTTTCTGCCATCTTGGTTTATGCGCAGGAATTGTTGCCGGGGCGGATAGGGATGATCTCTGGACTGTTTTTTGGCTTTGCCTTTGGAATGGGCGGGCTGGGCTCGGCTTTGTTGGGGGTCTTGGCGGACAAAACCAGCATAGAACATGTCTTTTTCATCTGTTCTTTCCTTCCCTTGTTAGGAGGGGTAGCGGGATGGTTGCCGAATTTGAGGAAGCGCGGTAGCCGGGAACAGATTTAGTAATGGAAAGGATGACCGCTGTCCGACTCTCTTTCGCCGTTCAGTCTCTAGTAGGGCGAGAAGGGATGGAAGGGACAGCCGCTAGAGAGCGCGATTTCATCGTTCAGCCGTTTAGTCTCTAGTGGGGATGGAATTGATGTCTCTAGCTGTTTTTCTTGTTTATTCCCCAAAAAAGTCAACGCTTTATGCTGTCCGGTGGACAATATATCCGTTCGGGATTTTTTCAAATCCCAACTTAGGATAATACTCCATGGCATTGGGGGCGGACAACAATAGCAAGGTGGATTGACTGCCGATATTTTCCCGGGTCAAGTCAATCAGTTTTTTGCCGATCCCCCTACGTTTATACTCCTCTCTGACCGCTAGATCGGATAGGTAACAGCAATAGCAAAAGTCCGTCAGGCTCCTAGCAATTCCCACCAGCAGGTCCCGGTCCCAGGCACTGATGATTAGGTTGGCGTGCTGGTACATCTTTGTGATTCTCTCTGTATCCTGGGTGGGACGCTTGATCCCGGAGCTTTGATACAAGGAGATAATCTGTGCCGTGTCGGGAATTTCGTTGATCCGGTAGTCAATTTCCATGGGGGAGTGTTATATAATCTATCCGAAAAATAGCAAATTATAGGCGCAAATCCTTTGTTTCTCTTTTTACTAAATGCAGGGGTAAATTGCTTTTCTTTACTCCCGTGGCTGTGATAGCCTTGAATCGGCTATACCTGGGTGTTTTAAATAGGTTATGCCCATCCTTTTTCGAAATTGAAAGGATATAATCAATAAATAACTAACTTTATTTTTTAGTCCAAAAGACCATGAAACCAAATAACCTCATCCGACTGATTGTGCCTGTACCTGTACTGGTTGCCCTCTTCTTGGGTTTCTCTCCGGTCATCGACGAAAAGGATCCAAGGACCGAAATAGCTGATGAGATAGAATATTCCATCCATCACCAGCTGTTGAATAAGTGGTATCCCGCAGTGGTGGATGAGGAATACGGTGGTTTTTTAAGCAATTTCACCTATGATTTTCAGCCCGAGCAGAAGCAGGAAAAAATGATTGTCTCGCAATCCCGCCATGTATGGACTGCTTCTAAAGCGGCTGTTTACTATCCGGAAAAGAAGGAATACCTCGACATAGCAGCGCATGGATTTCACTTTTTGAGGGACAACATGTGGGACGAAGACCTGGGCGGATTTTATACGCTAACCGACCGGAGTGGAAAAGTCCTCGACACCGGCTTGGAAGCCAAAACCGCCTATGGCAACGCCTTTGCCATCTATGGGTTGGCGGCTTATTTTCATGCCTCCGGCGATACCGCTGCTTTACATCTCGCCCAAAAAGCTTTCCATTGGCTCGAGGAACATAGCTATGACCCGGTTCACAAAGGGTACTTTCAAAGTCTGGACCGGGATGGAAGGCCCCTACTGGACCGGTCGGGGCTTCCTTCTACCTCTCAAATAGGCTACAAGGACCAAAATAGCTCCATTCACTTGTTAGAGGCTTTCACGGAATTGTATCAGGTGTGGCAGGACGCTTTATTAAGAGAGCGCTTAAAGGAAATGCTCTACCTGATCAGGGATACCATGGTGACGGACAAAGGGTATCTCCAGCTTTTTTTCCTGCCTAACTGGGATCCTGTAAGTTATCGCGATTCCGCTGAACATCTTATAGAAAAGCACCATTCTCTGGACCATGTATCCTTTGGGCATGATGTAGAGACGGCTTATCTGATGCTGGAGGCGGCCCATGTGTTAGGCATTGAAGATCCCAAAATCATGGAGATTGGCAAAAAGATGGTGGACCATTCCCTTGATTTCGGTTGGGATCAGGAAGTTGGCGGATTTTATGACGGTGGGTATTATTTCAAAGGAGAGGAAGAATTGACCATCGTCAAGGATACCAAAAACTGGTGGGCACAGGCGGAGGGGTTGAATACGCTACTGATCCTGGCAGATTATTTTCCAGAGGACAGAATGGACTATTTCGGCAAATTCCAGCAGCAGTGGAAATACATTAAGAAATACATCATCGACCAAGAACACGGGGAGTGGTACGCCGGGGGACTGGACAAAGAGCCTCACCTGCAAAAAGCCAGAAAAGCCCATATTTGGAAGACGCCTTACCACAACTTCAGATCATTGGCCAATTGTGTACAAAGATTACGTTCCACAACCCCATCTTCTCATTTATAAATATTTTATTTCCGAATGGTTGACTTTTGCCTATATTGGCCGCCATCCAATTTCAAAAGGAATATTTCTTTCCAGTAGTATTTAGTTTATGACAAAATCTTTTAAGTCCCCTTATTTTACCACGCAACAGCATTTTAAGCTATTGATCATTGGTCTTTTGACAACCCAAGCCTGTAAACAGGAACCTGTAGATCAAAGGATCTATCGCATGGACGCCAGCCAGGTGACCGAAATGGCTGCGAACATCGAGGGCTTGGTACAGCCTGAAATTGCGGAAGGACTCCATCTTGATTTATGGGCAGTGGATTCTCTGGTCGCCGACCCAATCTCTATTCAGGTGGACGACCAGGAAAGGCTTTTTTATACCCGCACCATCCGGCAAAAGAATTCCGAGTTCGATATCCGGGGGCATCAGGATTGGGAGATAGAATCCATCAGCCTGGAGACGGTTGAAGACAAACGTGCCTTTTTGCATAAGACCCTCTCACCGGAAAACAGCGACAAAAACGAGTGGCTTGCGGATGTGAATGGCGATGGTTCCAGGGACTGGCGAGACATGACCATAGAGAAGGAGCGGGTGTACCGTGTGGAAGATACAGATGGTGATGGATTGGCCGATTTCACTCAGTTGATGGTGGAGGATTTCAATGATGAGGTAACTGACATCGCGGGAGGTGTACTGTCCTATAAAGAGGACCTGTTTGTCGCCGTTGGGCCTGACTTATGGAGGATGAAAGATAAGAACGGTGATGGCATCATGGATGAGAAGGAATCCATTTCCCACGGTTATGGTATCCACATTGGCTTCAGCGGACACAACATGTCCGGCCTGGAAGTTGGGCCAGATGGCAGAATCTACTGGTCAATGGGGGATATTGGCTTCAACGGAGTAGGCCCTGATGGTACAGAATGGAAATTCCCCAATGAAGGGGTGATCGTGAGATCCAATCCCGACGGGAGCGATTTCGAAGTGTTTGCCCATGGATTGCGAAACGTCCATGAGTTTGTCTTTGATGAATACGCAAACCTGATCAGTGTGGACAATGACGGAGATCATGGCGGAGAGAGTGAGCGCTTGGTATATTTAGTCAATGGCTCTGATAGCGGCTGGCGGACCAACTGGCAGTTTGGGAAGTATAGGGATCCCTTGAACAATACCTATAAGGTGTGGATGGAAGAGGGTTTGTATAAGCCGCGTTTTGAAGGGCAGGCAGCATATATCACGCCCACTATTGCCAACTACATAAACGGACCCACCGGGATGGTGTACAATCCGGGCACCGCATTGTCACCCAGATGGGAAAAAACCTTTTTTGTTGTCGAATTTGTGGGTAATCCCTCCCGGTCTGGAATCCATGCCTTTAAGTTAAACCCCAAAGGCGCAGGTTTTGAATTGGCAGAAACCAGCAAAATATTGGGTGGCATATTGCCGACCGGCCTTGATTTCGGCCCTGACGGCTCTTTGTTTGTCGCGGACTGGATCGATGGATGGGGTACCAAAGACAGAGGAAGGGTTTGGAAACTGGACGACGAAGAGGGGAGTTCCTGGGAAGAAAGAGCCAGAACCAAAGAATTGGTCGGCCAGGATTTTACGGCCAAGACTTCGGATGAGTTAGACGCTCTGCTCAAAAATCCCGACATGAGAATCCGACGCAAGGCACAGTTCGAATTGGCCGAGAGAGGGGATGAGGGAGCCGAAGTATTAAAAAATAACGCAGACCAAAAGGAAAACCAACTGGCGCGGGTTCATGGCATCATCGGCTTGAGCCAGATGGCGCGTTTACAGGATAAGAAATATGGGGAGCCTTTGCTTGCCTTGCTGAAGGACAATGATCCTGAAATCAGGGCACAAGCAGCCAAATGGCTGGGCGATATCCGATATGAAGGAGCGGGAGATGCGCTGCTGCCGCTGCTAAAAGATGACAACAGCCGTACCAGGTTCTTTGCAGCTGAGGCCTTGGGCAGGATGGCTTATGAACCGGCCATTGCAGGCTTGGTAGCATTGTTGGCTGACAATAATGACGAAGATGTATATATCCGCCACGCAGCGAGTTTGGCTTTGGGAAGAATCAACAAGGCAGGGCCACTGGTAGCATTATCCAGTCATGCGTCTCCGGCAGTACGTTTAGGAGCGGTGTTGGCCCTTAGAAGAATGGCTCATCCAGACATAGCGGCCTTTCTCAACGATCAGGATGAATACATTGTGACGGAGGCGGCACGTGCCATTAATGATGATTATTCCATAGAGGGGGCGCTTCCCGCTCTGGGCAGCCTGTTGAAAAATACCAATTTCACCAATGAGGCACTGATCCGAAGAGCTATCAACGCAAACCTGAGAGTGGGTAACGCTGAGGCGCTGGACAACCTGATCGCTTATGCTGAAAAGGAAACGGCGCCAATTGAGATGAAGGCGGAAGCCTTACAAACCATCGGTAACTGGACCAAACCATCGGTTTTGGACCGGGTGGACGGCAGGTTCCGCGGTAAAATTGAGAGGGATCTTGCACCGGTTCAGCAATCCACTTCTGCGTTCCTGAACCGTCTACTGTCCCATCAAGAGCCTCAATTAAGGCTGGAAGTGGCCAGAGTCATGGGGCAATTAAGAATAAATGAGGGCATTCCCGGTCTCCTGGCCCAGCTGAAAAATGACCGAAGTGCAGCGGTAAGGATTGCAAGTTTGAATGCGTTGGTGGATATAGAGGGCGACCATAAAGACCAGGCCATAGAGCAGGCCCTTTCCGACAGGGATAAAGCGGTGAGGGTAGCTGGACTGGACCTTTTGAGCACCTTGGACATCCCCAAAGAATTAATGGTCGATTTGATCAATGATGTGATTGCCAAACGAACCACCGAAGAAAAGCAAGCCGCGGTGTTGACCCTGGGGGCAATACCTCTAGAATATGCGCAGGCACCTTTAGAAGCGCTATTGTCACAGCTGGAGGCAGGTACATTGGCTCCTGAAATCGAACTGGAGTTGTCGGAGGCTATTGAGGCGAGCGGGTCGCAGGACTTGCTGGCCAGATATGAGCAGCATTACGCCGGACTATCCTCTGATTCTTTATTAGCCTCTTACGAAGGCAGCCTCCACGGCGGCGATGCGGATTTAGGACGCAGGGTTTTCTTCCGTAACCAGGCGGCTCAGTGTATCCGTTGTCATGCTTATGACGACATGGGTGGTGTGGCAGGTCCCAGGCTAAACGGTATTGCTAATAAAATCTCCAGGCGGGAACTGCTAGAATCTATGATAGATCCAAGTAAACGGCTGGCGCCTGGGTTTGGGATCGTGACGCTCGAGCTGGACAACGGAAAAACCCTTAGCGGCATTTTAAGCGGAGAAACAGATACCAAGCTTACCTTGAAAATAGGTAACCAGCCGGACACGGTCCTGGTAAAAACAAATGTAGTCAACCGGATCAATGCCCCGTCCAGCATGCCGGATATGAAAGAGTTGATGACGCGTAGGGAAATCAGGGATGTGGTCAGTTTCCTTGCCACACTTACAAAAGAGTGGGAATAGTAGGTAGTTAAACTAATATGAATTATCCAGTGAATAGCTCCTTTCGAAAGAAAAATTACCCGGTTTATTGCATTTTTATCAGCCTTTTCCTTGTTCTGGCCTGCAATACGGCACCGGAGGACAGGAGGATAAAACGAGTGGAGCCGGCATTGGCAGCTAGCTGGGCAAAAGAGATTGAAGAACAAACTAGCCCGGAACTGGAGGAGGGCCTGACCTTGCGGATCTGGGGGCCGGATTCTTTGGTTGCAGATCCCATTACCATTGATGTGGATGACAAGGGGCATGTTTACTATTCCCGGACCAACAGAAGGAGGGTCTCCGAATTCGACATCCGGAGCCATCAGGATTGGGAAATTGAATCGATCCGATTTCAGTCAGTGGAGGATAGGAGGGCTTTCATACGCCGTGAGCTCGACCCGGTAAACAGTGACAAGAACCAATGGCTTCCCGACATCAACGGAGACGGTTCCCACGACTGGCGCGATGCAACGGTTGAAAAAGAAAATGTGTACCGACTGGAGGATACCGACGGCGACGGTATTGCGGATCTATCCCAATTGGTGGTGTCGGATTTTCACGAGGAAGTTACGGACGTGGCAGGCGCGGTGATGAAAAAGGGAGAGGACCTTTTCGTCGGCGTCGCACCCGATATGTGGCGGATGAACGACTCCAACGGGGACGGCATCATGGACAAAAAGACCTCGATTGCCCACGGTTTTGGTGTTCATATCGGTTTTGGCGGACACAATATGTCCGGCCTGACGACCGGCCCTGATGGCAGGATTTATTGGAGTATAGGGGATATCGGGTTCAGCGGATCAGGCATAGAAGGAGAGGAATGGAAAGATCCCAACTCGGGGGTGATCGTCAGGTCCAACCCTGACGGGACGGATTTCGAGGTTTTTGCTTCCGGCCTAAGAAATGTCCATGAGTTTGTGTTCGATGAGTATGCCAACATGATCAGCGTTGACAATGACGGTGACCATGCAGGAGAAACAGAACGGCTGGTGTATATCGTCAATGGCTCCGATGCCGGCTGGAGGATCAACTGGCAGTTTGGGAAGTACCGTGACCCCAAAAACAACGGCTATAAGGTCTGGATGGACGAAGGTTTTTATAAAACCCGGTTTGAAGGGCAGGCTGCGTATATTACCCCGGCTATTGCCAACTATATCAATGGCCCGACGGGGATGCTTTATAATCCCGGGACGGCCTTGGCACCCCGTTGGAAAAACACCTTTTTTGTCGTTGAATTTGTCGGGGGGCCAGCACAATCGGGTATTCATACCTTTAAGTTAAAGCCTAAAGGAGCGACGTTTGAACTTAGCGAAACAAACAAGATACTTAGCGGTATATTGGCGACAGGCTTGGACTTTGGTCCCGACGGATCCATGTATCTGGCGGACTGGATTGATGGTTGGGTCAACAAAGGTTATGGCCGCATCTGGAAGCTGGATGACGAAGAGGGCGCAGCCTGGGAAGAACGCCAACGAACACAGGCCATCTTTGCGGAGGATCTCAGCAAGAAGGATCTATCCTATTTGGATGAGTTGCTGAAATATCCGGATTTGAGGATCAGGCAGAAAGCACAGTTTGAGCTGGTGGAAAGAGCGCAAAAAGGAGCTGAGATCCTTGAGAAGAATATTCGCCAGACGGATCACCAACTGGCCAGGATACATGGGATCATTGGGTTGAGCCAATTGGCAAGACTGGAAAACACGGATTATGCCGCCCCTCTCGTGTCTTTATTGGATGATAATGATCCGGAAATACGAGCACAAGCGGCGAAATGGCTAGGTGACATTCGTTATCAAGCGGCCGGAGAAGCTTTGATTCCCTTACTGGAAGATAAAAACAAACGGGTGAATTTCTTTGCCGCGGAAGCACTTGGAAGAATGGGCCATGAGCTTGCTATACCTGGCTTAATCAACTTATTAGAACGTAACAATGAAGAGGATGCCTTTGTGCGGCATGCCGCCAGTTTGGCCTTGGCCAGAATCGGAAAAGCAGCGCCCATCGTTGCGTTGGCAGACCATGCGTCCCGGGCTGTGAGGATTGGGGCGGTAGTGGCTTTACGTAGAATGTCCCATCCAGGGGTGAGCCGTTTTTTACAAGACGAGGATGAATTTATTGTCACCGAGGCGGCCAGAGCGATTAATGATGATTTCTCCATCGAAGGCGCTTTACCAGCGCTGGCCGCATTGTTGCAGCAGACTTCTTTTACAAACGAAGCTTTGATCCGACGCGCTATCAATGCCAATCTTCGGGAGGGAAGTACTGAGGCCTTGCAGCGGCTACTTGCCTATTCCCGCAAACCGGCTGCTCCGATAGCGATGCGAACGGAAGCTTTGGAAGCATTGGGCACCTGGGCCAATCCATCCGTACTAGATCGGGTCGATGGGAGGTATCGTGGCGAGTTTGAAAGGGACATTACTTTATTGAGAACCGTGGCTGAGGAGCCACTTTTGCAATTACTGGCAGATGCTAATTTCCAAATAAGACTGACTGCCGTGGAGACGATTGGGAAGATTGGTTTAGAAGCTGGCGGGTCTCATTTGGTTGCGCTATTGGAAAAGGACAACAACCCAAAGGTCAGGGAAGCGGCCCTTAGGTCACTCCTGGTCCTTGAAGGTAGTGGCAAAGCCGAGGCCATCAAGCAGGCGCTTGCTGATCCGGAGCGTGAAGTGCGTGTAGCTGGACTGGATTTGCTAAAGAGTATTGAGGTGGAGGAACAACTGAAAGTCGAATTGCTGTCGGAAGTCATCGAAACGCGTACCATGGAAGAAAAGCAGGCGGCTGTACAGGCCTTGACTGCCTTGTCTCTTGAAAACTCCAGACCACTGTTTGAAAAGCTTGTTGCCCGGTTGGAAGAGGGATCTCTTCCGGCTGAAATTCAGTTGGAATTAGCAGAAGCGCTGGAAACAGTAGGAGATACCGCTTTGCTTCAGAGAAATGAGACGTATTATCAAAGTCTTTCTCCGGATTCACTGCTGGCATCTTATGCGGGAAGCTTATATGGGGGAAATGAAGAACTGGGAAGAAGGACCTTCTTCCGCAATCAATCCGCCCAATGCGTTCGCTGTCATGCCTATGATGATATGGGGGGAGGGGCTGGCCCGCCGATCAACGGCGTGGCTGCGAAGCTATCCAGACAGGAGTTGCTGGAAGCTATGATTGAGCCAAATAAGCGACTGGCACCCGGATACGGGGTAGTGGCACTGGATCTGAATGACGGGCGTCGGATCAATGGCGTGCTGGGAGAAGAAGATGCTAAAAGCCTGACCGTGAAAATCGGTAACCTTCCCGACACTGTGATTCAAAAAGCACATGTCACCAACCGCATTAATGCGCCTTCCAGCATGCCGGATATGAAACATATACTGTCGCGAAGAGAGATTAGGGATCTGGTAAGTTTTCTCGCTACCCTAAAGGAAGAATATAATAGCAAATGAATTGGGATCCCGCAGATGTTTTCCGTCCCGGCCACGGGAGGTACATCTGCGGGTTTTTCTAATCTGTTTCTTTTCAAAGATAATCATCGGGGTAAGTCATTTCCCGGATAGGCGTTCGGGTTGGCTTTGGGTATGGTGGCTCCCCATTTTTCATTGATTCCTTCAATAATCAAATTGGCAATGAAAGCATGGCCCCGGGCATTTGGATGAAGGCCATCCACAGAAAAAGCGCCTGTCGGCGGCACAATGCTTGCGGTAAGACCGACATTTCCGAAAGACACCAGGCCTTCGCTCACCTGCATCAAAAATCCATTGACATCCACATGCAAGAGTCTTTCTGAATGGGCTTGGGCCGCTGCAGCGATATAGCCATTAAAGGTGTTGATCTTGCTGCGGATTTCCTCTAGTTCCGCCTTCGTTAGGTAAAAAGCATCAAACTGCTGCTCGTTCAAAGGACTTAGCGGACTGATGCCCATACCTTGCCCCAAAGCCACCTGCGCAGTCAACGGCAGCTTGATCCCATCTTCGTCAGTGATATTTCTGATTTTAGGGATGTGAATTGTTTCCCCGGTCGGCAGGGGAATGGCGGCGTCAGACAGGGAGGGATCCAAAATCAATAAGGGATAGGCATCGAAATTATCACTTAGTACCGGCCGGATCAGGGAAGCCTTAACAGGATCTGGAAGCTGGGAATTGGCGTTGACGCCGGCGTTCCATCCATTGATGGCTGCATTCAGCTCGGCTATCCCAGCACCCAGTTCGGGACGGATGGCGGCAGGCAGTTGGATCGCCAAGGGGTTGATCAGGTCAAAATGGGGGAGCAAATCAAGAGCCGGGATGTTCATGATGACCCCCCTGGCATCGGCGTTGGCATTTAGCATGGCCCCCAAAGCGGCATTGAGTTGTATTTGAAAATTCTCATTTGAGGTCAGTATGGCTGGATTTGAAGCCCCTCCAGTGGCATAGCCCAGCACGTCATTACTGCCCAGCCAGAAGGAGAAGAATGTGCCTCCGTTCGCTAGGGCCGCTACGGCATCCCCAATCAGCGTCGACGTTCCGGGATTGCTGGCAAAGCGGGCATAGAAAGGATTGGATAAAGGATGGCCGGGAGTAGCTGATTCTGGGATCAAAGCCGTGCCCAAAGTCATTCCGGGCGCACCAAAATTATTTAAAGCGGCCTTGTCCCCCGTAAAAGGAGCGGGAGCCTCCCCGGGTCCGATCGGGGCGGGGCCCACACTGCCGGTAGTGGGATCCATAGTGAGGACAAGTCTGCCAAGGGGGCTGCCATCCGGGCTGAGGGAATATAGACCGTTTTCCGAGTTAATGTGGGGAATATGGAAATCACCTCCTCCTGCCACCTTCATTTGCCCGGCCAAAATGGAGACAAAGGAGTTTTGCTGACCGCGATTATACAATGCGCCGTCCATATAGCCGGCAGTAAGGGAGTTTCCCACGGCTACCATTTTAGAAAAATCAGCTTCGCCGGCGCCCGGTTGCTGTGCGACCTCTTCGGGGAACTCATATTGACATCCGGCCAACAGGATCAATGCTGCAACGCTTAGATAGTATTGGATGTTTTTCATGGGAAGATTAGTTTAATAATTCGTCAAAGGTGATCGACAAGTAGTAAATAGCGCCGATAGTCGGTCCACCATAGTTTTGATAATACCTGGAGTTGAGGATATTCGAACCACCCAATTTTAGTACAGACTTGAGCTGGCTTATTTTATAGCTCAGTTGGGCGTCCACATGATGGATTTCGGGCACATCACCTACGGCAAAACTGGATTCCCATTTGAATTGGCTTTGGTAGCGGTACGTCACATTAAAACCCAAATTTTTGCCGATTCTTCTGTTTCCAAAGGAGATATTGGCCTTATGCTCCGGGGTGTTGAAATCATTGAGGAAGCTGGGGCCGATCGCAGTCAATAGCTTGTTGAAGTTGTAGTTGCCGCTGAGGCTAAAGTTACGGGGAAGGTTATAGGTCAGCCCTATCGCGGCTCCATGGGCCCGTACCTCTTGATCGACCAGGTTGGTATAGGTCTGGAAGGTATTTTCTCTACCGGGAATCGTAATCGGCGTAAGCAAGGAAGGTGCGTTTACCGCATTGATGGCACCTTCGGTGCTGGCCATAGCAGCTCCAGGGTAAACCGGCCCGGAGGCCTTTCTGACGGCGGTCTGCGTGATGAAATCATTATAGATATTGTAATAATATGCCGCATCGGCCAACAGCCGGTTACCGACCAACAAACCTTTATAACCTACTTCAAATGATTTTACCTGCTCGGGTCGGAGTTCTGGAAGATCAGTCACCTGTTGGAGTAGTCCGGTGGCAGCAGGATCTACGGGACTTTGGCCTGAGCCTACGGCGGCGACATATTCATTGACAGACGCCTGTGAAAAAGCGTTGTCGAAAATCCGGTATTTGTCTCTGTAGTAGCCGAGGCCCCCGATCAGTCTGGCAGCTACAACGTTCAGGTCGATGTGTTGCCCTTGCGTGGTTGGATTCCGGAATCCCGTCTGAAAAGCTGCCCTGATGTTGCTGTTGCCTTCCGTAAAAACGGCTGAGAGACGGGGGCTAAATTGTCCTTGGAAGTTTTCATTTTTGTCGTAACGCAGGGAACCCATCAGTTTGAGCTTATCGTCAAGTAGCCGTTTGGAGGCTTGCGCATAGGCCCCCAGTTCCATAATCGTAATGTCATTGCCTTCTATATCTGCGAAAATGGTCCCGTTGGAGCCTAATTCATACAGCCGATAAGAAGCTCCCGTTTGCAATTCTATAAAGTCGATCTCGTTTTTGAAGTCATACTGTCCTTCTGCCATATACATTTTAGAACGGTCGTTAAAGAGGGAGCCGGCCGGAATGTAGTCTGTCACCGCTTTTTCTTTCGCTGCGTTAAAATCCGCACTTCCGGGAAGATATCTTCCTTCATCCGCCGTGCCCCGTGCCACCTGATGGGCTCTTGCCTGTTGTTCCGGTGTGCCCATGTTTCCTGGAACTACCCCCTGCTGTATGATGCTTTGAAGGTAGCCAACCGTGTAGTCCGTAAACCAAGCGGTGTTTTCTTTCCATTCGTTGTTGATATTCACCCCTGTCAAATCCGCTATATAAGAATCCCCGGAGTTTTCACGGGTGGTATAAGCCCTGAGGAAAAAATTGTCGCCCCGAAGTTCTAGTTTATGTTGGTTGATGTCAAAGTTGTTAAGGGAATAACGCTGGGCTCCGGTGTAGACGGACGTTCCCGATCCATAATTAAAGGTATAGGATAGTTCGGCCTTGTCGGTGATGCGATAGTGTAAAGCGCCACTCGCTTTGTAATTCTTCGCACCATAATCCACCAGGTATTGCTCTTCGTAACCTGTTCGGGATACGACCTGATCGGGCAGGCTGTTGGCATAAGACCCAAAGGCCCCTTGTATAGCTGCGACATTCCGCAGCAGTCCGATATTGTTGGATACCTCGTCTCCGAAGATATGGATCCGGTTCGCTCCTGGATTAAACGGTAGCTCACCCTGGCTTCTTCCGTTCAGGTCGGTGTAATCCGTTCCGTACCAGTCTTCTGCCGTCATAAACGACGCATTTACTTTGAAAGCCAATTTATTGTTGAAGGCATGGGCGTAGCGGATTGAGCCCTCGTACATCGGCTGGATGTTTTGCGGTTCGCCGGAACGGCCGCCGATATGGTTGATGCCCTGCTTGTAGAACGCGCTGAATCCTTGGTATTCAAAGGGGCTTTTGCTTTGCACCAGTAGAATACCATTAAAAGCATTGGGCCCATAGAGCGCAGAGGAAGCACCCGGTATAAACTCCACGCTTTCTACATCCAGTTCGGACGGGCCGTTGAGGTTGCCGATCGCAAAATTAAGTGCCGGCGCTTGGGTGTCCATGCCATCGGTCAACTGTACAAAGCGCGTATTGCCGGTGGAATTAAACCCACGGGCATTGATGATCTGGAAATTAATGGAGGAGCTGGTGACATCCACTCCCTTTAAGTTGCCTATGGCCTTATAATAGGTGTCTGAAGGAGAGTTTCGGATAGAAAGGATATCCATTTTTTCCACAGAAACCGGCGATTGCAGGATGCTTTCTTCAACTCTTGAAGCAGATACCACTACTTCTTGACCCAGAAGGGTTTGCTCGCTAAGCGTCACTGCCATATTGCTGACGTCAGCGGAATTTACTTCAACTTCCTGGCTGGCATATCCGACCATGGAAAACACCAGCGTCAACGGAGGAGGTTGGTTAACCTTTAGGTTAAATCTTCCCTCTGTATTGGAGACCGTTCCGATTACCTGCCCTTTCACCAAGATATTGACTCCTATAAGAGCGTCCCTGGTGTCCGCATCAGTCACGATGCCTGAAATAGTAGTACCCTGCCCCATAACTGCTGAAGTACAGCAAAACATTAGCGAATACAGAAAGAGGAGAAGGGCCCTTTTGGTAGGAGAGAAATTTTTCATAAGCCAAATGGGGTTTAATTTCTCTTATAAGATACCACTTTTTGATGTGAAAAAATATGCGTGGCAAAAAAAAGTTGATGAACTGTAAAGGTGTTGGGGGCAAAAAGAAAAAGCAGCCTGTCAGGTGCTGCTTGGGAAATTGTAGATGAATGTTAGCGGCTTATTTACCTGCATTCTTTTTATTTTCTTCGTTGACGTGCTTCACCAAACGGTCGCACATTTCTTTGATTTCTTCAGACATATAGGTATCCCCGGTGCTGTTGACGATGGTCTGTGCCATCCCGCCTAAGATATCAATGTAGAAGCGCTTCATCTCGGCTACCGACATTTTATCCGTCCAAAGGTCGATCCGCAACGTGCTGTTATTTAAATTGTCCCAGACATTGAGGCTGATACTATTGGTGGTTTCCATTCCTTCGGCTTCCTTGTCCGTAGCGTCCCATTCTATGGCTGTGGGGATGTTTTTATCATCCAGGCGTATTTTAAAATTGATCTCTGAATTTTTCATGAGTAATGCAGGGTTTAAAATGGGACAACCGACCGGTTCCTATCTAAGTTCCGTTTCGAGGATGAAACTTTAGTTCCGAACCTGTTGAAAATAAGCTTTTGCCGTCAATCTGTCTTTTTCAAGCTGGGCTTTGAGTTCCTCCAAACTGTCGAATTTTCTTTCCGCTCTCAAGAAGATCTTAAATCCAACCGTTAACCTTTTGTCGTATAGATCTCCTGAGAAGTCGAATACATTGACTTCAACGGTTTTCTCCACACCGTTTACCGTGGGCCTGTTGCCGATATTCAGCATGCCTTGGTACATGTTATTTTCAAGGTTGACCGTGGCGGCATAAGCCCCGTCGCCAGGGATCAGTTTATAATCATGGAGGATCTTGATATTGGCGGTGGGAAAACCAATGGATCTGCCTAGTTGCTGGCCTTTGATGATGACGCCGTTGAGTTCAAAGTCCCTGCCTAGACAAAGACGGGCGACATCTACTTTTCCTTCGGCCAGTGCCGTCCTGATTTTGGTACTGGATATACTGATATTTTCAATGTCCTCTCTGGGGATCTCCTCCAATTCAAAACGATAACGTTCTTTGTTAGCCTTCAGGTGTTCAAAACCGCCTTCCCGATCTTTCCCAAAGCGGTGATCATAGCCGATGACGAGTACTTTGGTTTGTATTTTATTTACCAGTACTTTTTGGATAAACTCCCCGGAACTCATTTGGGAAAATTCTTTGGTAAATGGGATAGTTACCAGGTGGTCAATTCCGAACTTTCGTAACAGGTCAGCTTTTTCTTCGAAAGAAGTCAGGAGTTTGAGGTTATGTTCCTGTGGGTAAAGCACGAGCCTCGGGTGGGGCCAAAAAGTGATCAATACAGTTTCTCCCTGTATCTGATCGGCGATTTCTCTAATGCGCGCCAGAATCTTCTGGTGGCCTAAATGTACACCATCAAAGGTTCCTAGGGTAACGACTGCGTTTTGGACGGGTAAGAAATCTGTTAGGCCTTCATAGATTTTCATGTCTCCGCGCTTTAATTGTTTCCGCCAGTTCTTCTACGTGGGTTGCTTCTTCCAGTTTGAAATCGCCTATTCTCGTCCGGGTCAGGGCAGACATATAGGCGCCTACTTTAAGAAGCTCCCCTAAATCTCTTGCCAGACTTCGAATATACGTCCCTTTAGAACATATTATTTTGAAATCTATTTCCGGTAGCTCACAACGGGTGATTTCAAATAAAGATACCGTCACAGGTCTGGGGTCGAGTACCACATCAATGCCTTTCCGGGCGGATTCATACACCCTTTTTCCGTCTTTTTTGATAGCGGAATGGGTGGGGGGCACTTGTAAGATATCTCCGGTTAGCTGGGTTACCGCTGCCTTAATTTCTTCTAAGGTTAGATGTTGCGGATCGGCTATCTCAATGACCTCACGTTCCAGATCAAAGGACGCTGTTGTTTTTCCCAGCACAAAGGTGCCGGTGTATTCTTTTTCCTGGGCCTGGAAGCTGTCAATCTTTTTGGTCATCTTACCCGCACAGACGATCAACAGTCCCGTAGCCAGCGGATCAAGGGTACCGGCATGCCCCACCTTTTTTATACCCAATGCGTTCCGGATTTTTCTCACCGCATCAAAGGACGTCCATTGGTAGGGCTTGTTGATCAGGAAAACCTCTCCGTAGGGTTCTTTTTCCACCATAAAGATTACCACATTCCTGCAATGATGGCAATGATGCCAACAATGCCACAGTATATTGCAAAATAGATTAATTTCCCCTTCTTAACAATATTGATCATCCAGATACAGGCGGCCAATCCGGACAAGAACGCCGCCAAAAATCCGCAGACCAACACGCTGCTGCTCATACCGTCAGCAATAGCAGGGTTCTCAAGCAGCTCCAGGAATTTCAGGAAGCCACCTCCGAGAATCGGGATCAATACCATCAAGAAAGAAAACCGGGCGGCCCTTGTTCTATCCACGCCAGCCAATAAGGCCACCGAGATGGTTGTGCCTGAACGTGACAGGCCGGGGAGGATGGCAATGGTCTGTGCCAGCCCAATGAGTAACGCCTTCGGAAAAGTCACCACGCCCTGCTTTTTAGGAGCAAAATGGGTAAAGCTCAGCAAAGCTGCGGTAAAGAGCAGCATGACGCCGACCAACAGGATCTTACCCCCGAAGAAGGCGGCAATCTCATCTTCAAACAACACCCCGACGACACCTATGGGAATCATAGACAGCAGGATCTTAAAGGCGAATTGGGTGCCTTCATTCCACTGAAACTTGAGGAGGTCGGTGATGATTTCCAGGATGTCTTTTCTAAACACCACAATGGTGCTTAGGGCTGTGGCGGCATGGACGATGATGGAAAACAGCAGGTTATCAGCAGATTCTACGCCTAAGAGATAGGTGCCCAACTCTATATGTCCACTGCTACTGACAGGCAAAAATTCCGTTAGTCCTTGGACGATGCCAAGGATAATCGCTTCGAATAATGTCATTATTTATTTTTCTGAACGGTGGAAAATGGCATAGAACTCAAAAATAAACCCAGCCAGCGTGACGATGGGGCCTAAAGTCAATCCCATAAAACCAAACCCATGGGGTTCTTTGTCAAGCCCAATAATGATAAAGCCCAAGGTAATTATGCCAATACCTACCAGCATCAGGATATAGTTCATTTTGGAAAAAGGCAAATGTTGTTTGTTCATCATCAATAGAGTTCGTCCAGAGACATGTTAAGGTATTTATTGACGGAGCGTAGGGTGCTGAACAGCGACAAAAACGCGCCAAAGATCACTAAACCCGCAAAAAGCAGCAGCAATAATTGCTGATTTTGCAAGAGATTGAATCCATCCACATTGCTTTTGGCGTACTCGATCAAACCTAATAGCAAAGCAGAAGCAAAAACTCCCGCTAAGGCGCCATAGCCAAAAGATCTCGTTAGAAAAGGTTTTCGGATAAAACCCTTGGTGGCACCGACCAGTTGCATGCTGCGAATAAGAAAACGTTGGGAGTAGAGTGCCAGCCGGATGGTGTTATTGATCAGCATGACCACGGTAACAATCAAAATCAGAATAAAGGCCCCCAGCACCATGCTCACCTTCATCAGGTTTTGGTTGATCGATTCTACCAAATCGTTCATGTAGGTGACCTCAAATACGCCGTCCAAAGCCTCCATCTCTTCAACAATCCCAGCGATCTGCTCCGCAGTTTGGAACTCTTCTTTAAGGGAGAAAGTATAACTGTCCCTCAGGGGATTGTCATCCAAGAATTTAGTGAAGTCTTCGCCGGTGTCCATCAGGAAAGTAGCCGCAGCCTCCTCCTTCGATATATAGGTGATTTTTTTTTCCTCTTCTTTCTCCAAAATGTATGGCTTGGACTGCAGCAGTTCCCCAATCCGTTTGTTGTTCTCCTCAGAAATGTTGGTGTTGAGGAATATCTGTATCTCGATGTTTTCCCGTATGATCGAAGTCAGGGTCTTAGCCTGAATAACGATT
>CAZHZP010000017.1:0-22749 GCA_964537165.1 uncultured Roseivirgaceae bacterium | reverse complement strand
TGGTAGGCGCTGCGTACACCGATGATGGTATAGTTCCACTTGGCAGAAGCGTTGAAATTGGCGGAGGCGTAATCCTGGCCAAAGTTTTTGAAGCCCAGATAAGCGCCCAAGCTGATGGTGCCGGGGCCGCCTACTTCCCATACCCCCTGTTCATATTGCAAGCTAATTCCTGGTGTTTGGTTGGAGTATGCCGAACTCCCCAGGGAGCTTCCGATCCCCACTCCTGCGGAGAGTACTTTGCTGCCTTGTTCAAATGTCTGCGCCTGAACCTTCAGTAAGGTCAAAAACGAGAGGGTTACGAGAATTATCACATGTTTTTTCATAAGACGGTGTTTTAGAAATGGTTGAGCTAAATAAGCTGTTTGTCATGAGGCATGCTATTGCCTTTTATTTTCTGTAGATCGTTCAGCTATTTTTCGTGGCTTATTGGCGGATAATTGCTGGTTTCTATGTAATTTCCTTCTTTCGGATTCGGAAGATGAAAAATGTTGTTTGTTTGGTCTTTTCGATCGTTTTGGTTTTTGAAGTATTAGGGCAACAGAAATATCTTGATTCCCTGCTGCTCCAGTTGACCAACCATGCCCAGGCCGACACGGTGAGAATTAAGCTGCTCAATGAGATTTCATATGCTTATGCTGGTATTGATCCAGCAGAGGGAATCGAAACGGCGAGAGAAGCCATTCAGCTTGCAGAGCAATTGCACTTCGTCTCGACGTTGCCGGTGTCTTACAATTACTTGGGGGTGAATCTCCGTGCCTTGGGTCAGGATACCTTAGCATTGGAAGCCATGGGGAAGAGCCTGGCACTATATCAGGAGCAGGGCAACAAGCTTGGCACCGCCAGGCTGTTGAACAATCTCGCTTTGGTTTATTATAATCTTTCTGACTATGGCATCGCCCTTCAGTACCATCATCAAGCTTTGGTGATATTTGAAGAACTGGACCATAGCTATGGTTTGATGCACAGTTATAATAATATCGGTGTAGTGCATCTTGCCTGGGCCGACTATCCGAAGGCCTTAGATTCTTTTCTGAAAGGCCACCGGCTGGTCACTCCCGCAGATAGCCTCATGTTGGGTAATATTTTATCGAATATTGGTTTGGTTTACAAGAATCTTGCGGATTACGATCAGGCGGTGGCTTATCAGGAGCAGGCATTGGGCGTGTACCAAGCGATGGGCAACAAAGCCGGCATTGCCCGGGCGCTGGCCAATATGGCTACCCTTTACGACCTCACCGGCTCTCCATGGAAATC
The DNA here is from genome assembly GCA_964537165.1 of uncultured Roseivirgaceae bacterium. Taxonomy (GTDB): domain Bacteria; phylum Bacteroidota; class Bacteroidia; order Cytophagales; family Cyclobacteriaceae; genus DATGMS01. The sequence continues at coordinate 21,495 of CAZHZP010000017.1, read as the reverse complement.
CATAGCTTATTACGAACAAGCCTTAGCGATCAATGAGCAGATCGGCGAGAAGAGAAGAATTGCTTCGGATTATACCAATTTAGGCGTGGTATACAGAGGAATCGGGGAGTATGCAAAAGCACTGGACAACCTGCTGAGGGGTTGGGAGCATTATAAGGCAACTACTGACAAGGCCAACACTGCTTTGACGCTGTTGGAGCTTTCTTACGTATTGTCGGAGGCCGACGGAGCAGTCGTCAGGGAGAAGGGTTTTGATCCCGGCAGGCTCCGTCAGACCATATTGGGGTATCAAACGGCGGCTTTGGCGCTGGCAGAAGAATCCGGTTCGCTACAACAGCAACAACATGCATGGGCGGCTTTGTCCGAGAGCTACGAAGCTCAGCCTGACATTCCAAAAGCTTTTGAGGCGTATAAGATGTCTGTGGCTTTTAAAGACAGTGTTTTTAATGAGGACAAGCGACGGGAAGTGATTCAAAAGCAGGCACAGTTTGAATACGAAAAAAAGGAAGCCCTCCTCACGGCTGCCTTCGAGCAGGAAAAAGCTTTGGGCCAACTGGAATTGCGTCGGCAGAGGGCTATAAAAAGCTTTATTGCAGGCGGGCTGATTCTTTCGTTTGTGGCTGCGGCAGTCGGGTATGTGCTGTATAAAAAGAAAAGGGACGCGGAGCATAAGCAAAAGGAATCCGAGTGGCAGGCACAGGTAGCCGAGGTGGAGATGAAAGCTCTTAGAGCGCAGCTAAACCCCCATTTCATATTTAATTCCCTCAATAGCATCAGTGATTTTATTTTAAAAAACGACCTGCATACGGCAGATTACTACCTGGGGAAATTCGCCAAATTGGTGCGGATGATTTTGGAAAACAGCGAAAAAAAAGAAATTCCCTTGGCTGATGACTTACAATTGCTTACCCTGTATATGGATCTGGAGGCGGTAAGGATGGAAAGACGGTTTGTGTACCATATTCAGATAGATCCGGCCATCGATCCTGACAATACAATGGTGCCTCCATTGCTTTTGCAGCCATTTGTGGAGAATAGCATATGGCATGGTTTCCCTAGCTTGGAAAGAGAGGGGAGAATCCTTATCCGGGTTGGAAAGGAAGAGGAACAGATCCATTTCATCATAGAGGACAATGGGGTGGGGAGGAAGCAGGCGGCTGCCGTAGAACGAAATGGCAGGGTCTCCATGGGGGTCCGGATCACGCAGGAGCGGCTTGACATCCTTCAACGCGCCAAAAGGAACAAGACAGCTGTGGAGCTTATGGACCTTCAACAGGGCCTGAGGGTTGATCTTAAATTACCGTTAACATTGGCCTTCTAAGGATGATCCAAGCAATAATTATTGATGATGAACAGCATTGTATAGATCGTCTGGACTACCTGCTGTCTACTTATGCAGGCAGGCTGATCCAGGTAGCGGGAGCCTATATGACGGTAGAGAAGGGCGTGCAAGCCATCCACTCCCTAAAGCCGGATCTGGTGTTTTTGGATATTGAGGTGGGGCGCGACACGGCATTTGACTTGTTGGCTGCTTTTGGTAGGATTGATTTTGAGGTTATCTTCACCACCGCTTATGAACAGTATGCCGTGAAGGCGTTCAGATTCAGTGCGCTTGATTATTTGCTTAAGCCAATCGACAGGGATGAGCTTCTGGCTTCCCTGGATCGGTTACAGGAGAGGGTATCCCAACAGGACCGTGCGGAGAAGTTTGATGTCTTGTTTGACAACCTGAGGAAGCAACCGGGAACGTCACGCCGGATCACCATTCCGACAGTAAATGGATTTCATTTTATCACCACCGATGAGATCGTCCGTTGTCAAGCTGACATTAACTACACACACTTGTTTCTGAAAAACAATCAGAAAATCACTGTCGCCAAGCCCCTCAAGGATTTCGAGGAGATGTTGGGCGAATATCGGTTTTATAGGATACACAATTCCCACTTGATCAATCTTGATTATATCAGCAGTTATGTGAAAGGTAAGGGGGGCTATGTCATCATGAAAGATCAAACTGAAATCGAAGTATCCACAAGGAAAAAGGAGGGTTTTTTAAAGACATTAAAACAAATTTGAGGCATCCGACGACAGTTGGATTGAACTTTGCGGCCTGATGAATCGTGACATCAAAACAATCACATCGACCAATTAAATTATTGTAACCATGAAGGATTTCATTTCAAAGGCATTTTATATGGGGCTTGGGGCGGCCTCCCTTACAAAAGCGAAAATTGAAGAACTCGCTAAGGAGTATTCCGAAAGGTTCAATGAAAGTGAAGCCGAGGGCAAAGCGCTGTTTGAAAAGCTGAATGAGGAGGCAAAGAAAGCACGGGCAGATATGGAAAGCTCCTGGAAGGAGAATTCCGATAAGATGTACGAGAAGCTCAACATCACTACCAAGCAAAAAATGGAAATGCTGGAAGCAAGAGTAAGGATCCTGGAAGAGAAAATTGAACAGAAGGCAGACAGGCCTACGGATCAAATCTGACCATTATGCCGGATAAGAAGGATTCCTTAAACTCTAAAAAGCATTTGGCCAGGTATGCCGAGATCCTGAAGGCCCTGATCAAGTACGGATTTGAAGATATTGCTGATTCTTTGAGGAGAAGTGAAAAGTCCAGCATATCCAAAGATCTTCTGATTCAAGACAAAACAGTAAACGTTAAGGAGCTGGCACGTTGGCAACGGGTCAGAATGATGTTCGAAGACCTGGGAACCACTTTCATCAAGCTTGGGCAGATGCTGAGCGGAAGGCCAGACCTTATTCCTGAGGAGCTCATCAAAGAGCTGGAGCGGCTTCAGGATTTTACGCCGACGTTTGACAGTAAGCTCGCTGTACAGCGAATAGAAAGGGACTTGGGCAAGCCTATTGGGGATGTTTTCGCCCACTTTGAACTCCTTCCTCTCGCTTCCGCCTCCATCGGTCAGGTGCACCGGGCTAGGTTGCACAACGGCCGTGAAGTCATCGTCAAAGTGCAAAGACCAGACATCCATGATCAGATAGAAGTGGATATGGATATCCTCAGGGCGTTGGCCAAGCTTGCTGAAAAATACAGGGAAGAGGCCCGCCATTATAATCCGCAAGCTATTGTAGAGGCTTTGGAAAGAACCGTCGAGTTGGAGCTGGATTTCAAGCATGAGCTGGCGAATATCCAGTTGTTCAGGAAACACGCCGCTGCGCGAAAGAGTAAAGTTATAGTCCCTGAGCCTTTCGAAGAATATTCTTCTAGAACGGTGTTGACCATGGAATATTTGGAGGGTTTTAAGATCAATGATTTGAAATCTTATGTAGCCCATGGCATCTCTTCCCAAAAGGTGGCTAAGCAAGCGATGAGCAGTTTTTTTGAACAAGTGTTTGAGGATGGTTTTTTTCATGCGGATCCCCATCCCGGAAATGTGCTGGTGGATAAGGAAGCTAAACTGATTTACCTGGATTTCGGGATGATGGGTAAGCTTCCACCGAAGGATAAGGAGCTGCTGGGTGACCTGTTCGTGGCGGTGGAACTGCGGGATTCAGAAAGGATATTGCAGGCGGTTAAATCATTGTCCAAAATCTCTTATGTAGAAAATGAACAGGGGCTGCTGGTAGAGATAGATGCCTTGCTTAATAATTATTATTCGGCGGATTTAGAAGACATCCCGCTTACGGAGGTTTTAGAGAAATTCAGAACGATTGTGTTGAATTATGATTTGCGGATTCCTGCCGATTTTTTTCTGCTGATCAAGGCCCTTTCCTCTATGGAAAACAATGTCCGGCTGCTTTATCCGGAGGTACCTTTGTTTGACTATCTGAGGCCTTACGCCCAGAAGTTGATCATGAAAAAAATGAATCCTCTCCGGCAGCTTAAATCCCTCTACCTTACACTTTTTGATTTCGGCGAGTTGCTCCATTCCCTGCCTGGGGACATGCGCAAAATCATCCAAAAACTCAAGCATGGCTCTCTGAAAGTCGAAATTGAACACAAGGGGCTGAGCGAGTTGCGGGTTTCGCTGGAAGAAATCAGCAACCGTATTTCCTTATCCATTCTGATTGCCGCGATGATCATAGGCTCCTCTCTCATTGTCAATGCCAAGATCCCGCCCTTCGTCAACGGCATCCCGATCTTGGGTTTGATAGGGTTTATTGTGGCGGTTATTTTAGCCATTTGGCTGATTGTTTCGATCATCAGGAGCGGGAAGCAATAAGGCCGATTTCTACTCCTTAATCCTTAATTTGTAAAACACATTATAGTCCCTTTCTACCAGGGGCGAAAGGTTGTCGTTGATGTATAAAAAGCCATTTTCGTCCGTGAAATTGAGGGAGCCATGTACCGGGAATTCCTCCAGCACCCCGATCTGCTCCCCGTCTTTTACCAGCAGGTAGTAGGGTTTGCTGTACCTTTCCATAGCTGTTTTGTATTCCGGCAAATTGTAAATCTGTTCGCTTTTGGCCCGAAGTTCGCCAATGACTTCTTTGGGGATCTTGGTATGGAAGCCCACCAGGATATAATCGCCCAGCATTCTTAAATCAGAAAACTGGGGATATTCCGATAGGTGGGGATCCTCATCGGTTTCAAAAGGTGGAATGTCTTTCGGCCTAAAACGATGGCTTAGTTCCACCGTATTCTTTAGAACCGGCAGGTCGCCTGAATAGTCGTACACGAAGAGCTGATTTCCCCGCACCGGCAGTACCGCCAGCTGCTGTTTTTGCTTGTGATAGGCTACAAAAGGAAGAGAGGCGCCCACGTAGGTTTGATTTCGTCGCGGCTCCCAAGCTTCGGGGAAGCTTTCCAATAGCTCGTTCTCCTCAGTGTCTAAGTTATAGTTATAAACAGTCCGTACCTGTTGGTAAAAGGACGGGTCGTTTTTTTTAGGATCATGTTCAGCCGGATTAAAAGAATTGGGTTCCTCGCCCACAATGAAAGCGGTGCCGTTTTTGACATAGGGATGGAAGGTCGTTCTCATAGAGTAGATGGTGATGCTAAACAAACCTTCCGTGTTATGGGGAGCAGTCTTCTGTTTTACCCCCTCCAGGTTATAGATATGATAACCATCGAAGAGCCCCTGCGCCACCCAGCGGTCCTTGTCCAGAAAGCGATAGCCAAAGGCGCCGTTAGATCCTACGCCGTTAGGACCTTCATTGAGTATGTCGTATTCTTTGAGGATGGTTCCCTTGTCATCCACCAGATAGAGCTTTCTGCTCCGGGTTCCCTTGATCAGATAGTAACCGTTCTCTGAAGAATAATCATCCATGGCAAGCGTGGTCAGTTCGTCTACCACCAATGAATCTACCAGCTCCAGTTCGATGGTCGCTTCAGGACCTGAGGGACGGGTTTGCTTACTGTCTCCGCATGACGCAAATAAAACGAAAAATAGGAGAGGGGTCAAAAGTCTCATAAGGCTACGTGTTTTTCGTAAATCTACGAATATTTCGTAATGAATGACGTTTTTGGTGCGGTATTTTATCAGCCGCCGAGGTGTTTTGTTAATCCATCCGAACGAAATCCTAATATGGATCTTCGAAAAAGCAAAAAACGAAGAAATGATGATGGTTGGATACAAGAGGAGATCAGGAGAGAGGGAATTATTTTGGTTTGGGACTTAATCAAAAGGAAAGCTGTCCGAAAAGTCGGACAGCTTCAGAGATTATTTCCATACGCCACAATCAGGCGTCATTCCAGCGTGAACCGCACTTTGACGTCCCCCATTTTATGGTTGGTGTACACATATTCAAATACAAACCGGGAGGCGGTCAAGGTAATAATGTTCAACGCAGTATCACCGTTCAAGGTGATCAGCGTACCTCCAGGGTTCAGGGTCCAATTGCCGGATTGTGGCAAACCTGGAACCCCGGGGGTATTGAAAGTAAAGCTACCGGCGGTCAGGAAGCTGATGGCAAAGGTCTCGCCAGTCATCGGCTGCCCGTTGTATAATACTGAGACCGAATTCCTGGTTTTTGCAATTAGCTCCTGTTGGGTAGGTGTGGGCTGGGTGTCCTCAGGTTCACTACCCTTACAGGCATACAGCGCCTGTACCATGATGAGAAGGACCATCGTTGGATAAAACTTATAACTGCTTGTAGGTTTCATGTTAGTTATTTTTTTATCAGTTTTAGTCTCTCGAATAATCCCACTCCCTCTACCTGTATGATGTAGGAGCCAGGGGATAAATCCGTCAAGTCAATTCGTATGTCGGACAAAACCATTTCCTCGGATATTTCCCTCAGCTTCACACCGTCTAAAGAGTAGAGGCTTATCCTGTCAATGTAGGTTTTCCTGCCAAAGCCGATACGGGTTTCATTTTCCGCTGGGTTGGGATATAACTTCAAGTTCAGGGTGGTTGTTTCAGGTGCGGAGGTGAGGGTCACCGCTTCTGATACTGACACGCATCCACCAGTTCCCGTTACCATCACTTGATAAGTTCCGGCTTCTGCGATCTCTAGTTTCTGGCCGGTCGCACCCGGTATCGCCTCTCCGTCCTTCAGCCACTGGTTGGCCGAGGCGCTGCTAGAAACAAGGGACACCTCCACGGATATACCATCCGTTCCTTCTATCGAAATCGTTGGTTTGGGTGGAAGTTGACCGCTGACGCTCAATGTCACCTCAGCAGAAGCCTCACAGCCGTTCGCATCCCTAACGGTTACCTGGTAGATCCCGGCTCCCAGTTTATCGAATTGGGTGGCACTTTTAAAGTCACCTTGGGTGCCTATCCTATAGGTATAAGCACCGGTTCCACCGGACGCCGCGGCCCTGAAGCTTCCCGTCTCGTCGCCGGGGCATCCGGGCTGTACCACGTTTTGGAGGGACAGTTTAAGTGGGGTTGGAGAAGCAATGGTGAACTTTTCACTGACCACATATCCGGTGTTTTGGCTTCCACGTACGAAGGCGGTGTATGATCCAGCAGCAAGTTTTTCGAACACGTTGGAAGAAGAGAAAGTCTTTCCGTCCAAGCTATAAGTGAGGTTGCCTTGTCCGACTTTTGCTGTGATGGTCGCTTTGCCGTTTTCTGCACCGGAACAACTGACCGCAACGGTTTGTATCCGTTCGATTGTGATCGGAACCCATTGAATGTCCATTGCTTTTGATACCGAACTACATTCGGCTCCACTGGTGACCCGAACCTGATACGACCCCGATTGTGTGATCTTTAATGTGCGACTGGATGCCCCGGATATTGGTGTGCCATTCCGCAACCATTGGTTGCCAGAGGCAGCTGAGGAAACCAGGGTGACCTCCGACGAATTGCCACTCGGATTTTGGACCGTAACCGTTGGAACGGGAGGGGCTTGCCCAGATGCGCTTAAGGTAACTTCGGCCGTGGCCTCGCAGCCATTTGTGTCACGGACGGTCAGCCGATAAGTTCCCGCAGCCAAATCCCCAAAGGTATTCCCATTTTGGAAATTTCCCTGGTTGCCGACTCGATACGTGTAGCTACCCGACCCGCCGGCTGCAACCGCCCTAAAACTGCCGGGTGCCGAACAGCCAGGCTGTACCACGTTTTGGAAGGAAACAGACAGCTGGGTAGGGGAGGTAATGGTGAAGGTCTCTTCCACCACGTAGCCCGTGTCGTTTTTACTTCTGATATACACGGTATAATCGCCAGCTGCTAATTTCTCAAATACATTTTCGGAGGAATATTCCTTGTTGTCCAAGCTGTATTCAAGGTCATTCTCTTCCCCGTTCGAAGCGATAACGGTTACCTTTCCATCATCAGCTCCAAAACAGGAAAGGTTGGCGGTTTCTATTTTGGCGACGGTGATGGGAGTACCTATTTTATAGGTAAACAACGCACTACTGATCATGCTGCGCTGGCCTTTTTCATTGATGGCGGTAATCAAGATCAAGTACTCTTTCCCTTCTTCCAAGTCCTCAGCATTCGCCAGGAATTGATTGTGGCCAAAAGTAACCTCGGTCGAGGGTTCAAAATCATTGAATGTGTATGTCTTGCTAGTAAAGTCCTCTCCTTTGAATTGGTAACTGAGGGATACAATTTTCGCTATATCCTGATCCACCACATAGAACACGCTCGTCTGCGGTTGTGACCATACCCCTTGGCTGTTCTTCGTGCGTAGGTAAAGAAGATGAAGCCCCTGATCCAGATCCCCGATATCAATCAGGTAATCGTCTTTCCCGGCCTCTAGGTCTATTTTCGTACCAGAACCAAAATCCTTGTAAATGTCAATAAAATATTCGGCTTCCAGAATTTTGGAAGCAGGTGGTGCTTGGTATTTATAGAATACGGACTTTTCGGTTTGTGACCAGTAGCCCTCACTATTCTTTACCCGGATATAGAGTGTGTGTAATCCGGTCTCAACCTTGGATATATCCAGTTCCAACGACGCCTGTCCTTGGCTTAAGGCAAAGGATGTTCCCTTGCCATAATCCACATAGGCATTGAAGAAGTATTCTCCTCTGTTCGCCTGCTGCGCCGTGGCGGGCAGGACGAACAGCCATCCTATCAGTAATAAAATGATGTTTTGGATTTTCATGGTCATCCGCACTAGTTGGTTCTAGCCTTGATGGTAACCGGTAACTTCCCGTCGGGGGTACCAAATCCCGATGAACTTAAATCATAAATGACGGGAAGATCCGGTAACCCCGAAAGTTTGTAAGGCCTGGGGCCGCCGAAAGGACCGATGTCTACGCCGTCTTTTCCTTTTTTATCCGCTGGTCCGTTTGAACGGATCCTATACTTGCCATCCAATGTGTTTTCGCCCGTCAAAAAAATATCCGCCTCGGTGGTATTGGGCTGGTTGTTGTTTGTATTTGGGAATTGGGTGCTTACCGAGATATTATGGCTGATATTGCTTCCGGATTGATCCGGCATGGTTACATTGGTAACATTTGTTCCCAAGAGGATGTTATTATAAATCTGTAGGTTTGCATTCGTTCCCGTCCAAAATGTATTTCCTCTAAACAGGTTATTGGTGATGGTTCCCGCACTGTTATCCTTAATCATACTAAAGTTCCCTTCTACGATATTGTTGGAAAGCAGAAAGTTTTTAGGTGGCTGAAAGGACGCTGTGGTGGACATACTGAAAACCCCTCCAGAAAAGTAATTACCTTGAATAACTAAGTTCTCAAGACTGGATAAATTCACCTCAATTGCTCCGTTTCTGACAAAATAACATCCTATAATCTCTATATTTCCCACTGAAAGGCTAATTCTTGTTAAAGAACTCACCGAAAATGCCAGTCCCATTATTTTAGAGCCGGAAGAGCCGTTTCCTAATGTAAACGTATGGACAACAGCTTCCTGTTTATTAGTCGACAACCCCTCATTTTCGGAAAGAAAATAGCCCGGACCAATAAATACTAGCCGTTTTGCGATGGTCAAACTGCCATATGGGATATTTGACCCCTCAATATAAAGAGTGTCCCCCGAAACCGCGCTGTTATAAGCTTCCTGAAGACTGGAAAAGGTGTTTTCCTCAGGGTTTGATGGTTCCAGATTGTTTACCCGAATCACTTTGGCATAAGCTCCCGAAATACCGATCAAGAGGCATAGAAGTACGGTTAAATAGTAATGTGTTTTCATAGCGGTAAACTGTTTATCATTTAACTTTTATTTGAGCTATTGCTTTATTTAAATATCAGGTTTTCAGTGTCTTCAGAAGGAAGGACATAAACAAAACTATAGGAATATATACAGTTTTATGCCACTACTTTTGGTGGTTTTTATTTGGATGTTACTGCGGAATGTGCCAAAAGGAATTTTGATGAACTTCAGCGTGAGCAAAATTTGTAAAGATGGACAGCGGATTTTGTTAGCGATTTGTCGGAGTATTTTTTTGAACAGAGCTTGGATAGTTAAGCCAAAGAGCGTTGGTGGGTTTTTCTATAAATCCCATTAACCCATGTGGATTTTATTTATGAACCACATAAGCACACAAGGGCACATAAGCTTGCGGATTGGTCTATGAGCCCTACGGGTTCTTTGTGGGCTATTATTTGGCCCCCCACTAGCCACAGAGGGTTAAAAAATATATGGGCACTTCTATGAGCCCTACCGGTGAGGGGTTCTGGCCAAGGCGATTCTATCTAAAAAATCCTTCTTTTTGGCGTTGGGGATGGGGACTTTTTCTTCTGAGTTTTTAAACGAAATGTAATCGGCATCAAATCTGGTGATCTGGGCAAGGTTTACGATATATGACCTGCTTAATTTATAGAAATTGGAGGAGCTGAAGAATTGAGAAATATATCCGAGGTTCATGGTAAACAGTAAGGGCCGCGGTTCCTCGGCAATATAGATGTAGACATAAGAACCAGAGGCCTTTATAAACTGGACCGAGTTTTTGTTGAGTTTTTGGTGCCCGTTGTTGTAGGGAAAAAATACCTCTTCCGCTGTACTTGGATTGGGGGTTACTGGCCTGTTGACCATATAATGCTCATAAGCCAGCTCCAGTTGGTAAACGAGTTCTTCATGTCGAAAGGGTTTGAATAAATAGGCGGCCGGAGAGGTGTGTTTGGCCCTTACGAAGGTTTCATGGTTCGTTTGGGAGGTCAAATAGACAATCGGTAGCGCCAGGTCCCGGTTGATTTCCGCAGCTATCTGAATCCCGTCTTTTATAGAGTTTGCCAATTGTATATCCATCAGCAAAAGGTCGGGCGTGTCGGCCTGGAGAACGCGCTCGACTTCCCTGTAAGACTTGCAGATGGGCAAAACTTGGTGGCCTCTTTTTTCGAGGGTCCTTTTCAGGTCAGTGGCGGTGACGATTTCATCTTCAATGATCAGCAGCTTCATGATAGATAATGCTTAAAAGAAATGGTGAACACTGAGCCTCCCTTGTAGGAATAGGTGAGCTCTCCGTTGATTTGAAATAAAATCATCTGTATCAGATTCAGCCCGAAACCTTTTTTGTCAGGGCTGTTAAGCTCCTCCTCCAGGTCAGTGTCCCCAAAATCCTTGTAGACGATTTCAGTTTTCTTTTTTGTTTGCCTGGAGGAAATTTCAATCGTCGGGGTTTTGTTTTTAAAAGCGTGTTTAAACGAGTTCATCGCCAGTTCGTTGATGATTACCCCAAGGGCAGTAGCCGTGTCAGTCTTTAGATGCCTGACTCCCATGCTAAAATTGGATTGTAACCCACCCTCGCCAAAACTAAGTGCCACTGAGTTGATCAGATCATGGAAAAACTCCTCTATGTCAATAAGCTCGACGTTCTCATTTTCATAGAGTTGGCGATGCAGGAGGATCATTGAGTCGATTCGGGTGCGGCTTTCCGAAAGGGTTTTTTTTGACAAGTCATCGTGCAGGTAATCTTGTTGAAGGCTCAACATGCTGGATATGACCTGCAGGTTGTTTTTCACCCGGTGGTTTTGCTCGTGCATCAAGACCTCGTTTTTCTTGCTGAGGGATTCCTGTTTTTTTAAGTTTCGGTACAAAAAATAGCTCAGCAAAATCAATAGGAGGAAACATAACACCAGGGTGGCCAGAAAAAACTGTTGTTGGTAAATCAGCTTTTGTTTAGCTTCAATTTCTTGATGGCGCAGCTTCAGGGCCAGGTCCTTTTTCTCTGTTTCCAACTGTACGCGCCATCTGCTTACATGGCCTTCCCGGTCCACTTCGGCCATCAAACGGTAGGCGTGGAGGCTTCTTTCTTCGTGATACAACGCGTTTTGCCAATCTCCAATGGATTTGTAATAGTCAGAATAAACCGCATGGTGATTCGCTACCGTTATGGCATCGATATTAAAACCTTTGTCTATGATTTCTTGTGAGTTTAAAAGTATCTCCTCCGCATTAGAAGGGTGTTCCGCCATAAGCCAGGCCTTTGCAAGTTCTGTTTGATAAATGACCAGTGGTGATTTCGGAGGATATTTTCGGGTTACTTCCACTGCATATTCCAATTGGGGAATCGCTTTTTCATTTTTCAAATCGACATAGAGTAATCCTATTTTCCACCTTAGTTTTGCCAGATCTTTTTCATCATCTTCTTTTACGATTATCTTTATCGCTTTCTCATAAAAAAGTATGGCGCTGTCCATCTTGCTTTGGAAATAGGATTCGTTGTTCTCATAAGTATATGCATCAGCGGAATGGATGTCTCCAATCACCATATAGGCCGACTTGAGACCTTTTCTGTGGTTGTGCTTTATAAAAATCCCGACGGCCTCTTCGGTGTACACTTTGGCTTTTTCAAGATATCCCTGATCAAGTTCCATGTTGGCTAATCTTAAATAGATTTTCCCGGCATTGTAAGAATCCCCGATGTCTTCATTGATCCTTAAAGCGCGATAGAATAGCTTATAGGCTTCGGCATAATTGATCATCCGCGTTTCATATTTGCCCAACAGGTAATACCCTTGGGCGATTTGTGCGGAATCGTTGGTGAGCAGTCCTTGTTCCATGATTTCCTGGGCATACAAAAGTCCTTCGTCCTCTACAGCTACCTGCGAAAAGCCGTGATGCAGGATGGAAACAGCTAAACATATTTGTATGATAAAATGTCTCACGTTGCGGGTATGATGTGATATAAAAATAAGATTAACGTCTAAAAATAGTAAAATTAATTTGCTTCGGTCATGAAAAACAGAAGTAATCGTCTATATTTTCAAAATGTTCCGGCAATAGGGATTGATAAGCACAGTTCTTCGCACTAGAGTAATAGCCCTACATGTTTTTCATTAGACGATGTTTTGAAGCATTAGGGGGTGCCGACACCTTATGAAAACTTTCGTTGGGAATATTATAGACTTCATCAAGCAAAAGCAGTGTTTGGTGCTTTTTTAATTTTTTTTAAAACCATGCAGGATAAATTGTGATATGGACCATTCAACCCGCTGTTCACATGAAACTCAACGACCCCTCCGAACAAGAATTTATCACCAACAAGATCCAAGCCGTCGAGACTGCGGGGGCTTGGATCCCGGGCATCAAAATCATTCAACGTACTGATCCATTTCAAAATCTGTTTATCTGCAAATACGGATTGAAGCACTATGGTTTGACGAATGCGGCATTCAAGTATCTTCCGGCGAGGGAGTATCGGGGAAAGATCTTTGACCCCAACAGTCCAAATACCTGCCAGCTGGGTGTCACGAAGCTTGGGGATACCTCTTTTGTGGAAAAGAAAATCTATATTTCCTACGGTCAGTTGATCGAAAGAGGGAAAGTGGAGTTGGTAATTGTACATTACCTCTTTCCCGCTCAGCCGACTAAGTCCCACTTTACCTTCACCCAGATTATCCCCCTAAGCTTTGAGCCCTGGGCAGCCGCCAAAGCGACGCGTATCCTGGAAGAAATGGCCTTTAGGCGTAAAAACACAGGTAAATTTTCCCAATTGACTGCCCGCAATAAAGAAGTGCTTGCCCTATCGGCGAGAGGCGTCAAGGCCACGCAAATCGGGGAAAGGCTTTTTATAGGAGTAAACACCGTAAACAGTCATAAAAAACGCATCAAAGAATTGCTCGAAACAACCAACAACTGGGAAATTCTGCGCTATTGTCTCGCCTTCGATCTTTTTTGATGGGAGTAGGATTTTTATTATATCCAATCTCGTGCTTATCGGATCCGTGCAGTGTCATTCGTCTCTGCGATCAGGTATTTTTGTCATCACTGTTTGGCTATATGCAGGCTTTGAGATAAGGCCCTGGAATTCTGCCAGTAAATCCCCAGGTGATTGCGGATTGGATATCAAAGCCCCTAATTGCCACTGATATTTGGCGGATGGCGGCTTTGCGAGATGTAGTTGAATCAAAAGCAAGCATCGGTAGCTTATACTTGCCTACCGATGCCGCTTGGGAATGATTCTATTATTTTCCGTTAATCCTCGACTACATAGAGCTCTACAATATTCTCTTGGGTATCAATGTTGATTCTTGTTGGATTGATCATCGCTGTGTTCTTATTCTCTAAGGTTATGTCATAGGTTTTTCTATCATACTTCAATACCGCTCCTGATACGGCATCAATACCCCAGCCTAACAGATTTCCTAAGTTTAAGATGCTTATAATATTGAACTCTTTACTTAGGGTAATCAATCTAGTTTCATAACCGTCTAGTCGAAATTCCACATCTGTTTCGTTGATGTTTCGTTTTACTCTCATCGTACACGGCGTCGTACATTGTTCTATTCCATCAATGTATATGGTTGCACCTGATGGATCACTGTTAAAAGTAAGACGGTCTTTGGTTCCCGTAAATAATGTTGCGCAGCTTGTTACAAAGAGCATTATTGTAGCAAATAGAAGTGTTGAAAGGTTTTTCATTGTAAATTGGTTTTTATATTTTAAGATTCCCTACTCATAAGGCCTTTCGGTATCGCCCCTGTTAAAAATACCTGAACAGGCCAAGTGTACTCTTGCGTGGATATTCACTCCACCGTTTGAAAATGAAAGATTTATTTGTTGTGAACGGCAGTCGGGAGATCAAAACTGAAAAGCGGTAGTCCCCTTGTCTTATCTTTCGTTATAATGTCTTAACTTCCCCGAGCAAAGACCAGTCGGAATGATGCCGTCGCTACCAATGGTACCGTAGACATTCGTGTGCTGATTTGTTTTTTCATAATTGTCAAATTAAATGGTTGGTGAATTTGTAGTTGATAATGACAAACCGCCTGTGCGGATATTTTTAATGTTGTATGATTAATTATTAGAATGTCTTATATGTGAGCTCTTACAAAACTATTGAATGACTTTTTGATTTTTCCCACCATAATTGGTGATTTTAATGACCTCTTGTGTAGAATCATGTATCTATTCTGGTCACTAAACAAAATATCGGATAGCTATATAGTATATCGAGAGGGAATGTGATTCGCCATCCGTTCCAGTATAGATTGGTTGTAGCCGGAGCTCCATGGGACATGGAGGGAGATTCGTGGAAGCCGGTGCATCATCGTGAAAATCGGTGGGACCTTCCTTACCCATAGGAGCCGCTCCGCGCTATAGCTGGTTCCGAAAGAAAAAATATTAAGCCATTTGAGAACTACCTCATATCAGGATCGTTCACACAAGATCGAGGAGCCTCGTACCTTTTGTGGTTCAGCTTCATCCATCCGCTCGTTTATCGACTTGACTGTTGGCTATATTGAGCGCCTACTATCCAATCTAGTTCGTCCACCGGATGTTTTTGAACTCCCCCTCAGTTACTTCGATATGTGTGTCTCTATCAGAATCGTATGCAGTAAACGCAAAGTTGCCGGAAATCAGCTTGTTGTTATGGTCAATCTCAGTAATGACCACTTCGATGGTTTCTGGAGCGCGGGCCTCATATTCCCAATCGGCATTTTCTAAATCCTCAACGACCAATCCTTCCACGTAATAGTCGTCCATTAGGGGAAAGTCACCGGTGGGGATGTCCTTCCTGGGCTTAAGCATGCTTTCTTTTGTTAAGGAGGAAAAATCCCGCCCGTGGAACACCAAGCCAATGGCCACCGCAACGACCCCTTCTCCCTCATGAAATCTCGGTTCTCCGGCTGATATCGCGAAGAGGAACATATTTAACTCGGAATGGTGAGTTAACTCTGCTTCAACGAAATCACTTTCAGCGGAAAAATCCCTGCCATCAATCTTTGCGGTAATAAGCTGATTTGTCCCATCCTCTGTCTCGTCGGTCAGGGCATCCTCAATGATTCTATTCAGGTTACAGCCATGCAGAAGAGCTGCCAGGGAGAAAATCAAGAAGTAGCCTAATATATTCGCCAGGTATTTTTTCATTTTTTCTTTATCATGTGGTTTTAAGTTTGTTGCTTCCGCCTGGGAGTTGCTTGGTGAAATTCCAAATTTTCCCCGTCCCAATCAAATTTTATTTCACAAAAACAATAAAAACCACCATTATAGGTGGTTTTTATTGCTGGATAATTCATTTTCTACGCGCTGACCGGGACGTTTTGTTGGTTAATGAGATTTTCTGATGTGGTTTATATGTATTCGGCCGGGCCCACCATGGCAAAGATTGTGGATCTTATAGGGTGTTCCGACAACCCGCTACCGCATAGTGAAAGGGACGTATCGGTAATCCAGTCCGATAGTCGTCGATCTCCTTCAAAGACTGCAGTTTATCGAACCATGGCATTTTTTCAAAAAGCACGTGATTTGTCCCTGTCACCTTTGTCCGTGTTTATGCCGTTTAGGAGCATAACCAAGTTTTTGGTTGTTGTTGAATGATCATTGTTTTTTGTCAGAGGCCGACAAGAAATCATAAGCGTTGATCGGCTTTTTCGATGTCCTTTTAAATCCGATTCCCATGGTAGCCACATACTCTGCTTCCGTTGCCAAAAACTCATCCGAGCAATGTTTAGACTTAACGGTAAGGGTATAATAGGGTCAATGCTGCGAAAAGGTAGCGGCAGGGAAGACAGCTTTTGGTTTTGGGAGGTAATTGCACCTGCTTTGGATTTTTCCGCCATGGAAAACTTGTTTATTCAGTGAATATTCAGGGAGTGGCCAAGATAATAAATCATTGGCCACTCAAAGAAGGTGTCTTTAAAGCTGTTTTTTGGATTTCACATAGATCAATGAATTTTAGTCCAGATTGAGTTTCATAATGGCCTAGCCAATAGATTAGGAAAAAGCTCCCAACTTATTTAAAAATGCGATTGTTTATTTCCTTCTCATCCGCACGAGAGGATAGTTTATACCGTTGACAGGGATATTTCCTACAAACAAATATTGATCTTCTTCCTTGCTTTCCCTAAATATTTGAGCGATGGATGTGACCGGAAAAGGAAGGGATAGACCCGGCTCTTCCCCCCCGTTTTCATTAAAAAAGTAAAAAGATCCTTCCCTTCTGGTGGACTCATCAAATGATCTTATCATCAACGTGTTATCAGAGAAAGAAAATATATCAGCAACATATCGTCCTATCCTTACTAGCGGGTCTTTGTAGCTTAGATCGATACTCCCCTCTGGATTTATACGTGCTATTCTATTGAGGTCGTGAATTTCATCCCGAACATCTAGATCAGTTAAACGATCGAACGTGCCGGCGATCAAAATTCTTCCTTCGTAATCCACCGTCATGCTTAATGGGGTGTTGAAATTTGTCCGCTGTTCAAACGGGAAGTTGAAACTTTCGTCGTGTCCGCCATCATCATTTAGGCGGGCCAGGTCGTACCGATTCCGTCCGTTTCTAGAGTAAACAAATTTCCCTGAGACCAAGATCTTCCCGTCAACCAGTGGAACAACTGAACGGATATGGCCAGCACCGTTAAAGATAAATCTAAAGCTTTCATCTACGGAGCCGTCGTCATTAATCCGTATCAAATAATTTTGGGTGAACCCGCCCGCAATCCTTTCGTCATGGGGAATAATTGCGAAGACTTTGCCGTCAGCCGTCCTGATCAGCTGGGGTGGATTCCTAGAATAGTAGCCGATACCGCCATATGTTCTATCTAAACTACCGTCTTTTGAAAGTCTAACAATATAAGCTGTCTTTCCGTCAACGATAAAACTGCCACCTACCAGTATTTGTCCGTCAGCTAATACAAAAAGACCAGTTACCTGACCAAGCTTCCAGCTCCTGTCAACATCTATATCGAAAGTGTTGTCCAGATCCCCGTTTGGATGTAGACGAAAAATTTTCACAGACGTATCCCCGTTATCTTGGGGTATATAGGCATCAATTATAATTTTTCCATCTTCTTGAAGTGCGACGTTCCTAGAAGAAAATCCCGTGATTGGGACAAAATTCGCATCGATTTCTAAAGCAGAGGTGTGGGAAACCTCTTCCGGTTCCTCACCCGGATCCTCCTTCGGATCCTCTTTCTGCGGTGGATTTTGCATCTGCGGCTTGTCGGGCTTTGGGCTTTCGGAACAGGAAGCCAGTACCAACATAAAGACCAGGACAAAAATTGTTGTGCAGGAATTTTTCCAATTCAGATAAATGGGTTTCATGGTTAACGGTTTACTGGGATAACGATTATTTTTTTCTAGAGGCAATGGCATTGATTTCACAAGTCATAAAGATCGAAGGCACTACAGTCTACATCCCTCCATGATTCCATAGCCTCTTCCGCTGTGACCACTCCCCCTGGACAGGATCTTAATTTTTGAAGTACGCTGATTGCTGACTTCCGCATCTCTTCGCATCGGGCTGTAGTCATATCATCTTCCCACTGGGTCATCTTTTTTAAGAATTCTTCATATTCTCTATCGTAATCACATGTATTCTTGGGCGACTCGGTTTCAGAACAGCCAGTAGCCAGGGCTGTTGCCAGAAGAAGGAGTAGGGTCGTTTTTTTCATGTTCTTTTAGTTTGGTATTACAATGCTTGCGTTCAGTCTGGAAGGGTATTCTAGGGAGACAAATTCATCCCCCTTTGAAAGCATCCTCGCCTTCACCTTCCTAAAGGAAGGCAATGAGGAGAGATGCCGCAGAATTAATTCCGATATTTAAAATCCTGGTTCCTGTATTTATCACCTTAGTAAATTTTAAGGCAAATCTATCACGGTCAAAACAGATCGTGCTAACCATTATTGGTGATATGATTAATTATTTTTAATTGAATTTCATGGGTTGGATGGTTCAGCCTTTGATTTTGGATTTTATAGTTGTGTGTTCGTATGGTTTTTTGTCTTTTCAAGGTCATTTACCAGGATCATATATTTTTTTAAGAATGGGTTTGAAATAAACAAGTAAGCATGTTTTATGACGTTTTCAGTTACGATTTTCGGGGTAAGTTTATTTGAATATTTTACTATGCGAGGGGTCAGGGGATTTGGGGATTGGTTACCTATTCCCTTGGAAAGGGGTAAGCGGATATTCATCATTCTGATGGGGAATGGGTCATTCCTCCTTATCGTGCGGATGGAAAAGTGAGCAATGAGCCCTTTGTCAACGGCACCCCGCACAATTTTCCGGATGGCTGTCCAAAAGTCGGTGTGTAAGTGCTGAAATAGAAAAGAAGGTCAATAATAAGATTGAGGAGGCTGTCGGCGGTGAACTGTCGACCGGCGACGTAATTCACGAAAAGCCTTAAGATGCCCAAATCATTGTCCCTACTGACATCCCGTTGTCACAAACGCCTTCCATATTTGCAGAACAACTAAACAGACAGATGATGGACAACCAAGCAATAGTGGCTATCCTTGCTTCACAGTATAAAGCTAGCCTGGGCATGCTCCGCCAGGCCGTGGAGCGGGTGCCTGAGGAATTATGGAACAATGAAGATTACAACAACCCCAATTGGCAGATCGCCTATCATGTAGTTTGGGGGGTAAAGTTTTATCTAGGAGCGACAAGTGAAAGTTATGTGGCTTTTGAAAATGCAATTGAAGGAGCGGAAAGCCTGGGCGGATCCCAAGACTGGGAAAATCCTGATGCAGGAGTAGTAGTGGAAGGCTTTCACACCAAGGATGAGCTAATCAGTTTCATTTCGTCGTTAGAAGCGGAGTTGCTTCCCGCTATTGAAGCCCTTCCGCTAGAGGCACCTTCGGGATTTGAATGGTATCCTTATTCGCGGCTAGAGCTTCATGTTAACAGCATCCGACATATCCAGCACCATACCGCACAGCTTATCGAGCGCTTAAAAGCAAAGGGAATAGACGGGTTTACATGGTGGGCAGATGAGCAGGAGCCGGGCGCATGGTTCAAATGATCGCTGGAACCGTTGCTATTGTATAAGGGAATTACATGGGCTTTTCAGCTAATTCTTCTTCATTAAAAAAAATATCCTACCACAATAAGGGTAAAGTCTGCTCTGGCTGTCATGACAGTAGAAAGCAAAAAAACTATTGCTGTTCATTTCTAAGACAAACACATTAGACCCTTATTATGTCATGGCCCGACCTTCTGGAGTTTTCCCGCCTCTGTTTACATTATGCTTTATGTTGCTCTCCATCTTACTTGAGGGGCAAAGTCTTACCCAAACGGTCAGAGGTAAGGTAATCGATCAAGAATCCCGTATACCCCTGCCAGGTGTTAATGTGGTAGTGGTTGATTCCAATATGTTTTTGGGTGTCAGTACGGACAAGCAGGGCCATTTTCGTTTAGAAAATGTACCCGTGGGGAGAGCTACGTTGAAGATAAGCTATTTGGGGTATGGAGAAAAACTACTTTCTAACCTGCTCATCATATCCGGTAAAGAGACCGTGCTTGAGGTAGAACTTCAGGAATCATTGATCGGCATGGATGAGGTTGTCGTTCGTGCTGATCAGGATAAGTCGCGGATAACGAACGAAATGGCACTGGTAAGTGCGCGGGGATTTACCGTAGAGGAAACCAAACGCTATGCGGGATCTTTCAATGACCCCGCCAGGATGGCTTCTGGCTATGCCGGGGTGACCGGCGACGCATCAGGTGACAACGTCATTATTGTAAGGGGAAATTCCCCCAAGGGTATACAATGGAGGCTTGAGGGCATCGATATTCCCAACCCCAACCATTTTTCGGGCGAGGGAGCTACGGGAGGCCCCATCAACGCCCTAAACAGCATCATGCTGGCCGATTCTGAATTTTATACCGGCGCCTTTGCGCCAGAGTTCGGAAATGCGCTCTCCGGTGTGTTCGACATGCGGCTCAGGAAGGGAAACAACGAACAGCGGGAATACAGCGCTTCTGTAGGAATCCTCGGCACAGAAGCCACGCTAGAAGGACCCTTTAAAAGAGGGGGAGGATCCTCTTATCTGCTGAACTACCGGTACTCCACGCTGACCATGCTCAATGATCTCGGTCTGGTCAACTTCGGAGGAATACCCAAATATCAGGATATGTCCTTTAAGGTACATGTGCCGACGAAATCCCTTGGTACATTTTCCCTGTTCGGACTGGGGGGCAAGAGCAGCATCGTGGAAGAGGAATTTGCGGCGGAAGATGAGGATGAGCTGTTGGAAAGAGGAGATTATAAAGCCGATATGGGCGTCTTGGGCATCACCCAATACCTGCCTTTGGGAAGTAAAGCGTTTCTCCAAAACAGCATCTCATTATCCCGGAATGGCAGTGGATTCGAAGGATACGAACCCGATGAGCAGGGTGTGCTTGAAGAGCTTTATGACAGCAGGCTCGATAAAAACACGATAAAAGGCGCTTCCACACTTAACCATAAATTTAACGCCCGGCACAACCTGCAGACCGGGATCATTTATACCCATCATTATTTTAACTTTTACAACCAATACTTCGACAAGGAGACAGGGGAGTTTGTCGCTGACCAGGACATCAAAGGCAACGCCGGCCACTATCAGGGTTTTATAAGCTGGAAATACCGGCCTTCGGAAAATGTGTCTTTTGTCAACGGTGTACATGTACACGGTGCTACCCTCAATGGTGACCTGTACATAGAACCTCGGGCAAGTATGAGGTGGCAGTTTCAGCCCACACAGGCATTCACAGTCGGCTTCGGTATGCACGGCAAAATGGAATCACTCACCAATTACTTCAGCATTATACCCGACGAAACCGGAACAGATGCTATGCCGAACAAAAACATAGGTTTTTCCAAAGCAGCCCATTATGTAGCAGGTTATGAAAATCAACTGGGTGCTAACCTCTTCTTTAAGGCGGAAGCATATTACCAGCGGCTATTTCACATTCCTATAGAAAACAAAGAGGGCAGCTCTTATTCGCTTATCAACCAGG
>CAZHZP010000016.1:6591-23503 GCA_964537165.1 uncultured Roseivirgaceae bacterium | reverse complement strand
TCAGGCTCAATTTTTCCCATGGCAACCATGAAGGACACGCTGAGGTCATCAAGATAATCCGGAAAATCAACCAAGAGCATAAACTCAACATCGGGATTCTCCAAGATCTCCAAGGCCCTAAAATAAGGGTGGGCGAAATGGAAAACAACGGGGTACAGATCAATCCAGGCGATAAACTCACCATCACCAACGATCCGGTACTGGGCAATGCCTCTCTGGTCAGCACGGTTTATCAAAACCTGCCGCAGGACGTGGTGCAGGGAGACCGGATTCTTATTGATGACGGTAATCTTGAATTGGTAGTGGTGGACACTGACGGCAAAAACGTCAACTGTACGGTCATCCACGGCGGCATCCTGAAGTCTAGAAAAGGCATCAACCTCCCTAATACAAAGGTAAGCGCCCCCTCCCTGACAGAGAAAGACCTCGAAGATCTGGTGTTCGGCCTGGAGAACGAAGTCGACTGGATCGCGCTTTCTTTTGTGAGGTCGGCCGTTGATATCATCGACCTGAGAGAAAGGATCAAGAAAGCCGGTAAAGAATGTAGGATCGTCGCCAAGATCGAAAAGCCGGAAGCATTGGATAATATCGACGCCATTATCGACGCAACCGATGCGGTAATGGTAGCCCGGGGAGACCTAGGGGTGGAAGTCAACATGGAAATGGTGCCCTTGTGGCAGAAGAAGATGGTGCAGAAATGCAAACTGGCTTGTAAGCCGGTGATCATCGCTACCCAGATGATGGAAAGCATGATCCAAAATCCACGCCCCACCCGTGCCGAAGCGAATGACGTAGCCAATGCGGTGTTGGACGGAGCGGATGCTGTAATGCTCTCTGCTGAAACTGCCTCCGGTAAATTTCCTGTGGCTGCGGTTAAAGCCATGAACAGTGTGATCGATTACATCGAGCAAAATGCTGAGGTCTATCACAACCTTTATAAGATCCCAGAGGATGATGAAAATTTCCTGAATAATAACCTGTTGTTAATGGCCTCCAGGCTGTCCCGAAACGTGAGGGCCAAAGCTATCGTGGGCATTACCACATCGGGATTTACCGCCTTTAGGGTTTCGTCGCATAGGCCGCTGGCAAATATCTTTATCTTTACCAGAAACAAAGCCCTGATCACGCAGCTGAGCTTGGTATGGGGTGTGAGGGCCTATCATTACGACCAGTCCGTGTCCACAGATGATACTTTCACGGACATTCAAAACAAGCTGAAGGAAGAGAGATTTGTGGTGGAAGGGGATATCGTTATCAATACTGCCAGCATGCCTCTAAAGGCGAAAGGCAAAACCAACATGTTGAAGATCCACGTGGTAGAATAAAGAGTACATGTAATAAAGTATGTGGTATTGGGGGCTATAGCACTCCATATACTACATACTATCACTTTGTAGCAATATACCGCTGTTCATATAACGTATCAGCGTCTTCCCGTTTGCTCCCATACCTGTTGCAGTTTGGATTCCGTCAGAGGCTTTTGCAGGATGTGCTCCACACCTAATGCATTGATTTGTTTTTGGTCCTTGTGGTGGGTCGAGGTTGACAGCACCACGATGTCGGATTTGTCACCACCTTCGAAATTTTTCTGTTTAAACAGCTTCAGGAAGTCTATGCCGCTCATTACCGGCATATTAATGTCCAAAAGAATAAGCTCAGGGCATTGATTTCCATCTTTGCAACGCTCCTCTATCATCTGGAGCGCCTGAATGCCATTAAGCGCTATCTTTACATCATCTGAGGCCTGCATTTTTAGCAGCAACCTCTCGGTCAAAAAATTGGAAATCGGATCATCATCTATAAGTAGGATAGAGTCAAGTTTTTTCATAAGAACGACGGCAGATAGTAATGAATGTAGTAGGTATGGTGCCAATAATTATGCCTGATTAAAAAGACGTAAACCTCTCTTGCTACGGGGAGGGATCTGTTATTCTTTTATCAAGGCATATTACGCAAAAAATAGCAATAACCTGAGCCATCTACTTTGAAAGACACCATTCTTAAAGTCTACGAGGCACTAAAAATTTATTGGCAAGCATGTTAATGGGTTTTCTCCCAAATTCCCCTGGGGACAATTTCCAATACATGGCCGAATGGATCTTCGAAATAAAAACTCTCAAGCTGGGTTGTCCACTCCTGTTGGTGGGTGATCCTAATGTTCTCCTGGAGCAACTGTTCTTTCGTCTTTTCGTAATCAGCCTGTTCTACTTCAAAAGCAATGTGTTGTTTCCCCGCAGCAAAATGGGGCGGTAGGGTAGTTTCCGCTTGGGTCACTTCCGGCAAAAAACAAAGCAAAACCGATGTGCCGCACCTGAAAAAAATATGCCGGGCGTTCACTTTAGAAATCAAGGGGAAGCCAAGCACACGGCCATAAAATGCCTCCGCCTTGTCCAGATCGGAAATATAAAGACAGGTTTCCTTGATTTGAGTGATGTTCATAGGGCTGGCATTTTCTTGTTTATCGGCTTTAAGATGGTAAGCACCATATCTAAAAAAAACCAAATTTTTACTTCTACGCGTTCCCCCTGAATCTGTACTCCCTTAACTGCCCGGGTTGCTACACCGTTCAACTTCCGAGGCCATCTTCCAAATAAAAAGACCTCAAAATATAGTTCATCTGATCATACTCTATCAAAAACGCATCGTGCCCATAGATTGACTGGATCTCACGATAGGTGCCTTTGGCCACATGTTTACTGATAAAACGGGATTCGGAAGGGGTAAACAAAACGTCGCTATCCACACCGATGGCCAGCACCTTGGCTTTGATCGCCGAGAGCGCCTTCTCCACACTGCCCCGTCCACGCCCGAGGTTGTGGCTATCCATGGCTTTCGACAGTGCCCAATAAGAGAAGGCGTTGAATCGGTTAGCCAGTTTTAAGCCTTGATAACGCAGGTAAGAGCTTATTTTGAAATTATCCCTGTTTTCGCCCAGGTCATTTTGATTCAGGAGAAAGGTTTCAGGATGCCGATAACTCAGCATACCGATGGCCCTGGCCACTTCCAGCCCTTTTTTACCTGCTTCAGGGTGGCGCTGTCCCCAGGTACAGTCTGTCTCTATCGCCATTCTCTGTGCTTCATTGAAGCCGATGATCCACGGGGATGCTTTGGCGTTAGAGGCCAGGATGATGGCATGTTTTAATCTGGAACCCAGGGTATAAGCCCATTCCAGCGCCACTTGTCCTCCTAGCGATCCACCGATGATGGTGTCTATCTTCTCAATGCCCAGATGTTTTCTTAAACTTTCCAAGCCGTTGGCCATGTCCCTGGTGGTCAGGCTGGGAAAGTCATAATAATAAGGTTTTCCTGTTTTTGGATCGTCACTTAAAGGATGGGTGGAGCCATAACAAGATCCCAGAAGATTAGCGCAGACAATGAAGTGTTTGGTAGGGTCATAGAATTTGTCGTCCCCCACCAGCCCGTTCCACCACTCGTGGACATTGGCATCACCCGTGAGGGCGTGGAGCACCCATATCACGTTGTCTTTTTGTGGTGTGAGCTGTCCTTGGGTGGTGTATGTTATATGGAATCCGGGAAGAGTCTCCCCAGATTCCAATAATAGTTCCTCTTCACTGTTGAAAACTTCTTGGGTCATATCAACTATAAGATATTGGGACTGCAAGTTCATGTTGTTATTTTAATTGCTCAAATGCGGCTGACAGATCAGCCTTGATATCATCGACATGTTCTATTCCTAGTGACAGCCTAAGTTGTGCAGGATATACCCCTGCGGCCAGCTGCTCCTCATCGGTAAGTTGCTGGTGGGTAGTAGCGGCAGGCTGGATGATCAGCGTTTTGCAATCCCCCACATTGGCGAGATGCGAGATCAATTTCAGGTTGTTGATAAATTGGGTAGCCGCTTCTTTATCGCCTTCCAGTTCGAAACTCAACACACCGCCAAAACCGTTCCTTAAGTATTTCCTGGCCAGCTCATGATAAGGGCTGCTTTCTAGTCCTGGGTAATTTACTTTTTTAACCTGCGGATGTGCTTCAAGCCACTTGGCAACTTCTAGCGCATTGTCCACCGTTCTTTGTACCCTAAGCGAAAGGGTTTCCAATCCCTGCGTCATCAGGAAGGAGTTAAATGGGCTCAAGGCGGGGCCAAAATCCCTCAAGCCTTCCACCCTTGCCCTTAAGGAAAAGGCGATATTGGGAAGTCCCAGTGGATTGTTTTCTCCGAAAGTCTCCCAGAAGTTCAAACCATGATAACCTTCAGAAGGCTCGGAAAACATGGGGTACTTGCCATTGCCCCAGTTGAAGTTGCCCGCATCCACAATAACCCCTCCGATGGAAGTGCCGTGGCCACCAATCCATTTGGTCGCAGCCTGCACCACAACGTTTGCACCGTGGTCGATGGGCCTGAACAGGTAGCCGGCAGCACCAAAGGTGTTGTCGACGATCAACGGAAGGTCATGTTTCTTCGCAACGGCAGCAATGGCTTCAAAATCCGGGATGTTAAACTCCGGGTTGCCGATGGTTTCTACATAAAGCGCTCTGGTTTTTTCATCGATCAATGCCTCGAAATCTTCTGCTTTGTCACCTTTGGCAAACTTCGCCTGAATGCCTATGCGCTTAAAGGCAATTTTGAACTGGTTGTAACTGCCACCATACAGGAAAGGGGAGGTGACAAAATTTTCCCCGGCGGTCATGATATTGGTGATGGCCAAAAACTGTGCTGCCTGTCCGGAAGAGGTAGCCAAACCCGCTACTCCGCCTTCTAAAGCCGCCACTCTTTTTTCAAAAACATCCGTTGTAGGATTCATGATCCGGGTATAGATGTTTCCAAATTCTTTCAGCCCAAAAAGATTGGCACCGTGTTCAGCAGAATTGAAAACGTATGACGTGGTTTGATAGATAGGGAGCGCCCTTGAGTTGGTGGCAGGATCCGGTTCTTGCCCGGCGTGTACCTGTAGCGTTTCGAATTTGTACGATTGAGACATAATTGTTTTTTATTTTGAGTGATGAAAATTGAAGTAAAAAAGAATAACCGATCCCCGATCAGTAGATGCCCCCCATTTGACAGGAGGCCATACGAGAACAGCAGTGGTAAAGTTCCCTAAAGATAAAAGGGATATTAATAAACAGGGGTTGAGAATTTAAATGAGCCATCTTTTTAGAATTTATATACCCAACGGGAATTTACCAGTTGGCAGGAATTGGCACCTTGGATTCTCCAGGTTGCCAGAGGGTCTTAAAGCCTGTCTCTCGCCTCTTCTGTATAAATCCTGTTACCATCAAAAAGTAAAGGATTGCACAAATTAAGCCGCCATAATCCAAAGATGCAATAGAAAACCGTTTATTTTTATTCTATCACCCTGCCTAAAGAAGCTTCAATCCGGTAATCACATAATATAAAAGATTGAAGCCAAAATGTTTTACCTTTGGAACCGTTACTTGATAAAAAAGGCTAGTTCCATTTTTTTCATCCGCACTTTCATCTCAGGATCAAGGTGCGTTTCAAAATTCACTATCATTACTTATATAACCCCTATGCGAAAATTTCTGAAATTTATTCCCTGTTGGGCCTTCCTGCTTTGGTCTACAGTCACAGTGGGCGGCGTCTTGCAGATGGCTCCCTTGGCGTCCGATAGTATTGTCCCTCCCAAAGATTGGATTAATCTGGATCCTGTAGATGATGGCATCATGGGTACCGGCAGCGACAAGGCCTACGAGCTCCTCCTGAAAGACAAAAAACCCAAGAAAACGGTAGTGGTAGCCGTGATTGATTCCGGGGTGGATATTGAGCATGAAGATCTGCAAGGGAAGATCTGGACCAACACAAAGGAGATAGCCGGAAACGGCATCGACGACGACGGGAATGGGTATGTGGATGACATCTACGGCTGGAATTTTATCGGAGGCGCGGACGGGTCGAACATCGAGTCCGATTCCTATGAACTTACGCGGGAATATATCCGATTGAAGCCCAAGTATGAAAACGCAGATCCGGATCAGATCAAAAGACGCGACCGGGAAGAATATGCCTATTGGTCGGCTATCAAAAAGGATTTTGAAAGCAAAAAGGAAGAGGCGGAAATGAATTTTCAATTCACCTCCCAACTTCAGGCAAACCTCGGCGAATTGGCTAAGGTGCTCAAGGAGGCGGTGGGAAAAGACGACGTCAGCCCGGAGGACCTGAACGGCTTGGACTCCGGGGATCCGATGATCGCTCAGGCCGTGGTGATGGCGGGACAGCTCTTTGCCAATATCGGTGGCGACGCGCCTACCCTCAACTTGATCTTGGACGAGTTGGCCCGGGCCGTGGATCATTATAAAAACCAGGTAGATTATGCGTATAATCCTGAATTTGACCCAAGAGCCCTGGTTGGGGACGAGGAGGACAATTACAAGGATAGAAACTACGGCAATAATGATGTGACCGGTCCGGATTCTTCCCATGGCACCCACGTGGCGGGTATTATCGCAGCAGACCGCAACAATACTTTAGGTATGAGGGGCATTGCGGAGCATGTTCTAATTATGCCTGTGCGGGCAGTTCCTGACGGGGACGAACGGGACAAAGATGTGGCGAACGCGATCTATTATGCCGTGGATAATGGTGCCGACATCATTAATATGAGCTTTGGTAAGGCCTATAGCCCGGGCAAAAAATATGTGGACAAGGCTGTCAAATATGCCCAGCGGAAAGGCGTTTTGCTTATTCATGCCGCAGGCAACAGCGGTGAAGAGATTACCCCGGAAAACAATTTTCCTAATAGATGGCTCGGCAGAAGAGGGAAGCCTGCCCGAAACTGGATTGCCGTCGGAGCCAGCTCTTGGGAGCAGGGGGAAAGCCTTCCGGGTAGCTTTTCCAATTATAGCCGGCAGTCCGTAGATTTCTTTGCTCCGGGGGTGGATGTTTATTCCACGCTTCCGGACAATGATTATGATGAAAACAGCGGCACCAGCATGGCGGCACCTGCGGCCACAGGCGTAGCGGCCCTGCTAATGGCTTATTACCCAGAATTAAAACCTGCGGAAGTAGTGGAGATCTTGCAGCAGTCCGTATATAAAGTGGCTGATCAGATGGTAAGCAAGCCCGGCGAGGAGGAGCAGGTGCCTTTTGGATCGCTGAGCATCACCGGCGGCTTGGTCAATGCCTATAAAGCTGTTCAACTGGCCGGGCAAAAACGATAAGCCGACGCCACGGTTGCTACTTGGATGAGTTAAGGCAGGAACCCATTGCGCCGGGTTCCTGCTTTATTTTTGGAATGTTAAGGGCTTGGAAGAAGTGCAATGATTTTCTGTCCTTGGCCTTCACGGCTTGCGTTCCTGTCGATGACAATCAGGTGATTTTTCTTATCTTCGCCACAAATTAATCTTCAATTCCTACACTTCATTTCATTCTTACCAAGGTCTTTTTATCAGCGAATAGGCCGTTGATGTCTGGTGGAGCTGAAGGCGATCAAAAAAACTATATGAGGTACTATTTAATGTTGATGGGTCTGTTGTTATCTGGATTTTTGTCCATGGCACAGACACAGCCCCAATGGGCACGTTATCCATCCATCTCGCCGGATGGCAAAACCATTGTTTTTACCTATAAAGGAGATCTTTACAGTATTCCTTCTTCAGGTGGAAAAGCGGAGCAGTTGACCTTCCATGAAGGGCATGATTTTATGCCGGTATGGAGCAAAGACAGCAAAAATCTGGCATTTGCCTCTGACCGCTACGGCAATTTTGATTTGTTTGTCATGGAGGCGGAAGGAGGAGAGGCCACCCGGCTGACCTACCATTCCAACGATGAGTTTCCCTACACCTTTTCGGCGGACAATGCTTCCGTATTGTTCGGTGGTGTGAGGCAGGACCTGGCCAGCCACAGACAGTACCCTACTTCCTATCAGCCGGAGCTTTATCGGGTTCCTGTTGCCGGAGGAAGGGTGGATATGGTGCTGACCGTCCCCGCGGAATATGTCCAAATCAGTAAGGACGGCTCCCAAATGGTGTACCATGATAAAAAAGGCGGGGAAAATGAATGGCGAAAGCACCACGAGTCCTCCGTAGCCCGGGACCTGTGGCTTTATGATGTGGCCAGGGGCAGCCATCAAAAACTAACCAGCTATTATGGTGAGAACAGAAATCCCGTCTTTACCAACAGCGACAGTGAAGTTTACTACTTGAGCGAATCCAGCGGATCATTTAATGTGCATAAACTGTCTCTGGACCAGCCGGAGCAAAACAAGCAGTTAACGGAATTTGACACCCATCCCGTTCGGTTTTTGACAGCCTCGGATGCTGGCTTGCTGTGCTTTAGTTATGACGGGGAGCTTTATACCATGAGAGAAGGCGAAGAGGCCAAAAAGCTGGATATCACACTTCGCACCCAAAACATTAAAAATCGAGACCAGTACATCTCCATTAACGGCGGGGTGAGGGAAATGGCTGTTTCGCCCGACGGCAAGGAAGTCGCTTTTATTTCAAGAGGAGAGGTTTTCGTGTCTTCTGTGGACGGTTCCACCACCAAACGGATCACCACATCGCCCGAGCAGGAGCAATTTGTGGGTTTCTCCCCTGATGGTACATCTCTGGTGTATGCGGCTGAAAGAAAAGGGAAATGGGTGATTCTACAGAGCAAAAAGATAAGGGAGGATGAGCCGTTCTTTTTTGCTTCGACCTTGATCGAAGAGACCGCCCTTTTGGACAATGAGCATGATAATTACCTTCCAAAGCTTTCGCCTGACGGGAAAAAACTTGCCTATGTAGAAAACAGGAGGACTTTGAAAGTGATGGATCTGGCCTCTAAGGACACGGTCACTTTGCTGACCCCCGATGAGCTTTTTCATATGAGGGACGGGGATCAGTATTTTACCTGGAGCCCCGATAGCCAGTGGCTTTTGGCTACCTATCGTCCTACCATGGTCAACGGCGAGGTGGTCTTGTTGGCGGCCGACGGTAAGCGGGAAATGATCAACCTTACCCAAAGCGGCTACGGCGATTATTCTCCCAAATGGGTCAACGGAGGCAAACAAATGCTTTGGTTCAGCAACAGGGACGGCTTGAAAGGCATGGCTGCCAGTGGCTCTACCCAGGATGATGTTTACAGCTTGTTCTTTACCCAGGAGGATTGGGATAGATTCAACCTGAACAAAGATGACCATACTTTGCTGGAAGAGGTAGAAAAAAGGGCTAAGGAAGCAAAAGAGGAAAAAGATGAGGATAAAAGGGAGAAGAAAGAAGATAAAAAAGTCGCTGAAGTAGATATTGATTGGGCAGGGCTGAGGGACCGCAAGAGCAAGTTGACCATCCATTCCTCTAATCTGGGAGATGCGGTACTTTCTAAAGATGGCGAAAAGCTGTATTACCTGGCCAGGTTCGAAAAGAACATGAACCTATGGAGCACCAATCTGAGAACCAAAGAAACCAAAATGGAGCTCTCCCTTAACTCGGAAAGAGGCAGTTTGGAATGGGACAAGGAAATGAAAAACCTGTTTTTGCTCAGCGGAGGCAAAATCACCAAAATCAATCCCGAAGGATGGAAACAAGAGGCCGTCAAGATCAACGGGGAAATGATCTACGACGTGGAGGCCGAGCGGGATTATATGTTTGAGCATGTGTGGCTAAGGACACAGGCCATTTTTTATACGCCTGATATGCATGGCGTGGACTGGAAGGCAGTGAAGGAAGCGTATGTCAAATACCTTCCCCACATTGGCAACAGCTATGAGTTTGCCGAAATGCTTTCGGAAATGATCGGTGAACTGAATGTTTCCCATGCGGGAGCCCGCTATAGCAGAAGCATCCCTGAAGCAGATGCCACCGCTTCTTTGGGGATTTTTATTGATTACAGCCACCAGGGAAACGGCCTGAAAATCTCCGAAATCATTAAGGGAGGTCCTCTGGACAAGGCCAACTTGGATATCAAGCCCGGAATGGTCATAGAAAGGATCGACGGCGTTGACATTACCACCGATACGGATTGGGCCAGATACCTCAACCGCAAGGCGGACAAGTTCACGGCGCTGGAAGTGGCCGATGCAAATGGAAGCGACAAAAAGCAAATTACCGTTAAGCCGATTACTTTGGCCGAAGAAAACCGGCTGCTGTACAAGCGGTGGGTTAAGAGGAACCAGGATGAAGTGGACAGCCTCAGCAAGGGCCAGTTGGGCTACGTCCACATTCCCGGCATGAGTGACGGTCCGTTCAGGGACATTTACGAGGAAATGATGGGCAAGTACCATGACCGGAAGGGCGTAATCGTAGACACTCGTTTTAACGGCGGCGGGGACTTAGTAGCGGATTTGGCCATGTTCTTTACCGGGGAAAGATTCCTGACTTATGCGACTGAGGATAGGGAGGTCGGCTATGAACCCACTTTCCGATGGACGAAGCCGACTTTAGCCATGTTCAACGAAGCCAACTACAGCGACGGCCATTGCTTTGCCTGCGGCTATACCGATTTGAATATCGGGACTACCCTGGGGATGCCGGTGCCGGGAACCTGTAGTTTTGCCGGCTGGGAAACGCTGCCTGACGGAACCCGGTGGGGAGCCGTGCCGATCAGTGTCAAAAACAAGGCCGGGGAATGGCTGGAAAATAACGAGACCCGCCCGGATATTGAGGTGAAAAATATGCCTGGAATCATCGACAAAGGCAGAGACCAACAGCTGGAGCGTGCGATAGAGGAGTTGTTAAAAGAAGTAGGGAAATAAGATAAAGAGAGAGCCGGAAAATCCCGGCCCTCTCTTTTTATTTTCAGTCACCACTAGACCTCATAAGCCATTCTGGAAAACCTGTTTCTGTACGCTATGGGGGTAAGTCCCGTGACTTTTTTAAACACATCCCTAAAAGCCTTGGTGTCCGAGTACCCCACATCAAACATGATCTCAGACACATTCTTGCGCGATGCTTCAAAGGATATTTTGGCAGCCTCTATCCTTACCCGCTGGATATACTCAATCGGTGTGTTATTGGTGGCCTCTTTAAATCTCCTCTCAAAAGTTCTTCGGCTGGTATGGATCAGGTTAGCTAACATCTCTATGCTTATTTTATCCTCATAGTGCTGTTCAATATAATCCTGCACCTTTTCGATGTCGGGATCTCTGTGGTTGCGTTGACCCCGGAAGATGGCAAAGTGGGCTTGGCTGTCTCTTCCGATATCCAGGGCAAAATACTTCGAAATCATAACTGCCGTCTCCCTGTCCGAAAATTTCTCAATCAGGTACAAAACCAGGTTCCACAAGCTGCTTGCCCCGCCACTGCTGTAAATATCCCCATGCTCGGTGATAATGGCTCCGTCTTCTACTTCCACATTGGGATACCGTTCCCTGAATTCCTGGATATGTGCCCAGTGGGTAGAACATCTTTTGCCATCAAGCAGGCCGGTTTCGGCTAAGAGGAATGCCCCTATACACAGACTTGCCAGGTGGGCACCTCCGGCATGAAGTTTTTTAAAATAGGGAATGGCTTCGGCATTGGCTTGGATGCCTTTGACGGTGTCGCCGAAGGTGGGAGGGATGACAAGCAGATCGGTCTTGTGCAGGTCTTTGAGCAGGCGGTCTGTCTTGACGGTGTACTCTCCGTTGTTGGCGGGCACGTAGGGATGTAATCCCACATACTCCACTTCAAACACAGGATTTTTACCAAGAGTGGCCAAAAATTCGTTGGCTGTGTGGAACGCCCTGTAGGGGGGCGTAATCGCTTCAATCACGCCATATTCCGGTACAAATACGGATACTTTCATCGCAGGAAGGTATAAGCTATAAAGGTAAAAATACTTTTGTCATAATTCACCCCTATAGTTGACGGATTTACAACGGGCAGGATTATTTCCATTGCTATAATTTTGGGCTATAAGATGAACAAAACCATTATTTCACGCATCATGAAAAAGAACAAAAAAATCTTTTGGATCGCCACGGTCATCATCGTTCTCTGGGAAGGGGTGATGCCGCTTGGCAGCTTGCTTTTTTCACCGGAGTATGCCACTGTGGGGACCAGGCCGCTGGGCTATCCGGACTATTTCGCCTATGCCTTGATTATCTGCAAAGTGCTGGGGGTAGTGGCTATTTCCGTTCCTGCCGTTCCCGCTAAACTGAAAGAATGGGCCTATGCAGGTCTTACCTATAATTTGATCTTTGCCTTTATCAGTCATGCCTGTGTAGATCAGAACATCGGCTTTATGTTGATGCCGCTGGTGTTTCTGGGTATACTGGCCGTCTCCTATATCTACAACCCCCGAATCCTACGGAATGACTAAGGCCGGTGACCTACATGTGACGAATACTCCCAATGCCCCGGATAAGGGATTGCGGTCCAAATTGACGATCCAACAGAATAGGAAGTCGCAAACCTTGTATAACAGAGAACAGTCCCGCACATCCGGCAAATAAGGTTATCCGCTGACGGAGGCGTCGATGGGGCAGGGGACGCTATGATAGGGGCAGGGGCGCCATCGTCGGGGAGACAGGCCATTGTAACGGGTTTTTGTGCCGATGTAAGGCCACAACCACAGGCCTTCAACAGACAGCTGACATCCGGCTTCCCACATCCAGCTTCGCACCACGGATTCCTGCTTCGGTCTCCCATTTCCGGTCTTCCATTCTCACTTATGGTACAAAATTAGATACCAATTTTTGGACAACTCTTAAACAACAACCATGAGATCAATTTGGAACGGCTCGATAAGTTTTGGCCTGGTCACCATACCCATCAAAATGTATTCCGCATCAGAGGACAGAAAGCTGGATCTGGATATGCTGGACAGCCATGATCATGCAAGGATCAGGTATAAACGGGTAAATGAAAATACCGGCAAAGAGGTAGAATGGAAAGACATCGTCAAAGGGTACAAAATCGGGGACAGCTATGTCATCCTGGAAAATGAGGATTTTGAGACCGCCAATATGAAAAAGAGCAAAACGCTGGAAATTGAGGCATTTATCAAAGAGGAAGAAGTGTCCGAGGTACTTTATAAGAAACCCTATTTTCTGGAACCGCAAAAGGAGGGCGGAAAATCCTACAATCTGCTGCGCGACGCCTTGAAGAAGACTAAGAAACTGGGACTGGCTTCCTTTGTGATGCGCCAGAAGGAGAACCTTTGCTTGATCGGTGTTTACAATGACGTAATGGTCGCCCATATTATCCGCTTCTCGGATGAGATCAGGGACGCGGGTGAGCTGAAATTGCCCCAGACAAAAGTATCCAAAAAGGAAGTGGATATGGCCCTCACACTGATCGACCAGTACACTGAGAAATTTGATTTTGAGAAATATAAGGACATCTACAACGACCAGCTGTTGAAGATCATTCACGCTAAAGCCAAAGGGAAAAAATCAAAGGTTGAGAAGTTTGAAAGCAAAGCCACCCCGGCCAAAGACCTGATGGCACAATTGAAGGCCAGTTTGGAAAGCAGGAAAAAAGCATCTTAATGGCACTGGATGAATACATCAAGAAGCGGGATTTCTCCCAGACCCCAGAGCCTGAAGCGGTAGTCAGGAAGGAGGGTGGCCCTTTAAGATTTGTCGTTCAGCGGCACCAAGCCCGGCGGCTACACTATGACCTTCGGCTGGAAATGGAAGGTGTGCTCAAAAGCTGGGCTGTACCCAAAGGCCCCTCTATGAATCCCAAAGACAAACGGCTGGCCGTCCATACGGAAGACCACCCGATGGATTACCTCACGTTTCAGGGGGTGATTCCGAAAGGCAACTACGGGGCTGGAAAAATGACTATTTGGGACCAAGGCACTTACCAAGGCGCTGAAGGCTATGAGGGCGGTTTGCTCGAACAATACAGGAAGGGGGATCTTAAGCTGCGATTTTTTGGAAAGAAAATACAGGGCGTATTTGCCCTTGTAAACACACGCAGGGGGGAGAGGGAGGACCAATGGCTGCTGATCAAAAAGGAAGATGACTATGCTACCGGTTTGGCCTACGATGCGGAGCAGCTGTTGGAAGAGGAAGCCGATGAAGTCAAACCGCTGACGGACATCCACCAGATGGTGCGGCCCATGTTGGCTACCCGAGCCAACGCTGTGTTCAGCAAACCTGGCTGGATCTACGAACTGAAATGGGATGGCTACCGGATGCTGGCGAATATCCATCAGGGGAAAGTAAATATCTATTCAAGGAACGGGATCTCCTATAATCTCAAGTTTCAAAAAATATGTCGATCTCTTCAACAGATCCCCCACGACGCCATTCTCGACGGAGAAGTCGTTGTGGTTAACCAGGACGGAATTCCTGAATTTCAGAAATTGCAAAACTACCATGAAGATACCGAGGGGGAACTGAGGTATTATGTTTTTGATCTGCTGTTTCTCAACGGGCATGATATTACCCACTTGCCCCTAATAGAACGAAAGAGCCTGATTGAAGGTGTCATC
Source organism: uncultured Roseivirgaceae bacterium (assembly GCA_964537165.1). GTDB lineage: Bacteria > Bacteroidota > Bacteroidia > Cytophagales > Cyclobacteriaceae > DATGMS01. The sequence goes on along the minus strand of CAZHZP010000016.1, from coordinate 9,183 downwards.
GAGGGGTCGGAACAGGTGTTTTATTGTGACCATCTCGAATCCATGGGCAACACTTTTTACGACCAGGCCATTGCCGCGGGGATGGAGGGGATCATCGCCAAAAAAGCGGACTCCTCTTACACGCCTGGGATCAGGACGGAAAGCTGGTTAAAGATTAGATCGACAGAAAGCCAGGAAGTTATTATTTGTGGCTATACCCTCTCCGGAGGACAACTCTTCGGCTCATTGATTCTGGGTGTGTACAAAGAGGAAGAGTTGACTTATGCGGGTAACTGTGGCTCAGGGTTCACCGATGCCTTGCAACGGGAACTGCTGGAGACCTTCCAGCCTTTTGTGCGGGAAAAATCCCCTTTTAATAAGAAAGTCAACCTGAAAGGAAGGAAACCCATCTGGTTGGAACCCGAGTTGATCTGTGAAGTGAAATTTTCCGAATGGACTTCCAGTGGCTCCATGCGGCATCCGGTTTTTAAAGGGATGAGACAGGATAAGATGCCTGTGGAGATCCGGCCGGAGAAAGTGGAGGAAGCTCCAGTAAAGGAGAAGAAGGTTTCCAACACGGCTGATACATTGGAAGTCAATGGCTTTGCGGTGCCCATCACCAATCTGGATAAGATCTATTGGCCGGACGAAAAAATCACCAAATATCAGCTCATCGATTACTACCTGAATATTGCCGAACTGATTTTACCTTACTTAAAAGATCGGCCCCAAAATCTCCACCGTTATCCTGAAGGCATCCAAAAAGACAGCTTTTATCAGAAAGATACCGCCGGGATCTTCCCGCACTGGGTGGACACCTTAAATGTCTATTCCAAATCCAACGACCGGGATATTGAGTATATGCTCTGCCAGCATGAGGCGACCTTGCTGTACATGGCGAACCTGGGATGTATTGAAATCAATCCCTGGAATTCCAAAAAGGGCTCTCTCGAATGCCCTGATTATGCGATTTTAGATATTGACCCTTCAGATAAGAATACCTTTGAAGAGGTAATTGAAGTGGCGCAGGCAGCCAAAACGGTGATCGATCAGTTAAAGATTCCCGCTTATTGCAAAACCTCCGGATCAAGCGGGCTGCACATCTATATGCCCTTGGCCGCACAATATACCCATGACGAGTCACGGGATTTCACCAAGCTCTTGTGTTATCTGGTTCATGAAATGCTTCCGGATTTGACCAGCATGGAAAGACAGGTGGACAAGCGGAAGGGGAAAATTTACCTGGACTTTCTCCAAAACAGAAAGGGGCAAACCTTGGCGGCACCCTACTGTGTCCGCCCAAAGCCCGGCGCCACCGTTTCGGCACCTCTGGAATGGAAAGAGGTTAAAAGTGGCTTGAACATGCATGATTTCAATTTGTTTACAATGAAGGACAGGGTTCGGGAGAAGGGTGATTTATTCCAAGGCGTACTCGGATCCGGTATAGATATCTCGGCGATTCTGGAGAAGTGGGAGGGATAAAACCGGGTGAATGGGGTGATTTAGCCACACTTTGTTTGGGGATAGCGTTTGTCCAGGAGGATCACTCCCAGCGTGAGACGCTTTTTATGACGGTTTTCGGTGATTTTGAGCAAGCTTTTATTGTATTAGTAGCACGGGGGTTAGCTAAAGGAATTGATTTTGCAGCTTGTCCTTCCAAAAACACAAAAGGAATAAATCAATTGTCTTATGAAAGATCAGGATAATTATCAAAACGTCAATACGGTGGAACGGGCACTATCCGTGACAGCGGGGCTGGTTTTATGGGGGACAAGCTTTAGAAGACCCTTTAGAAATCCGATAAAGTACCTTTCCTCTATTTACCTGCTTTATCGTGGGATTTCCGGCAACTGCCCGGTTTATACCAAGTTAGGGAAGGACAGCACCAAGACGCCGGCCATCAACCTAAGGGCCGATTATGTAGTAGCGGTACCGCGGCAGGAAGTTTATGAATTTTGGAGACGGCTGGAAAACTTGCCGTTGTTTATGAAACACCTGGAAAGCGTGGAGCAAGTCAGTCAAACCGAATCAAGGTGGAGTGCCATATTGCCCGGCGATCATGGTACGGTGGCCTGGGATGCTGAAATCGTGAAAGATATCCCCGGTAAACTGATCGGCTGGCAGTCCAAAGAGGATGCCATCATCCAAAATGCCGGAAAGGTGGAATTTTACGATGATGTAAACAGCTCGGGGACGTTGATCAGGGTTGTGTTCAGTTACCATCCGGTAATGGGTGGATTAGGCACCAGTATAGCCAGGTTCTTAAATCCCGCTTTTGAAAAACTTCTGAATGCGGAGCTACACGATTTTAAGGTATTAATAGAAGGAGGGGATATTGAGAATACGCAGTTCGTGTCTGATGAACCTGTTAAGATCCCGCCGTCTGAGGTGGAGAAAAAAACGCAGATTACGGGCGGTTTTAATTCCTGAGAGACCATGGGATGACCATCAGCTTTACAGCTGCTCAATTATTTCCCCAGCTGTTATGAATATGGGATTAAAGTATAATGGTGCACCATTTTATCATCTTGGGTAATGCGACAGGTTCGGGCATGCCGGGCATCTGCTGTTTTTTTAATTCACATCCAAGCGGTTGGTTTAACCTAAACAATA
>CAZHZP010000016.1:0-6491 GCA_964537165.1 uncultured Roseivirgaceae bacterium | reverse complement strand
GGCATCTGCTGTTTTTTTAATTCACATCCAAGCGGTTGGTTTAACCTAAACAATAGCAATATGTCACTTAGAGCAATATTTCTTAATTGTACTCTTAAAAAATCAACCGAAACTTCCAATACCGGTGCGTTGGTCCAAAAAGCGGTGAATCTGTATGCCGAACGCGGCGTCGACAGTAAAGTGATCCGGATTGTCGATTATAAGGTGGCTTTTGGAGTTACCTCCGATGAAGGTGAAGGAGACGATTGGCCAATGATACTGGCAGAAATCAAAGCTGCGGATATTTTGATACTCGCTACTCCGATATGGTTAGGGGACAAGTCGGCAGTATGCAAAATGGTGATTGAGCGAATCGACGGCAGCACCAGCGAGGAAAATCCTGAAAATGGACAGCCTCCTTTGTACAACAAAGTCGGCGGGGTACTGGTGACCGGCAATGAGGACGGGGCTAAAAAAGTCTGTGCGGACATATTATTTAGTCTTAACCACTCCGGTTGTAGTATTTCTCCTAATTCCATGGCTTACTGGGTAGGGGAGGCCGGTCCGGGTCCCAGTTATATAGAAGCGGGCGGAGACCGACATTTTTTCACCAATAAGAACGTCCGAAGTCTCGTGGCGGATACGGCCTACTTAGCAGAATTGTTGCAGAAGAACCCTATACCTACTAATCTTAAACTTATCGGGGAGAAAGCGAAAGAAGAAAGCCAGTAGAGGTTTATCCAGCGTCTGATAAATGAAGGAAGTTTTTTACCAAAAAAGAGCAATTCCAGCATGGTTACCGGAGATTGCTCTTGTTTGTTTGTTAGCCAATTGGATGCTTATGGTTCTTCGGATGGTTTGAAATCCATAGAAACAGAGTTGATACAATACCTCAAGCCCCCCTGCTCGCCCGGCCCGTCCGGGAACCTATGTCCCAAGTGGCTTCCGCAGTTGGCGCACAGGATCTCCTCACGCACCATGCCATATGATCTGTCTATTTCTACTTTCACTGAATCTTCTGAATAGGGGGCGGTAAAGCTCGGCCAGCCGGAATGACTTTCATATTTGGTAGTGGACTTAAAGACGGGTTCGTCACAGGCCGCACAGGTATAGATCCCCGTTTCTTTGTTATGAAGGTACTTGCCTGTGCCGGCTCTTTCGGTTCCTTTTTGTCGCAAGACCTCGTATTGCTCAGGCGTCAGCTCCTCTTTCCACTCTTCCTCTGATTTATGCAACATGACTTGAATGAGTTAAAATGAGCCCGGCTCTCTGGAGCCGGGCCGGTGAGTTAATCTTTTTCGTTGGGATCGGACACCTCCGAGAGAAGATCCTCTTTTTCTTCATCAGGGAAGTCTTCCTCTTTCGGAGGCCTAGGTCCTTCTTCGTTAGGCTTTTGATCCGGTTGGCTCTTGTTGGGGTTTTTATCCTTTTCTTCAAAAGTCACTAAATGCTCTCTCATATCCCATGCCTCTATATCACTCGTAGAAAAGGACAAGAGTTGGGCTTTGGAGAAACCTTGTTCCGGGGTCAGCTCATCCTCGAGCGTGTCGGTGAAATAATCGTTTTCCATTACTTAATTAGCTGGTTATTGATAAGCTTCTCGTCGGATGGTTATCCGATAGGAAAACTTGTTGCCAAAATTATTCCATTTACAGGAAAATCAGATTTTCCGCTGATACATTTTTTCCCTCAACGCTTTTATCTCCCCGTTTTCCAAATACTCGTCGTAAGGCATTCGTCGGTCGATTGTTCCGTTAGGCGTAAATTCTATGATCCGATTGGCACTTGACGATACGAACGCATGGTCAAAAGAAGAAAGGAGTACGGTTCCGGTAAAATCGATAATGGCATTGTTAAAGGCATGAATCGATTCCAGGTCCAAATGGTTGGTAGGTTCATCCATTACCAAAAGATTGGGGTTCTGTAGCATCATTTTGGAGATCATGCACCTTACTTTTTCTCCTCCCGATAGGACGGATGATTTTTTCAGGGATTCTTCCCCGGTAAACAGCATTCTGCCCAGAAAAGTACGGACATAGGCCTCCTCCTGGTTATCCGCATACTGTCTCAGCCAATCGATCAGGTTCATGTCGGAGTTGAAATATTTGGCGTTATCGTTAGGGAGATAGGCTTTGTTGATCGTCACGCCCCATTTAAAGCTTCCTTTTTGGACAGGAATTTCTTCCATGATCGTTTGGAAAAACTTGGTGACCGCCTGCTTGGTTTTGGAAATAAAGGCGATCTTATCCCCTTTGTCCACCATAAGGTTGACATCCTCAAAGTATACGGTATTGTCATCCTTCAACGAAAGCCCTTCCGTCATAAAGATCTGGTCCCCGGCTTCCCTCTCCGGCTTGAAGATAATGCCGGGATATTTCCGGGTAGAGGGCTCGATATCGTCCACATTGAGCTTCTCCAACATTTTCTTTCTTGCGGTTGCCTGTTTCGATTTGGCCACGTTGGCCGAGAACCGCTCAATAAAGGCTTGGAGTTCTTTGCGTTTTTCCTCGGTCTTTTTATTCTGATCCGTTTTTTGCTTGGCTGCCAGTTGGGAAGACTCATACCAGAAGGTATAGTTACCGGAATAGATCCTGATCTTACCAAAGTCGATGTCCACGATATGGGTGGCCACAGCGTCCAGAAAGTGACGGTCGTGGGATACCACGATAACGAGGTTTTTGAAATTGACCAAGAAATCCTCCAGCCAAGCGATAGTATCTGCATCCAGGTCGTTGGTAGGTTCGTCAAGGATAAGGATGTCTGGGTTACCGAATAAGGCCTGGGCCAAAAGCACCCTTACCTTCTGGTTTCCGGCCAGCTCCTTCATTTTCAAATAGTGGAGGTCTTCGGATATTCCCAGCCCCGAAAGAAAGGCCGCAGCATCGCTTTCGGCGTTCCATCCATCCATTTCGGCAAATTCGGCCTCTAGTTCAGCGGCCCTGTTGCCGTCCGCTTCGGTAAAATCCGCCTTTTGATAGATGGCATCTTTTTCCTCCATGATGGCATAGAGGGTCTGGTGGCCCATGATCACGGTTTTTAACACTTCCTCCTCGTCATAAGCGAAGTGGTTTTGTGACAGCACAGCCATTCTCTGTCCGGGGGTGATATTGATCTGCCCCGTTGTACTGTCCACTTCTCCCGAAAGGATTTTGAGAAATGTGGATTTGCCGGCTCCGTTCGCACCGATCACACCGTAGCAGTTGCCGGGGGTGAACTTTAAATTCACATCTTCAAATAGCGTTCTTTTACCGAACTTTAGGGAGAGGTTATCTACTGATATCATTTATTCTTTCGTTTTTTAAGGAATAGTCGGCAAAGATACAAAATTAAATGGTCTTATGCCCAGGTGCCGGAGGGCCGACAGCCCTTGCAAGAGATATTGTCAGGGGCGAAATTCGTTAGACCGTCCCGCATTAAGGGGATATTCCCGCAGCTTTTTCTCTAGCCATGGGGGAGGGCAATAGTTTTTCCATATTTAAAAGGAAAGATCCCACCAAAGCACAGGCGGCCATCAGTGTCACCATAGGCAGGGCTGTCCCCGTGTGGAAGATGCTGACCAATGCCGAGGTGATGCCGCCCATGGCCATACGTACGCTGCCCATCATGGCTGAAGCACTTCCGGCATTTTTAGAAAAGGGTTCCAAAGAAAGGGCTGCCGTGTTGGGCGAGTTCAGCCCGTGCCCCGTCAGGAAGATAAACATCAGGCAAATGAGGCTGTACACGTCGAGCCATTGCATCCAGACCCCGACAATCATAGCCAGGCCTACAATACTTTGATAAAGGAGTGATACCCTGATGATCTGCTCACTGGAAAACTTCTTCAGCAAAAGGTGGTTCATCTGGGTGGAGCCGATCATGGCGGTGGCCAGCAAGGCGAATATCCATCCATATCCGGTTTCACTGATACCATATCGGTTCATAAACACATCTGCGGAACCGGCAATATAAGCGAAAGGTGCGGCTCCGGCTATGCCACCCACCAACATATACACCAGAAATTGCCGGTTCTTCAGCACCATCAGGTAGTTTTGAACCACTTTTCGCGGCCGTAAGGAAATGGTGGTGTCCGGCTGAGCACCTGGAGGGAGGTACCATTTAATGCCTATCAGGATAAGAAGGGTAATGGCTGCCAAGACCCAAAAGACCATCTGCCAGCTGAAATGGGCGGTGACATATCCCCCAACAGTGGGCGCTACCATGGGCGACACCGCAATCACCAACGTCAAAAGAGACAAAACCTGGGCGGTCTTGTTGCTCGGGAACAAATCCCTGACCAAGGCCTGGGCCGCTACCATACCTACGCAGCCACCAATGGCCTGCAGAAAACGCATGACAATTAGGTGGTCCACCGAAAAGGTATAGGCACAGGCAATGGAGGTCAGGATATAAATGATCAAACCGACGTACAATGGCTTTTTTCGGCCGTACTTATCCAGCAGCGGGCCATAAAACAACTGGCCGATAGCAATACCCACCAGATAGGCGGTGAGCGACAACTGGACATTGTAAATGCTCGTGTTGAGATTTTCCGCAATGGCTGGAAAACCCGGGAGGTACATATCGATTGAAAATGGGCTGATGGTGCAAAGCGCGCCTAAAATCAATATCAGTACAAAATTCTCTTTTTTACTCATTTAACCCCTTGCTAAAAATTTTTCCTGTAAAATCACCTGTGGAGAACACCAACTTCTTCTGGATAGTTCGGGCTTCGAAGACTGCTTAGGGCTATTTTATTGCGGAACCGATTCCTGTGTGAGCCAGCCGGCGGCCATGGTGGCTCACACAGGAATACCTTTACCCGAAACTCTCCCGGGAAGATATACTGACGAAAAGATCGGGGGCGTCACAGGATGCGTGTTGGTTCCAGCCGTACGTTAATGCTGTTGTAATGGAGGGTCGTCAGCCCTTCAAAGCCGGAATCGGTCCCAATGATAAGCCAGAGGTTTCCATTGGCATCTGTCGTGGCGCTGAAGGGACGGTCACCATTATCTCTTCGGATGAGTTCGTACCGGTATTCATCCCCTTCAATCCCGATGTGACCGATATTGATCATGTCCGTCCCTTCCTGGCTTTGGTTGCCTTTGTCTATATTCATCCTGAGATAGGTCACCCGGGAATTGTCCTCCCTTACGGGAAGGGGCTCGTCGGGGGTGGCGCCGGCTTTAAGATACACCGAACTTCCCGGGCTGCCGCCGGCTCCCGGTGCCTCCTCGGGATATTGCGAGGCGATCTCCAGGTCAAAAGTAACTTGGTAGGTAGTGGAAGGGGAGAGGCCTGTGACCTGCTTCTTGAGAAACATGAACAAGTCATCACTCCGGTTATTTCCCTGGACCATAATGGATCCGCTGCTGGGTTCAATGTCCTCCGGCAAGGGGGAGTGGCTGATTTCAAGGTCGTAGGTTTCTTGCCCCTCTTCGGGCAGGTCCGCAAAGTCGCCGACCCATCCATCCATGCTTTCATTGAAATTGTAGCTGTGTTCAATGATGGGAGGCGTAGTGTCATCATCCGCCCACTCGCAGGCGGTTGTCAGGGATGTGGCTAGAAGAAGGGTCGTCAGATAAGTTGTTTTCATGGTTGTGGTTTTAGGGGTGGACAGATAAAGCTTGTAAATGGGGGTGTTTAATAAGCCATCCATAAAATACCAACGAATCAGGGACTGTGTTATTCCATTGTGAGGTATGTTATTGCCGTAGCGGCTATTTTTCTTCGGGGCCCGTTGCTTCGATCTAGGATCAAAAAGGGAGAGAGGGGATAAATCGTTAAAAAATTATCCTGCTGAAATTGAGGGATGTAAAAAACGGGACGGTTTTTTTTTAGCGAAGGTTTTGCAAATCTAAAGAGAAGAGCTACCTTTGCATCACTTCAAACGAGAAGGAAATCAAAAAAAGAAAATAGTTCAGCGGGTTGGCATTTATGTCCCGAGTATTCGGGAAGGTCATTAGTTCAAATGCTGGATGAAAAAATATTAGGAGTGGTAGTTCAGTTGGTTAGAATGCCTGCCTGTCACGCAGGAGGTCGCGGGTTCGAGTCCCGTCCATTCCGCAACACTAAGCCCCAACGACTTGATTTTCAAGTAGTTGGGGCTTTTTGTTTTAATTGTGGGGCTAAATCTGGGGACATATAATATATTTTTTTTATTCGTTAAGCACTGGGGTCCTTTGGCACCGGGATCAATCTAGATTTTTTATAGAGCACTCCTTTACCCAGGAATGCCTCTGAGTGGATTCAGAAAGTTATGAGCAGAAATTTTCATAACAATTTAGATTTTCTTAAATTGAAGCCTCCAAATCAAATATCCAGAGCTATGTGGTTTGTCATTAAGCTTATCATTGTTTCCTTCATCAGCACCTTTGCATTATTCGGTACGTTCGGGTCTGACAACGAATGGCCTGGGCTGATTGTATCCGGTACTGCTTGGATGTTGTTTGTCTGGTCGTGCATGGGCAAGGGTGAGAAAAGCAGTAGAAAAGAAAAGGAAAGACAAATTGACGAGATGCTAAGGGAAATCGACA
>CAZHZP010000015.1:0-23908 GCA_964537165.1 uncultured Roseivirgaceae bacterium | reverse complement strand
AAACTCTCCAAAAAAGGAGATGACTACCTGGACGAAATCAACAGCCAATTCCACAAGTTCATCGACGGAATAACGGAGAAGCTTGATAAAGTCAATAAAAACGTAACGAATATAACCGACGAGGGGAAAAACAAAGTAGGTGAGTTAAATAAAGAAGTTGCCCACAAAGTTAAATAGCCTTCAGATGTTTTCGCCAATGGCCTATGAAGAAGATTCATAGGCCATTATTTTTTCATATACATACAAACTGCTATTTTGAAGAAAAAAAATATCCATGAAAAACAAAACAGCGATCGTTACCGGTGGCAGCACCGGCATAGGCTATGGGATTGCCGCAGCCCTGGTCAACGAAGGGATCAACGTGGCCATTACGAGCCGATCCCAAGAGCGGGCAAATGAAGCAGCAGAGCAGCTTAGAAAAGAAGGCAAAGGGGAAGTCATCGGTATTGCCGCCGATGTGAGGGAATTCGCCGATCAACAGCATGCAGTCAAAACCACCCTTGACAAATGGGGACAGATCGACCTTTTTGTGGCCAACGCGGGCGTTGGGCACTTTGCCCCGATCGATGAACTCAGTGTCGAACTTTGGAAGGAAACCATTGATACTAACCTGACCGGGCCGTTTTATAGCATCAAGGCCGCTTTAGAAGCCCTGAAATCGTCTAAAGGTTTCTTTATCACTATCTCCAGCCTGGCGGGAACCAATTTCTTTGCAGGAGGATCAGCTTACAATGCGAGTAAATTCGGCCTTACGGGTTTTACACAGTCCATCATGCTGGATCTTAGACAGTCGGATATCCGGGTGAGCACAATTATGCCCGGATCCGTGGCCACGGGATTCAATAATCACGAAGTAAACGACAAAGACGCCTGGAAGATCCAGATAGAGGATATAGGCAAGCTGGTCGTTGACTTATTCCACATGAACCCCCGAACACTTCCCAGCAAAATCGAGGTAAGACCTACCCGGCCCCCAAAATAGAAATATCCCGCGGGGAAGCGTGGCTTGAAATAAGCCTCCAACCCACCGATGGACCGGTTAGATGGGGATTTATCACATAGCCCAAAAAACAAACCCGGGACACGGCGATGGGCGGGGCCCTTCTGGTCACTTAGAGTGGTCTTCGGAATAAACCAACTGGTTGCCTACAATACGGGCGGGGCGGGTATAGGGATGCTCCTGTGCCTTGCCCACCCCCATGATATGAGTTACAGTCCAGCCCTTGAATTTCAGATCATCCGCAATTAATGAGCGATGACAACTCCACCAAACCGCTTCTGCACAAAAAAAAGCCACGCGGCTTGACTTACCGATGGCTTCTAGATGCTTTACTGCCTTTTGGAAAACGTCAGTTTCCATATAATCAGCATACCCCCTGAATGATGCGAGCCGCCAGGCAGTGTTTTTCGAGGATGCAGAAGTTTTTCTTCGTCCTCCCAGATCCTTCAAATGAAGGTATTGAATGTTACTGTTGGGCATGCTGATCTCCAGGGCTTCTTTATCGAAGTGGGGAAATTTCCTAGATCCGGGAAGACTTCTTACATCGACCAGCGTTTCTATCCGAAAGGACTGTAACAGCGCCAGGAATTCATCCAGCGTACGTGTCGAATGTCCCACCGTCCAAATTTCCTTCATGTTCATCTTAACTGATCTAGTCGTACCTGTTGTCGACGTCTAATTCGGCTAGCTCGATCATCAATTCCGCAACCTTCTTGGTCACCGCATCAAAATAAGCTGCGCCCTTTTCTTTGGAGGAGGCTTTGGGATTGCCTATTCCTGTATCCTCAGATACCATAGACCATTTCCGTTCGGACCAAGCCCAGCCCTCACGGATTCCTTTGATTTTAGATTTCTTTTCCTTACCCTCTCCTGCATCCTCCAAAGGCAACACCAAATGGGGGTGAAGATATTGGATCAAACTCGTTTCCATCTCGTCCGCATGATCGCCTTCGTGTTCGAAAAACAGTTTTTTGTCCAGGGACTGAAACCAGTTACAGGAAGCCAAAAACATGTCGGGGTACTTTAGGCCCAGCTCCCTGAGCATGGTTTTAAAATCATTTCCTCCATGACTGTTTAAGATCAAGAGCTTTTTGAGATGCTGACGGTCCAGCACCTGCACAATATCATCCAGTATCGCCAATTGGGTACTGGGATTAAGATTGACATCCAGATAAATATCTGCCTGACCCGTGTTCACGCCAAACGGGATAGTCGGCATGACGACGACCTTCGCCCCAGCCTCCCAAGCTAGCTTGCCCGAGGCTGCAGCGATGGCATCCGCTTCATATACATCCGTTCCATAAGGCAAGTGATAGTTGTGCGCTTCAGTAGCCCCCCACGGTAAAACAGCCAGCTCAAACCTTTCTTTTTCTATCGCTTTCCAATTGGTTTCTGCTAGAATATATGGTCTCATGTATAGGTCGTTTAATGAGATTGTAATGCATGGTTTTCGGTTGACGTCCCTCTCTTCAACAACTGCAACCGGTAATAAATTAAAGCATAAAAAAATGCCCTTCAAAACTGAAAGGCATTTTAAGTTAGGGATAAAAAAGCTTTTCAATCCCCCAGAGGGTGATCTTAGTTATTTCCTCTGGAGCTTCCCCTGCTCTGAGCACTTCCCCGGCTCGAATTTCCGCTGCTACGCTCGGTGGATGCGCCGGGAGAAACACGTGAGGCGTTAGAACTTTTGCTTACCTCTTGGCGGGTACTGGGCCTAGACCGTTGCTGTACATTTTGCTGCCTCGGCGCAGCCTGTCCTCCTACCCGTTGTTGGGGGGCCTGAGTCCGCGGAGTCATCGGAGATGACTGTTGCCGGGGAGCACTCGGTGTAGCAGTGGTAGCCGGTTGCTTTGGTCGAGAGACCACTTCTTTTTGCGCTCCCGTAGGGACAGCGGTCCTTTGGCTTGGCGACGAGGTTCTAGCGCGGCTTTGACTCTCTATTGTGGTAGGAGGCGCTGCACTGCGGGTTTCCACCCTGCTACCAACACCTGCTTCCGAACGGTCAGCCCCAGCTGTTCTGACGTTAGTCGTTCTGGAGTTGGCTGGTGCTGTTCGCTGAACCGGGCTGCTACTGCGACTTACCGATCTTGCTTTATGTTCATTGGCGGAGACGATCCGGGAAGGCCGTGCCTCGCTATTGTCTGCCGTTCGTCTAACCGCGGGCTGATAAACCTGGATGTTGTTTCTGCCCACAGAGGTCCTTCCCGGTTTGTCGCTGTTATTGACCTGATATACCGGAACAGACCTTCTGGTCACCCGTTCTACCTCCCGTCTGGCCGGACCGGATACATAGGTTTGGTTATTGTAGACATAGGTGTTGTTGATCACCGTGGTTTGGTTATAAATATTGACCACGTTCCTTCTCGGCACATAGTAGTTGTAAATACTTCTACTGATGAGGCGCTTCTTTGGAACGAAAACCCAGTAATTCGCAGGAATATTAACTGTCACATGGATGTTGACCCCGGGCCCCAACGGTGCCCAGCCGTAGTAATTTCCGCCGGTTCTCCAGTTAACCCAGGCTGGCCCCCATTCATAACCGGGAACCCATGCCCAACCGATGTAGTCATCAAAATACCACCGGCCATAATGAAAAGGGGCCCATCCCCAATCATAATTAGATACCCAGGTATTTCCATAATGGGACATCACCCAATAACCATTGGTAGCGTAAGGCTGAAAACCCGGCTCTGCATATGGAGCCCAGATATAGCCATGAACAGGATGACTGATCCAGTCCCCATACGGCATCAATTCATCATAAAATACCTGAAAAGATATTCCTGCATGTATATCCCTTGCCATGGAGGTACTAGGGACTGTGAGAGAGCAAAGCCCTACCATTACCAAAAGACGAAACAAGAACAAAGAAGGCCGATATTTGAAATTATTTTTCATAACCCAGATGTTTAAACGTAAATTTTATCGAAACAGCACTCGCCTTAATCAAACTTGACCCGCTCTCTAAAGGAGGTGTTACCTGTTTTTTATCAAATTGCCCTACCACAAAAAGTAAGCCAGATAGGAAGCCGGTATTCACGCAACCGCAATCCTACGACTTATTAATAAAATTCCTGAAATAACAATTCCAGCTCGGGGGCCTCTTCGGGAACCACCTGGTCCTCTTTAAAATTTATCAAATCGGTAAGTACGCCATTTCTGCCATAGTATTTCCAGGCACCTTCTCTATTCCCGTCTACCATCTCCCCTTCCGAGGCCAGTCGGCCATTGTCATGGTAGTATTTCCATTCCCCCTCAGCCTTGCCAAATTTGTATTGGCCCTCAGACTCTTTATTTTCATTGATGTAATAGGTGATACGGGTACCATTCCCTCCCTTCAGAGTTCCAGGATCGAGGGTTCCGGTTCCCTCATAGTTATTATAGGCACTGACGTTCATTAGCCTACCGCTACTCCATGTTTCTTCCTGCGTCAGTTGTTTGTTGTCGTAAAACAGACCCCATACACCATCTTCCAGCCCCAACACATAACTCCCCACCGACTTCAGCTGGCCTCCATCATAATAATAAACCCATTGTCCATGTTCTGACCCCAGCTTGTATTCCCCCTCTGCCACCAAAACCCCTATCTTATTGAAGTACTTCCAGTTGCCGGACTTTTGATCCAGATGGTAGTCTCCTATCGAAAAGAGAAGCCCGTCAGGAGAAAAGCTCTTCCAAAGGCCGGTTTTTACGCCATTTTCATACTGCCCCTGAACGGATATTTTGCCGTTGTTGTGGTATTCTATGTATTCTCCCACAGGCACTCCCAATTCATAGGTCTTTCTCTTTGCTAGAGACTTATTGGGAAAATACTCCTCCCATGTCCCTACCGCAATGTCATTCTTATACCTTTCGACTCTGGCCAGCCGTCTGTTTTCGTAATAGTAATTCCAGACACCTGTTCGGTTGCCCGCCCTGTCGTAATGCGCTTCTGATTCTATAATATTGGTATCGGGAAAATACCTTGTCCATTTGCCGACCCTCTTCCCGTTATCATACTCGCCCTGTTCCTGAAGCATATTGCCCATGCTATACCGCTTGAAGACGCCATGAGGTTTGTTGTTTTTGTAAATTGCCTCTACCACCAGTTGTCCATAAGGAGAATATTCTAGGTAAGCCCCTTCTAATAAACCATTGACAAAGGTCTGTTTAACCCCCAACTGACCATTTTCAAAATAAGAATGCCACTCACCATGTCTCTTTCCATTGGAATAATTCCCTTCTACCATTACCTGTCTTGGGTTTGTATAATCCGGCCTCCCGACCTTCCCGTAGTATTGTCGGTAAGCGCCCACCATCACACTGTCCCGATAGACGCTTTCTAAAATCAAGGCCCCTTCGGAATCGAACTCCCTAAAAGCCCCGTTGAGCCGGTCGTTTTTGTACTCCGCTTCTATTTTTCGGTTTTTGTTGGAATGATACACGATCCAGGCCCCGTTCTTTCGACCGTTTTCGAAGATACCCTCCTGAATTAATCCCCCGGTCTTAGGATTTACAAATTTCCATAAGCCATCCATCCGTCCGTTTGTCATCACACCCGTCCCCATCAGGGTAGAGTCATTGTTATATATGCTGACCGCCTGATTTTGGGCAGAAACAAGCTGGAACAGGGAAAGACAGGTAATTAAAGCAAAAGTAAATTTCATAGGACCTGATATTACTAGGAATGTTACGGTGATTAATAGGATCTTGTTTCCTAAATTAACTTATTAACGAACAAAAGGAAACTACGCCACATAATATTTTAGGATATGTTCCACCTGATCCTTCAGGCGCAGTTTAAGCTCGCGGGGATCCGCTGTGTATTCCATCTTTTTAAGCACCTGAAAATACTTCAACTGGTCGATATGTGTATTTAGCTGTTCCGCGGAAGGAATCACCTGCAGACGACCTTCATCGACCATTCTTTTATAATCCCAAGGTGAGGAGGTTTTCACCAACAAGTATCCGCGGTGTTGCATGCTCGTGATAAACTGAGGGTTTTCGCTGAGCCTACGATTATGGTAGCCCGTGAAAAGAATAACGAAGAGCCCCCTGCCCCACCAGTTCATTATACGGATATTGAAGCCATTGTTTTTATCAAAATCCCTTACAATATCCAGTACTTGATAAGGACAATGCTCCAGCTCATTACCCTTACTGATTTTGACCCCTTGGGATGCGGTATGGGCCGATGAAAGATAATCCAATGCCATCTCATTAGCCAGCCCGGAAAAAAGGTGGACAAAAAAAGACTTGAGCTGGTGGATTTCTTCAAACAACCCACGGTTGTTCAACAGTTCAGAGGCTGATTGACCCAGGTATTTCATAAGCGTAAAGATATAACGAAATACCCGGGCATAACACCCCGTAAATACCAAAGTTCCAAAATCCTTTACCAGTTGAGCAGGGCTGATGCCCAGGAGAACCCACTGCCGAAAGCAGCCAGGCAAACCAAATCCCCTTCTTTGATCCTCTTCTGCTCCCATGCCTCACTCAACGCGATCGGGATGGTAGCGGCGGTGGTGTTTCCATAATACATGATGTTATTGAAAACCTTATCGTCCGGCAGGTTTAACTTCCCTTGAACGAATTTGCTGATCCTCAAATTTGCCTGATGAGGAACCAGCAGGTCAATATCTCCCGGTGATTTGCCGTTATGTTGCAATGCCTCATGAATAACCGTTTGGAACTTTTCCACGGCATGTTTAAAAACGGCGCTCCCGTTCATTTTCATATTAAAACTTCCACTTTCAATCAAATCGGCAGAGAGCCTTTCCTCTCTGCTGCTCCCCGGGTCCCTGACGTAAAGCTCCTCAGCAAAGTCGCCATCGGCATGCAAATGGGTGGAAAGAATGCCGTGGTCACTGGGCTCTACAGCCTGCACAATCGCCGCCCCGGCGCCATCGGCAAAGATCACCGCACTGGATCTCCCCTCTGTACTTTTGTCCAGAGCGGAAGACTGGATTTCGGCACCAATGACCAACACACACCGGTACATGCCGGTTTTCACGAATTGATCCGCCACGGAAAGTGCATAAATAAATCCCGAACAGGCATTGCGAACGTCCAGTGCGCCTATCCCCTGCAACCCCAGCTCGCGCTGGACAAGAACACCATTGCCCGGAACGAAATAATCAGGAGTAATGGTAGCAAAAACGATAAAATCTATGTCTTTAGTAGCTATCCCCGCCCTTTTGATGGCCATCCGGGAGGCATTTGCCGACATGCTGGTAACCGTATCTATCCCCGGACTAAACCACCTCCTCTCCTCAATCCCCGTCCTTTCCACGATCCACTCGTTGTTGGTAGCCATCATCTGTGACAGGTCTCCATTGCTCACTATATTCTGGGGAAGGTAATGCCCCACTCCCGTAATCCTGGATTTTTTCATCTATCAAATCTGGTTAAATTATAAAATAAACCCAATCCCCAGCCCGCCACCAATGACCAGGCTTATCAGAAAACACGCCATTCCGACGCTCAGGCAACTTTAACAGAAGAAGCAAACTTACGAACAAAAAAATTCAGTACGCCTTGGAATTTTTCCACAGCAAGCTGTAACAAGTCCACAAAATGATTTTAAAATCAAAATACAAGCACCAGCTCCTCAGATAAAACATATCCAGTTTATACCTGGCGTGTAAGTCATAAAAATTATTGATTTCCCCCCGAAAGCCTTTGGATTGTGCCAGTCCGGTAATCCCCGGCCGCATGTTATGGCGATTCATATAGCCTGGGATTTCTTTCGCAAAGATTTCATTCATCGGCACGGAATGAGGACGCGGTCCCACGATGGACATTTCTCCCTTTAGTACATTGATCAATTGTGGCAGTTCATCCAAACTGCTTCTTCTCAAAAATGCGCCAATTCTGGTTACCCTTCCATCATTTTTTTTGGCTTGTAAGATATCCGCATGTTCATTTAGCACCATAGTCCGGAACTTGTAACAGTAAAAAGGAACATTTCCCTTCCCATGCCGCTGTTGTTTAAAAAAAACCGGCCCTTTGGAGCTCAGCTTCACCAGGACAGCAATAATCGGAAACAGCCATGAACATATAAGAACCAGACTTAATATGGTAAGAACCAAATCACAGGCGCGTTTAGCTCGGGCCCTGCGGGAATTGACAAATGCCACCTGATGCTCCACCACCGCTGTCGGAACAGTGTTTTTTCTTGCTGGCTCTTCACCTAAAAAAGTATTCCTCATCGCCGTTACAATTAGAAAACCCGGTATTTTTAAACTAAAGAAAGATCTGAATGTAAATGAAAAACGGAAAAGTGTATATCAAATACCTTTTTACAAATGTAAAAAAACTATTTGCAATACAAAACGAACCTGGAACATTTTCTTTAAGCGTGTTTTATACACGTCTTCTCACGTTTTGCCCTGTTCTTTAAGCTTCCAATAACGCAACAGTCCTGCGACAGACATCCAGCTAGGGTTTGCATACTCGTAACGCTGTACATCCCCCTGGGACAACCCTTTGTCCTCCAGCTGCTTTCGGGTATAGGCCATAAACCTTTGTATGATCTCTTGTTGCTCGATCGGCCGGCCATAGTAATTTTTCATCCATGTAGCCCAATCGTCCAGCATAAGCTCCAGCTCATTTAAATGGGCAACGGGATCGGCAACCACACCGAAATGTGTGAGATACAAGGATGACGGCTTTTGTGCTTTCAGTAGCGCAATGGACATTTTCCAGTTTTCGAGATGGATATCAGGCGGCGGACATGGAGGTACCACGGGTCCCTTGCTGATCTGAACCCCTGCCACATCTCCGGTGAAAATGCTACTGCCCCACTGCCAGGCAATATGGTGGGTAGCATGGCCAGGCGTATGGAGTGCCTTTATTTCAAGATCCCCAACCCGGAAAACCTCCTCATGAAGACACGCTCTTAGTTGAGAAGACGGAATGGGCTTCATTTTTCCCCATAACCTTTGCATATCATCGCCATAGATTCGGGAAGCTGAATCCCAGAGCCTTTCGGGGGCAGCCAGGTGAGGGAGCCCGACGGGATGGACATAGATGGTAGCCCCGTGTGCTGCCAGCTTCCAAGCCGCCCCGGCATGGTCAAAATGGATATGGGTGAGCAACACGTGTTTGATATCCTCTGGCTGATAGCCCAGGTTTTGGATGCCTGCTTCTAGCTGGGGCCAGGTACTTTCAGGCCCTGTTTCCACTAAAACCGGCCCCGCTGTAGTTTCAATGAGAAAGGCTGCGACGGTTTGCTCTTCTTGTAAAAAAACCAAGTCAATAATATGGATTTTGCTCATAATAGAGATGGGGTAGCGTACTCGTTGGAACGAAATTTAAAACTAAGAATTTTTCAGAGACTAAAGAAACCGAAAAAAGAGAGCAGAAAGCGAAAAGACCAAATCAGAGTTCCAAAAATGCCAAATTGATGTATATTTGCAAAGAAGATAAAAAAAGCGCTATTTAAGCGGTATGATAAATAAGCTGCTGTTTTAACCCGGGACCCGTCGTCAACAGACCCTCATCCCAAGGTTTTACACAGCGGATTATTTTTTTTGTTGCTGTAAAATAAGAATAAGAAACATAACTTATGGCCGAAATAATTCGAATGCCCAAAATGAGCGACACCATGGAAGAAGGGGTGATCGCAGCTTGGTTAAAAAAAGTAGGAGATGAGGTGAAGGCAGGAGACATCCTTGCAGAAGTTGAAACTGACAAAGCGACGATGGAGTTGGAATCCTACGAAGAAGGTGTGCTGCTTTATATAGGCGTGCAGGAGACAGAAGCCGTGCCTGTCAATGGCGTGATAGCCATTGTAGGAGAAAAAGGAGAAAATATTGACGATCTCCTTAAGGAAATGGACGGAGGTGGGGGCGCACCAGCCCAAACAGCAAACAAAACCGAAGAAAATAAGGAAGAGCAAGAGGAAGATGCAAAGGAAGAAACCACTCAGGAAAAAATAGACACTTCCGGCATTAAAGCTACCTTGATCACCATGCCCAAAATGAGTGATACCATGCAGGAAGGCACCATTGCGTCTTGGCTGAAGAAAGAAGGTGATGAAGTAAAATCAGGAGACATCTTGGCTGAGGTCGAAACAGATAAAGCCACTATGGAACTGGAATCTTATGAAGACGGCACGCTGCTTCATATAGGCGTGGCAGAAGGCGATTCGGTGGGGATTGATGGGGTGATAGCCGTGATCGGTGAAAAAGGAGCTGATTACGAAACGCTCCTGAAAGCCCATAAAGCAAAATCTTCCGGCACTACCGAGGCAAAACCGAAAGAAGAGAAAAAAGAGGCTGCTCCGGCACCAAAACCCGACGCGGCCGCTGCAAAAGAAAGCACTACAGCCAGTTCTTCCACCAACGGAAGAGTGAAAGCTTCTCCCCTTGCAAAAAGATTGGCCGATGATAAAGGCATAGACATTTCCTTGGTCAAGGGGACGGGCGAAAGCGGCAGGATCATCAAAAGAGATGTAGAGAACTTCGATCCGGCCAGTGCGCAAGCACCCGCGGCTCAGTCTGCCTCCGGAGCTACCGCAGCTGTAGGCCAGGAATCATTTAAAGAGGAAAAAGTCTCCCAGATGAGGAAGGTTATCGCCAAGCGCCTTGCAGAAAGCAAATTCAGTGCGCCGCACTTCTACCTCACCATGGAAATCAACATGGACAAGGCCATAGAAGCCCGTAAGAGCATGAATGAACTTTCGCCTGTGAAGATTTCCTTCAACGATATGGTCATCAAAGCGGCTGCGGCGGCCTTGCGCCAAAATCCAAAAGCGAATTCTTCCTGGCTCGGAGATAAGATTAGATACAATGATCACATCCATATCGGAATGGCGGTAGCCGTCGAAGAGGGGCTTCTGGTTCCGGTAATCCGATTTGCAGACAATAAGTCGCTTTCGCAGATTTCCCAGGAAGCCAAATCATTGGGAGGAAAAGCCAAAAACAAAGAACTGCAGCCTAAGGATTGGGAAGGCAATACCTTTACCGTTTCCAACTTGGGTATGTTCGGAATAGATGAGTTCACAGCCATCATCAACCCGCCCGATGCCTGTATTCTGGCAGTAGGCGGTATTAAAGAGACTGTCATAGTCAAAAACGGAGAAATGAAGATCGGCAATATCATGAAGGTCACCCTATCCTGTGACCACCGGGTAGTCGACGGGGCGGTAGGGTCCGCCTTCCTGCAGACCTTCAAAGGCCTATTGGAAGACCCTGTCCGAATGCTGATCTAAGCAATCAAGAATCAACTGTCAAAAAGTCCTGTTCCAAGGACTTTTTGCTTTTGTATGGTTTTTGAAAAGAAAAGGACAATTCAAAAAAAATATGGAGAAAATAAAATCAACCACCGTGGTAGCCATTAAGCACGACGGGGAAGTAGTGATAGGCGCAGATGGACAGGCGACCATGGGCAACACTGTCGCCAAAAGCAGTGTCAACAAAATCAGAAAACTGCAGGGAGGAAAAATCGTCACCGGTTTTGCGGGATCCACGGCGGATGCTTTTACCCTTTTGGAGAAGTTCGAAGAAAAGTTAGGCGCATTCGGTAATAATATGAAAAGGGCGGCTGTGGAGTTGGCCAAAGAATGGCGAACCGACCGCATGCTGAGTAAACTGGAAGCCATGATGATCGTGGCGGATAAGGATGAGATCCTTATTATCTCCGGAACGGGCGACGTTATCGAGCCGGATGAGTACATCGCCACCATTGGATCGGGAAGCATGTATGCGCAATCTGCAGCAAGGGCTTTGAAAAAATTTGCCCCGCAATTGAGTGCGGAAGAGATGGTGAGGGAAAGCCTGGGAATAGCAGCTGACATCTGTATCTACACCAATCACAACCTGGTGGTGGAGAAAGTATCCCAATAGTTTTAGCCACTTGACAAAAGCCTGGATTTTCTTCCGGGTTTTTTTATGCCTTTGATGGCAGGCACTTTTTTATCGCCTATCCAAACTGTCCCCCTTGTTTTTGGGTTTAGGTACTGTACAGCATGACATCCCATGGAAAGAAAACAGCCAACAACGAAGACGGTGAAGGATACGAGGACAAAAATTAGGGACGGTTTCCGTCTTTATGTGCTAGAGCAAGGTCGCATGCCGCCATCCATTTATGTGTTTGCTAAAGCACTTAAAATAGATGAGGGGGATTTTTATGACCATTTCACTTCCTTCAGTGCGCTACGGTCGGCCTTTTGGGTGGAGATTTTCGATAAGACGCTCGAAGATTTATACGCTCAAGAAGTTTATCAGACTTATTCCGCACGGGAGAAGCTCTTGGCTTTCTTCTTTACCTGGATAGAGGAGTTGAAAAGGAACAGATCTTATTTGTTGGTGCTTTATGATAGCGATGAGCCGGCCTCAAAACTGCCACCGCCTGAAGTAGGAGAGTTTAAGGAAAGATTCAAGGAGTTTGTGAAGGTGATATTGGCTGAAGGCGAGGAAACAGAAGAAATCGCAAAACGCCCATTGGTCACCGGACGTTACGATGAAGGCGTATGGCTGCAAGTATGGTTTATATTCCGGTTCTGGATAAAAGATACTTCGACCTCCTTCGAAAAAACCGATGCGGCGATTGAAAAATCCGTACATCTTGCCTTTGATCTGATGGGCAAGAACGCCCTGGACAGCATCGTTGATTTTGCCAAATTCCTTTTTCAGCACAAGTAAACTACCTAAATGAAAGATCAGCAAAGCATTCCCATTTCAAAAGTACAACGTGCCGCTAAGCTTATAAAGGCCGGTGCCAAGGTCGGGGGAAATTATATAAAGCACTACACCAAAAAGATCAGTGACCCATCTTTGGACAAAGGCAGATTACATGAAGACAATGCCGAAGACATCTATCAGTCGTTGAGCGAACTCCGGGGTTCTGCCTTGAAAGTCGCGCAGATGATGTCTATGGATAAAAATATCCTGCCTCAAGCATACCAGAACAAATTCGCCATGGCCCAGTACAGCGCACCCCCTTTGTCTTATCCTTTGGTCGTTAGGACATTTCAGAAAAGCTTCGGGAAAAGGCCAGACCAAATGTTCGACACCTTCACCCAGACAGCCGTGAATGCCGCTTCAATCGGCCAGGTGCATCAAGCCACGTTAGGCAGCAAGACACTGGCCGTAAAAATCCAGTACCCAGGCGTAGCGGATGCGGTGAGTTCGGATTTGAAAATGGTAAAGCCATTGGCGGTAAGAATTCTCAACATGAGCGAGGTCGAAATCAACCATTACATGGATGAAGTGGAAGGCAAACTACTTGAAGAGACCGATTATGTTCTTGAGGTGCAGCGTTCCCAGTATATTTCGCAAGCCTGTTCTCACATTCCAGATCTGGCCTTTCCAAAGTATTATAAAGAATTCAGTAGCACAAGAGTAATTACCATGGACTGGATTGAAGGGCTACATCTGAAAGAATGGCTCCAAACCAAACCGGGCCAAGAGGACAGGAATAGGATAGGACAGGCTTTATGGGATTTTTATCATCACCAAGTGCACGAACTAAAACAGGTGCACGCTGACCCCCATCCGGGTAACTTTATCGTACAGCCCGATTCGAGATTAGGCATCATTGACTTCGGTTGTGTCAAGGAAATTCCCGAAGATTTCTACAGGGGGTATTTCTCCCTGATCCGGGAAAATGTGATGATGGATGAGACCGAGTTGGACGCTGTCTTCAGAGATCTTCAATTTATCAGTGCAAAGGACACCGAAGCTGAAAAACAGTATTTTAAGCCTTTCTTCAAAAAAATGATCCAACTAGTAGGTAGGCCTTTTCACTTTGAAGAATTCGACTTCGGAAATGACGAATATTTCCGGGAAATATTCGTCTTGGCAGAGACCATCTCCAATGACAAAATGTTCAAAAATTCCAGACAAGCCAGGGGTTCCCGGCACGGGCTCTACGTGAACCGTACGTATTTTGGGATTTACAACCTTCTAAACCAACTTCAAGCTAAGGTAAAAGTCACCAAACCGATGTGGACGGTTTAAGCAAAAGCGGGACAAGCGTTATTTGTTCCGCTTTTGCTTCAAATTCTATTCTACGTCAAAATCATAAACCTGCACTTTCTCCCATTTGTCTTTGTGCTCTTCAATGAACTGAAGATGCACCGGATCTACCTGATATAGATCGTGATCCTCGATGCTCTTGAAATTGACCGTCAGGGCGATATGATAGCTATCATCAATGACGTCCCTTTTAACCGTGGCCGCCGGTACTCCCACCTGGTAACTGTGGGCGGATTTAAGCTTGCCTATTTCTTTACAGCCTTTCATAACGGCTTTCAGATCCTCGTCGGGCTTTTTCAGCCAGAAAAAAACTTGGTGTACTAACATAGATTTTTTGGCAGGTTGAACTGCAGTTAATTTTTTGGGTAAAAACATTCCAAGTCCCAGACCAAGAGTGAGGGCCATAAATTTTCGTCTTGCATTCATTTGATCGTCTTTTTTGGTCTGAACATGAAGAGTAAAGATAAACATTCGCCGCGAAATTTCGCCTGTTTTAAAAACTATTCAGTTTCACTTTCTGGCCCTCCCCATAAATAAGCAACGCCACCTTCTGTTTCTTCTTTTATCAGCCAGCCATGCCTAAGCCCAACTTAGCCTCTTCAGTGTCTATTTAAACTTATCCCATCCCCCAGCGGGCTTCCACCCTGAGTCAGGTTCAAAATAATGCCAAAGGAAGGAAGATATATTTCTCGCAAGCTCCCAGGACTCATTTTCATGTTCCCACCGTTGATCTTCATTGCCTTTGGTGGCAATATAAAACACATAATCGCCTCCCGGTGCATTCACCATGACCAGCTCCGAACGGGATGCGTTGACCATTCCCTGTTTGGAGGCAGTCTGTATGTAGGGAGGTATCTGCGAAAGGGCATAATCATCATAATAAACATTGGTCATCAACCGGTGAATTTCTTCCGAAGCAGCCGGGCTGACAATTTGTCCCCGGCGGATCTTCACCAAAAGCGTCGCCATTTCCTTAGGCGTGGTCTGTCCCCATCCGTATTGCTCCCATGGCTGTTCCCTGCCCGGGGTTCTTGAATTGACCCGTGTGTGTTCGAAACCGTAGTCCTCCATGACCTCGTTGATCCTACTGCCGCCACCTGCCAATGCCTGGCTCCATAGTGACGCCGTGTTGTCGCTATAGGTGATCATCAACGCGGCCAGCTGAATTAATTCTGTCTGACTGCTGTCCTGAAAAAACTGCATCAGGCCTGAGCCTCCGTATTTCAAAGAGTCACGATACACCAATGGCTGTCGATAAGTGAGTTCACCTTGCTCTATTTTATCAAATAGCCCAATCAGGATGGGCACTTTAACGATACTTGCGGTCGGGAATATCGTATCTCCGTTTACAGCAGCCTCCCTGCCGGTATTTAAATGGTAAACGTATATTCCTGCGGTACCTTTGAAACTGCTAACCATCTGCTCGAGTGCGGCCCGCAGTGTGGTGTCCGTAGTTATCTCCTGTGCCCGGAGCTGAGCGGGAGCAGCCGCAAGGATTTGAAGAAAAAGGAGAAACATTAATGACTTCATAGCCGGTTAGGTTTAGTGAAAGCTCTTCCAAAAGAATAAAGATAAGAATATTCAATGGTTGGAAAGTATGACTGCGGCGTGAGATCTACTAACTTCTTGACTTAGGTTCCTCCTTAAACGCTTTATTAATAATTTCTTAAAGCTATTCAGCCGTTAGTCCCCATCACTACTGGTATTTTTGAACAAATATCATCATCTTAATGCTTGGTTCCTAAAGCGGGACGGCAGGGGAAATGCACAATTTAAACCACCAGTAATAATGAAAAAAATACTTTTGTCAGGGTTGATCTTTGCGCTATCGTTTGGGGCGATGGCACAGGAAACAGTCGCCGGATTTGTATACGAAGACCTCAATGGAAACGGAAAAAAGGAACGCCGGGAAAAAGGGATTGAAGGTGTGGCTGTGTCTAACGGCATACAGGTCGTACAGACTGATGCCAGAGGAAAATATGAATTGCCCATAAATGATGACCAGATCATCTTTGTCATCAAACCTTCGGACTATGCTGTACCAGTGGATGAAAACAACCTGCCGCAATTTTTCTATATCCACAAACCTGCCGGATCTCCGGAGTTGAAGTATGCGGGAGTTGAACCGACCGGTCCTCTGCCTAAAAGCGTCGACTTCGGGTTGTCGCCTGGAGCGCATAAAGAATCCTTTACTTCATTGATTTTTGGCGACCCACAGCCCTACACCATTGAAGAAGTCAATTTTTTTGCTGACGGGGTGGTGGCAGAGGTAGAAGGCATCCAAGGGATTGATTTTGGGCTTTCCTTAGGGGATTTGGTAGGCGATGACCTTTCTTTGTTTAAGCCTTATATTAAAGCCATATCCAAGATAGGCTTGCCTTGGTATAATGTATTGGGCAATCATGACCTCAATTTTGACGTAGAGGTCGATGAACTGTCAGATGAAACCTTCGAGGAGCATTTCGGCCCTGCCAATTACGCCTTTAACCATGGCAAAGTGCATTTTATCGTGCTAGATGACGTACTGTATCCAGATCCACGGGATGGCCGGGGTTATTGGGGCGGCTTCCGTGAAGACCAGCTCGAGTTTGTCAAAAACACCTTAGCTTTCGTGCCAAAGGACCATCTGGTTGTATTGTCCATGCATATTCCTCTAAGCGAACCAAGCGGTGACCCCTTTAAGGACGAAGATAGAAACAAGCTGTTTGAACTGCTCCAAGATTATCCCAATACGCTTTCCCTTTCTGCCCATACCCACCTGCAGCGTCAGGACTTTTTCTTTGAAAAAGATGGTTGGCAACAGTCTAAGCCCCATCACCATTATAACGTAGGCACCACTTCCGGGGATTGGTACAAAGGTGTATTGAATGAAAAAGGCATCCCGGTCTCCACGATGAGGGACGGCACGCCAAAAGGCTATGCTTTCATCGATTTTGACGGCAACCAATACAATGTAAGATTCAAGGTAGTAGATAAGCCAGAGGAATACCAGATGGAGATCTTTGCCCCAAAAATCATCAAACGTAACCAAGGAACCAGCGCCGGCATCTACGTGAACTTCTTTATGGGCAACTCTGGAGACGAGCTAAGGGTAAGGGTAAACAATGGTCAATGGGTAAACATGAACTTCGTCGAAGATTATGATCCTTCCTACATGGTCGACCTATATAAATGGGATACGTCGGAGGAACTGTTAGATGGACGGAGACCTTCCAATCCGCAAAGAAGCACCCATTTGTGGCGGGCTAATATCCCGCATAACCTGCCAACCGGAGAACATACCATTGAGGTGGAAGCGACTGATATGTTTGGAAATAAACACACAGGCGTACAGACTTACCGGATCGTGGACTAAAGGCGGGCCCATCAGGCTAACTCAAAAGGGATTTAATTATCTTGCGGGATAGTTAAATCCCTTTCCTTTTACGCATTCCGTTCAACAGGTCTAAATGATAACTAATTTTTATGAGCAAGCCCGTATTTCTGCTTGGACTGATCACTTTGCTGGGCTTCGGCATCGGTGGCATATTGATTATTGTCTATTGTCAAGGTAGCAGCTTCTTGGAGATCTTATGGAGAGGCGAAAATATTTCCCTGCAATTAGGAACGGGTGTACTAGCCGGGCTGTTGGCTTCCGGCACCGCTTTATTTATCATTTCAAGAAAATTTTTCACCAGGGAGAAAGCCTTTTACGATGGGTTGATCGGAAGGTTAGGCATCAACCGGTCGGGAATTGTGTTCTTGTCTTTATGTGCTGGGATAGGCGAAGAGATTTTCTTCAGAGCAGCCATACAGCCCTTTTTGGGGATCGGCTGGACATCGATCTTATTTGTTCTTTTACATGGCTACCTTACGCCTAAAAACTTACGGTTGAGTGTCTATGGGGTGGTAATGACGGGCATCATCGTTGGCTTTGGCTACCTGTTCGAACTCATCGGAATAATCGCCGCCATTACCGCTCACACGGTATTTGATCTTGTGCTATTGTTTAAAATGACAAGGGTACATCCTATCCCTACCTTCCTTCAAAAATAGCAAACCGCTATGGCAAGTAAACTTTAGGCGACCCTCGGACCCAACATTCTTTCTTTCCCTTCCTTATTAAAAGTCTTTAGGCTAATCCAATGAGGGAAACAACGGTGCTATTTGATCCGGAGAGGTCACCCCCGCAGGCAATTCCATAACTCTCAGATTGCGGAAATGGATCTCAGCCCCTTCGGATTCAAGACAGATATAACCTTTCTTTTGGGTGGATTTGCTGATACCGTTGACGAACTTTCCGTTGACGGCTAGTTTAATCACGCCGTCAACGGCTATCACGTCGTAGGTATTCCATTCTCCTTGTCCCTTGCAAAGGTTTTCGATGGATTTACTCCTTTCTCCCCGGGGGTTATCCGGAAGAGTCTTCACCCCTCCCACACCAAACAATTCTCCGTGGACATAAGCAATGGGAGGCTTAACCCCGTCTCTTACATTTTGGTTGACCCAATCCAATTCCAGCATCTGGACCTCCACCCCATCCGGCAACCTGTTATCCCCAGGCATGGCACTGCTCCAGACGAAGGTGCCGGAGTTACCTCCTGCCTCCATGTGCCGCCACTCAATATGCATGATGAAATTTTCATATTGCTTCTCAGAACGTATGACGCCGATAGGGAGACCCTTACAAACCAGTATGCTATCCTGGTGAGACCAGGTGTCATCCTCTGTATTGACATTGAACCATTTGATCAAAGACGCTTCACCAAAGACGTCTTCCGTGAACAGGTCCAGTCCCACTTCCTGCCCGAATTCAAACATGACCTCCTGTCCGTAAGACCGGGATAAAGGATAAAGACAAAGGGCAGCACAAAACACCCCTGCCTGGGTTAAGCGTCTCAGCATGGTAAAGGATTTATGTAAAAAGCATCATGGTTCAATGCTACGGGGATTATTTTTAACGACCCCTACCCGGATGGCCTCCAGCCGGATAGGGGACTAAAGGATCTTATACGACTTTGGTCACTCCGGGAACCGCTACCTCAGCGACTTCCCATTTCAGATCCCAATTATATTCTTCCAAAGAGGGACCTAAGGTTTTTTCCGATTGCAGCGCATCCTCCCAAGTAAGGGTCTGTCCGCTATAACCTACCATCCTCCCCAACACAGCCAGCATGGTACTGTTCGCCATAAGCTCTCCTTCGTTCATCGGCTTTCCTGCTCTGATGGACGCAAAGAGTTCCTCGTGCTGGGTCTCATAGGGATTGTTCGTGGTGCCGTCATATTTCCAGGCATTCCCTCCGTAAATTTCGTGGATTCCTCTCCCAATATCTACCACGCCGCTACCCTCCTTACCGGCCACTTCTACGCGGTTGCTATTGGAACAGCCTTGTTGCTGCCGGCTAAAGTGAAAGCCTTTGGCGCCATTGGCAAAATCGTATTCGATGGCAAAATGGTCATAGACATTACCATAGATGGCGTCTGTTCTGGCTTGTCTCCCCCCGGTTCCTGTCGCACTGACCGGAAGTTGATCGCCGAGAGCCCAGGACATCATGTCCAAGCTGTGGCACATCATCTCGACGATATAATCGCCGGACAAGTAGTCGTAATAAAGCCAGTTCCGCAACTGGAACTCCATATCTGTCCACTCAGGCTGGCGGGGCTTAGACCATAACCCACCGCCGTTTCTGACGGTATTTACCGTCAGGATCTCGCCAATTTGACCTTCGTTGATCTTTTCAAAAAATGCCCTTTTGGGGAAGTCGTATCTGAAGGTAAAACCCGACACTACTGCAAGACCTTTTTCTTTGGCTTTGCGGGCAGACTCCAGCACACTCCTCACCCCAGCAGCATCAACAGCTACCGGTTTTTCACAAAACACGTGCTTGCCCGCCTCAACGGCTGCTTTGAAATGACCTGGTCGAAATGCAGGTGGGGTGGTCAAGATGACTACATCAACATCGGAGTCCAAAACTTTCTGATAGGCGTCAAAACCAACAAACTGATGAGCTGCATCCACTTTTACCTGATTCGGATTGGCCTTACTGATGGACGACAGGGAATTCTCCAAATGGTCCGGGAAGGTATCCGCCATGCAAGTCAGAACGGCGTTAGCATCGGCCTTTAACGCCTGAACCACAGCGCCGGTACCCCTACCCCCACAGCCGATCAACCCTACTTTCAACACATTGTCGTTTGAGGCAAGAGCCTGGGTAGAAAAGCCCAACGGTAGAACAGCTCCTCCGATCAATAAGGCACTGGTGGATTTTAGAAAATCCCTCCTGTCGCTTTTACCTGATTTACCCGATTCTAATTTCATGTTTTTATTCATCTATTAATATGTTCTCAATATATAGTGGCCTAAATATAAGGCACAGTCCCCTCCGATAAAACCCTATAGAGATGAGCATCGGAAAGTCAAAGTAAATAAAATTGTCATTTAAAGATATAGATTGGTCTTTTTTAAAACAATTTTTTCCTTGGGTGGTTCAATATCCGGATTCGGCAGTATTTCCTCCCCAACGAACACCGGCTTGCTGTGCTTTTTTTTGTATCTTTAAACCTTAACCCAAATTCACTGTCCAATGAATCTTTCGTCAATCTTCCTCTCTCTTGCTGTCATCGCTTCGATTGATCCTCCGAAATTTGAAGAACAGACCATTGACGATCAGGTTGAAATCGGTTATGGACTCGCGATTGGGGATGTAGACGGCGACGGAAAACCCGACATCCTAATGGCGGATAAAAAGCAATTTGTCTGGTATCGGAACGGCGACTGGCAACGTTTTGTAATGATAGACAATCTTACCCAATCCGATAATGTATGCATCGCGGCAAGGGACATCAACGGTGACGGAAAGGTCGAGGTAGCCGTGGGCGCCAGGTGGAACCCTGGAGAAACATCAGATCCCGAGGCATCCGGGTCAGTCCACTACCTGATCCGACCAGAGGATCCCACACAACCCTGGGCTCCCGTAGAACTTCACCATGAACCTACTGTCCACCGGATGCGCTGGGTAAAAGCGGGCGAGGACAAATATCATCTAATTGTACTGCCGCTCCATGGAAGAGGCAACCAGAACGGCGAGGGCGCGGGGGTAAAAGTGATTGCTTATGAAATGCCGGAGAACCCTGAACAAGAATGGAAGTATTGGAATATTGACGAAACCATGCACCTCACCCACAATCTCGAGCCTGTTCGGGAAGACGATGGGGAAAGGCTGCTGATAGGGGGCAAGGAAGGGGTGAAATCTTTTTCTTTTATCAATGAAAAATGGCGGCCCTCTCCCACCGGAGAATGGTTGGTTGATGACCAGAGTTTCGGAGAACTACGGATAGGCCACTCCGGGTCACAGGAATTTCTGGCCGGTATTGAACCGATGCACGGGAATATCGTATCCGTCCATACTTTCCCTGAAGGTGCGTCCGCTCCATTAAGAACCGTGCTTACTTCTGACTTTCATCAAGGGCATGCATTGGCCGCAGGGGATTTATTAAATTCCGGGACAGATCAAATAATCGCAGGATGGCGGAACCCTGATCAAAACGGCAAGGTCGGTGTGAAGATTTTCGTGTCCCAAAATCCCGGGAACACCAAATGGGAAGAATACTGGATTGATGACAACGGCATGGCCTGTGAAGACCTGGTGCTGGCAGACCTGGACGGCGACGGACGCCTGGACATTATAGCGTCAGGCAGGGCTACCAACAACCTGAAGATCTACTGGAACAAAAACAATTAACCTGTCGACTCTCAACCGGGCAACACGGGGTTTCTGTTCCGTGGTTTCTTAAAAAACAACCTGAAAGTGGAACCCACATCTACACGGCTCTCCACTTCAATCTTTCCCTCAGAATTGTCCATGATCTTTTTAACGATGTAAAGGCCTATCCCCGTACCGTCCACATGGTTGTGTAAGCGTTGGAACATTCCAAAAATGGAAGGCCCTCGGGTCAGGTCCATCCCCATTCCATTGTCTTTCAACGTGATGATGATAAATTTAGGATCTTCTTCTGCGGAGATGATGATGATAGGATCCCTCTCCGGTGACCTGTATTTGAGGCTATTCGAAATCAGGTTATAGAAGATACTCCTCAAATTTTTGGGAGGAAAACTGAGATACTTAATCCCGTTTAATGCCAACTGGATCTGCCCTTTCGATTCGTGTACCAAAAAAGACAAATCCATTTTAATCCCCTCAATAATGGCTCGCAGGTCAACAGCGGAGGCTTCCTCATCATTTAACCTTTGGAGTTTGGTGATATCGGAGAGGTCATTGATCGTCCTATTGAACCTCTCTATAGAAGCCTGGATCATGGCCAGCAATTGATCTACTCTCGGGTGTTTTGTGGCCTCTGAGGACAAAAGCTCCTGTAAGGCATTGACCAATCCTTCAATATTAGTGATGGGCGATTTAAGATCATGGGAAGCGGTATAAATAAAATTGTCCAGGTCAGAATTGACCCGCATCAACTGGTTGTTCAAATGGATAAGTTCCTCATTTTTGATCCTGATGGCCTCTTCGGATCTTTTATGCTCGCTGATGTCTCTAGTTGAACCCGCTACCGACACTACTTTTCCATCATCATCAAAAATAGGGTTAAAGATGTATTCAAAATATCCCACTTTCCCCCTTGGGCTTGTGAAAATAGTCTGATCCGTAACAGGCTTTCCTGTTTCAATTACCGCTGCTATTTGTGATTGGAGTCTAGTAGCAAGCTCGTGGGGGTAAGGTAGGTCGTGAAAGCTCTTCCCAATGATTTGATCCAAGCTGATCCCCAATAAGCTCAGAAGGGGGTAATTGCTGTAGGTAAACCTCCCATCGACATCAAAGGTATAAACCATATCCTGAATGGCAGTAAGCGTCACATCAAACACCTTTGCATGTTGCTCCACCTGTAAAGCAAGTTTTTCGGCCCTGTCCCGCGCATTGATAAAGTCCGTCACCTCAAAGGCAAAAACAATAATGCCGTCAACTTTCTTCTGCACATCCAGTCTGGCTTGGCAGATAAAGTTAAAATACAAGTCTTCTATAGGGCCATCCTCAAATCTGGAAAGGGGAACTAAGGTTTCTATACCTTCGAATGTTTTCCCATGCCGAAAAACCTCCAGCATCATGTTGTGGATAGGTGTATTTTTTAGCTCTGGAAGGGCGATTAACAAGGGCTTGCCCAACAACTCTCTTCCGGGGAAAAGTTGTTGGTAATTTTCGTTGAACCGCTCCAAAACCAAATCAGGGCCGTCGAGTACACACACAGCGGCCGGAGCCTGGCTCAGAATGCGTTCCATTGTGTCCTGCTCCAATTTTGCCAGACGTTCATTTACCACCTTCTCAGTAGTCTCATGAATGGTGGTTAAGATGCCGGTTATCTTTTCATGATCTCTAAGAGGACTGTGAGAAAAAGTAAAATACCGCTCTTCCTTAAGCCCCTTTCTTTCCAGATAAAACAGCTGGTCTTTTAGCAAGATAGGATCCCCCGTTGCCCTTACTCCTCTTAGTAGCGGACCAATGGTCTCCCAGATATCTTTCCAAATTTCTCTGGCTGGCCGACCCAAGGCCGCGTAGGGATCATTTAAATAATCCGCATAACCTTCGTTATAGAGCATAATCATCTCCGGTCCCCAACAAATCAGCATGGGGAAAGGTGAGTTCAGACAAAGGCTTAGGGAGGCCTTCAGGTTATCAGGCCAATCCTCCATAGGTCCTAACGGATTTTTTTCCCAATCAATGGCTTCAATTAGGGCGCTGATCGGCCCGCCTCCTGTCAAAAAATACCTGTTCATTGAGCTCCAATTCATCTTAGCAAGCACAAACATTCAGAATTTGTGCCATAATCGCTCCGCGGACGAATGGCTTTTTGACCATTTTCTGTTACAGCCGGCCTTAACGTCCCCTTAGAGTGGCCTCCAACGCATTCGCTAAATAAGCAAAAGGGGCATTCCAATTAATCGCCACTTCATTTGAAG
>CAZHZP010000014.1:7009-24501 GCA_964537165.1 uncultured Roseivirgaceae bacterium | reverse complement strand
CCATTTCGGCTTCTACTTCCTCCAGGGATTTGCCGTTCATCAAGGCCTCTGTCTGGGCAAAGAAGTTAGAAAGCAGCTTCACATGGTGGTCACCCACCGGGTTGTGGGAAATGGCCGGGGCGATAAAATCACAAGGAATAAGCTGTGTCCCCTGGTGGATCAGTTGATAAAATGCGTGCTGACCGTTAGTGCCCGGCTCTCCCCAGATGATCGGGCCGGTAGTGTAGTCTACCTTTTCCCCCGTTCTGCTAACATACTTTCCATTGCTTTCCATATTTCCCTGTTGGAAATAGGCGGCGAAGCGGTGCAAATATTGGTCATAAGGTAAGATGGCCTCAGAAGCCGCGCCGAGGAAGTTGGTATTCCATATCCCGATCAATGCCAAAATCACCGGGATGTTCTTTTCAAATTCCGTTTCCCTGAAGTGCCTGTCCATGGCATGTGCCCCTTCCAGTAATTTCTCAAAATTATCGAATCCGATGGCGCAGGCGATCGGCAAACCGATGGCAGACCAGAGAGAATACCTGCCCCCTACCCAGTCCCAGAATACGAACATATTCTTCGTATCGATCCCAAACTCAGCTACTGCCTTTGCATTGGTGGACAGCGCCACAAAATGTCTGGCCACAGCGGACTCATCCTGCGCATGATCCAGGAACCACCTTCTGGCCGAATGGGCGTTGGTCATGGTTTCTTGGGTAGTAAAGGTCTTGGAGGCGATAAAAAAGAGCGTGGTTTCGGGATCAAAGTCCTTCAACGTCTCCGCAATGTGCGTACCATCCACATTGGATACGAAATGGATCTCCAGGTCCTTGTTTTGATAAGGCTTTAAAGCTTCTGTCACCATCACCGGCCCCAGGTCGCTGCCACCGATTCCTATATTGACCAAAGAACGAATGGGCTTGCCCGTATAGCCCTTCCAGTCGCCGTTGGCGATGTCCTGGCAGAATTGCTTCATCTGCGCCAGGACTTGATTAACCTCCGGCATCACATCCTTTCCATCCACCATCACGGGGCTATTGCTGCGGTTTCTCAATGCGGTATGTAAGACAGCCCTGTCTTCGGTTTGATTGATCGGCTGGCCTGTAAACATGGCTTCAACACCCTCTTTCAGTCCAATCTCCTCGGCAAGGGCTAAAAGTGCGGCCAATGTTTCTTCATCTATTCTGTTTTTGGAAAAATCCACCAGGATATCTTTCCAGCGGATTGAGTACTGGTCAAACCTCTTGGGATTTTCAAAAAGTTGCTTCAAGGTAACTTCCTTACTGTCCTGGCTAATTTTCGCTAATTTCTGCCAAGCCTGGGTCCCTGTAGGGTTGATATTTTTCATCGGATCTTGTTTTAAAATTTAGTCCACAAAAATAGCGGAATATGTTGGGCAATAAAATATGGAAGCGGAATTCGCATATAGCGCATTTTTAGATCAAATTTCCTGAACCAGTAATTGAAGGTATCATTGGACCAATCTAAAGAAATGAAGTGGATATGCTTCAATTGCCAGGTTGACATTTTGGTTTTGAATATCTATTGGGACTCATGGACTTCAAAATCAAAATAATTTTGGGGCTGGAAGCTTTAATTTCTATATTGTGACCGATAAAATTATAATACAAAAAAGTTATTTGAAACTTAACTGCTTTGAATAATATAGCTTTTTTTGGAGAAAATTTTACATATTTGTTATTACATCTGCTCCAAAAAACAAAAAAATCCAGCTATTCATGGACAAAATAAAACTGATTTTGAAGCCAAGGGCCGGGCTAGGGAACAGAATGCGGGCAATTTCGTCCTATATTCACCTAAAAAATGAATTGGATGCAAGACTATTTGTAATCTGGGAACCAGATAAGGGATTGAAGGCCCACTACAGAGATTTATTTGAGCCAAATCCTCATTTTACCTTGCTGGACTCCTATCCAAAATATAAATTCCTAATAACCCGGTACAGGTTAACTGGCAGGAAATTATTTTTGATTGGTCCTCTTGTCCGGCTTTACAACAATTTTGTCAAAAAAATAATCAAGGTGGACTATTTGATATTTGATATTGATACCAGGAAAGGGTATGATCATATAAAAAGCATTTGCAAAGAACACAAAACTATCTTTATCAATACTGGTGGATCCATTACCGACGATTCTGAAGGTTTAAGGTCCTTTGTTCCCACAATCAGGATCAGGAATATTATAGAGGAAAAGTTGAAATATTTTAATGGAACAATGATAGGCATGCATATCCGGAGGACCGACCATAAAAGATCCATAGAAAATAGCCCAAGGATTTTGTTCGAGCAAAAAATTGAATACTATCTCAACAAATACCAAAATAATGTGTATTTTTTTTTAGCAACGGACGATCCGCAAATAGAGAGCTTCTTACAAAAAAAGTACGGAAAAAATATGGTGACTTATTCTAAAACTTTTGGAAGGGACAGTCTGGAAGGAATAAGGGATGCAGTCGTTGACTTGTATTTACTGTCAAAAACCTCAAAAATTTATGGTTCTTTCTGGAGTTCCTATTCCACTATTGCTGCCAAAATAAGTGGGATTGAACTAGAGACTGTACAAATTAATCGATCAAGTGACGGATATGAGGACAGTCCGAAAAAAAAGAAGATTCAAATAAACAACGAAAGATAACCACCATATTTATTCAAAGTTAGTAGGTTGCAAATTTGCAATTTCTTTTTTTGGATAAAGGGACATAAACCTTAGGGGTGCATTTCGATAGAAACGGCAAGACTCCGTAATGCTGTTGTTTTAAAAGATTTGAGGTTTCCTGGATCTGGATTACATCAATTAAAAGGTTCCTACAACGGTTTTTTACAATATCAACGTAAGCGGAAACTATAGATTAGTCTTCCGCTTTTCCAACGGTAATGCCTACATTATTGACTATTATTAAACAAAGAAGTTATGGCGATGATTGATCCCCACATCCGGGGCTAGTTTTGAAAGAAGCCCTATTTGGTTCCATTGAAACTTAATACTTCAGAAGCGGCTGACGCTTTAGGCGTGGCGGGAGAGATTTGTTCGTGATTTTGGATGGGCACTGTCGCTATAAGTCCTCTAACGGCTATTCGCCTCTCCGAAGCTTTTGACACCAGCCCTGAATTTTGGCTTAATCTACAGAATTCATTTAATCCCTGGAACGCTTCAAAAGAGATTGAAGACCTTCTTTTAAAAAGATTGTATAAAGAACCGATTTAGTGTTTAGCATTATTTCTCAGCCTATAAAAAAGCCCCTCTTTTAAAGAATGGGGCTTTTTTATCGGACAGACAGTTTAATCCTGCTTCAAAAACTGCCTTAACACGTAATTCAAAATCCCGCCGTGTCGGTAATATTCTACCTCTATGGCAGAGTCGAGCCGGGCTGTTACTTCGAAGCTGATGATCGCCCCGTCTTCTTTGACGGCTTCTACCTGTAGCCTTTTCAAAGGATGAAGCCCTTCCGAGATACCTTTGATGCTAATGGTTTCCGCTCCGGTCAATCCCAGGCTTGCCGCGGTTTGTTCAGGAAGGTATTGCAACGGCATCACACCCATGCCTACCAGGTTGCTTCTGTGGATCCGCTCGTAGCTTTCGGCCAAAACCGCTTTGATGCCCAGGAGGAAAGTCCCTTTAGCCGCCCAGTCACGGGAAGAACCGCTGCCGTATTCTTTGCCTGCCAATACCACTAAAGGGATATCTTCCTGCTGATATTTTTGCGAGGCGGCATATACCGTCATTTCTTCGTCCGAGGGGATATGGGTAGTATAACCACCTTCTTTGGTAGCCAATTCGTTTTTTATCCGAACGTTGGCAAAGGTGCCCCTGACCATGACTTCATCATTTCCTCTGCGAGAACCATAAGAGTTAAAGAATTTCTTCTCGACTCCTCTGTTGATCAGGTATTGTCCCGCTGGGGAATTTTCAGAAAAAGCCCCTGCGGGAGAAATATGGTCAGTCGTGATAAAATCACCCAGTTTCAGCAACACCTTGGCGCCGGCCACATCTTGGGGAGCGGGTGCTTCCGCAGAAATTCCATCAAAAAACGGAACCTCTTTAATATAAGTCGAATCACTTGACCATTGGTAAACTTTATCCAGAGGAGCTTCAAGGGCTTTCCATTGCTCGTTTCCTTCAAATATTTCGCCGTAGTTTTTGCTATAATCATCGGGAGAGAGTACCTGTTTCATTACTTCAGCAATCTCCTCAGTGCTTGGCCAGATATCTTTTAGATACACTGGCTCCAGGTTAGGATCGTGCCCTAATGGTTCATTGACCAGGTCAATATCTACCCTTCCCGCCAAAGCATAAGCCACCACCAGCATCGGGGACATCAAGTAATTCATCTTTACCTGGGGATGAATCCGGGCTTCAAAGTTCCGGTTGCCCGACAGTACCGAAGCAACGATCAAATCGTTATCATCCACTGCCATGGCGATATGTGGAGGCAAGGGACCGGAGTTGCCGATACAGGACGCACAGCCATAGCCCACCACGTGGAATTTCAAAGACTCAAGATCATCCAGCAATCCCGCATTGGTCAAGTAGTCCGTCACTACTTTTGAGCCTGGTGCAAGAGAAGTCTTCACCCAGGGTTTGGTATTCAAACCCCTTTCTCGTGCTTTCCGGGCCACCAGGCCTGCGCCTAGCATCACGCTTGGGTTGGAGGTATTGGTACAAGAAGTAATGGAGGCAATGACGATAGAGCCGTCGTGAAGTTCAAAACGCTCGTTATTAAGGGTAACCACCACGGTTTTAAGACCTTGTTTGGTTTTGGTTTCTACCTCGACCTCCAATTCCGACTGCGAAAGCTTGTCCGACTTGGGTACGTTTCTTCCCCCTTCGGCAAACCAGCGGCTTTTGTCCCTTTTATCGAATGGCGTATACTTTCTGCCATGCACTTCCTCCAGCAACTCGCCGAATTTATTTTTGAAATCCTTCAAGAGGATTTTGTCTTGGGGCCGTTTGGGACCAGATACGGTGGGCTCTACGGTGCTTAAATCCAGTTCAATTACCCGGGTATAATTGATCTTGTCCTCGTCCTGCCTCCACAGCATATTGGCCTTCGCATAATCTTCCACCAATTTGATCTGCTCGGCAGAACGGTTGGTTTGGGACATGTAGTATAGGGTTCTGTCATCAATCGGGAAATAGGTCACGGTACAGCCGAATTCAGGCGACATATTGGCAATGGTCGCCCTGTCGGGTACGGTAAGATGATCCAGGCCGGAACCAAACACCTCCACAAACTTGCCTACCACGCCATGTCTCCTTAACAACTCGGTAATGGTCAAAACCATATCCGTGGCCGTGGTGCCCAATGGGAGTTTGCCGGTTAATTTCAGTCCCACCACTTCGGGCATGATAAAATAGATCGGTTGTCCTAAGATGGCTGCTTCTGCTTCAATTCCCCCTACTCCCCAGCCGATAACGCCGATACCGTTGACCATGGGGGTGTGGGAATCCGTTCCTACCAAGGTGTCGGGGAAAACCATTCCGTCGCGGGCGATGGCACCCTGTGCCAGGTATTCGAGGTTAACCTGGTGGCATATTCCCATCCCGGGAGGCACTACTGAGAAGTTATCAAAAGAATTCTGGGCCCATTTCAAAAATTTGTAGCGTTCGCCGTTCCGCTCATATTCCATATCCACATTCTTGGTGTAGGAATAATTGGTTCCGAAATAATCAACCTGAACGGAGTGGTCTACTACAAGGTCCACCGGAATGAGAGGGTTAATCTTGTCTGCATCCTTACCTTTTCTCACAGCTTCTGCCCGAAGCGACGCAATATCAACCACTGCGGGAACGCCCGTAAAGTCCTGCATCAATACCCGCGCAGGCTTATAGGGGATATCTTTATCAGAGGCTTCAGGACTCCAGTTGAGCAGTGTTTCCACATTTTCCCTGGTGACGGCAAAATCATCGAAGTTCCGCAAAACGTTTTCCAGAAGAATCCGGATAGAGAATGGAAGTTTCTCTATTCCATATCCCTGTTTTTGAAGCTCAGTCAAACTCCAATAATCAAGGCTTCCCTGTGAGGTCTGCAACTGCCTCTTTATATTAAATAAATCCTGTGACATATTGAATGGTTTAGAAGGTTAGAGAAAAGATTATAATCAAACAACCCCTTTCAGGGTACTTTAATTCCTTAAGATTTAGATTAAGGCAGCCCCGTTCAAACAGCGAGCCGGCTAAACTTATTGGCCCATCATGGACTTGACCGTCGTTCAATAACGGACGGTTGCCGCTATCTTATCAATTATCAGTTTGATCTAGCTCTGCTTCGGCTGCAGCTTCCCGGGCTTTGCGCTCCGCTTTGTCTTTTTTCCTAAAGGCGCCTCTAAATAACCAATGATACCTAAGGGCCTCCAGACTTTCGTTCAGCCTGGTGGTGCCCGTATCCAACCCGCTCATGGTACCTTTGAGGTAGGAGGCAAATTCGCTGTCATTCAGTATCATCCCCGCCGCGTTGTCGGACACCTTTAATTGCTCACTGGCCAGACGGAAATTTTCAGCGGCTTCACTGGCCTCCTCGGATGTGCTTTCCAGGTTTTCGGCTGTATTTCTAAGATTCGAGAAGGTGGTGGTATCGTTTAACAGCTCATCTATTAATGTTCCTTCTTTGTTCAAATTTGAAGAGAATTTGGTGAGATCGGCGGTCAACCGGTTACTGTGGGCGGCTGTTCTTTCCAGGTTTGCCATAATTGACCTAAAGTTATCTACGAGCACACTGTCCGTTAACACCGCCCCGACTATCCCTTCACCGTTGGCAATCCTTCCCGTAAGCACCTTCAGATCATTGGTAATGGACACCAGGTTATTGTTGTTTTCCTGCAAGGTCTCCATCATTTTATCCGTATCCAGAGGCATGACCGCTTCCAGGCGGTCTTCATTTTCTATCCGGGGCGCCTCACTGGTACCCCCATAGATCACGATAATCTTATTCCCGATAAGACCGTCAGAACTTATAGTCGCTTTGGAATCCTTACGGATAAAATCCTGGACCGCGGCTTCGATATTCATTTCAATTTCAACCTGGGCATCTCCATAAAAATTGATTTTTCTGACCGTACCGATTTTTACCCCCGAATACCAGACATTATTGCCCGTCTGAAGTCCTCCGATATCATCAAATACAGCTTTGACACTGAAACTCTTGACAAAGGCTTTTTGGGCACTACCCAACGTGAGGATGCCTGCCACCAGGATAATGATGCCGATAAGTACAAAAATGCCTACTATTACTGTTTTCTTATTATCATTTTTCATTGTGTAATGAAGTTATAGTCATAAAACAATCTCACTCTCTCATCAGATGCATCCTCGAACACATCTTCAAAATTCCCTTCTGCCCCAAATACGCCGTCCAACAACACTGCCACACGGTCGCCTGTTTCCTTCGCACAGGTCAGGTCGTGGGTGATAATGATGGAAGAGGTATTGTAGGTTTCTTTAACCTGGTTGATTAAGTTATTGATTTCAATGCAGGTGATGGGATCCAACCCGGCTGTGGGCTCATCGTACAGCATGATTTCCGGCCTGAGA
Source organism: uncultured Roseivirgaceae bacterium (assembly GCA_964537165.1). GTDB lineage: Bacteria > Bacteroidota > Bacteroidia > Cytophagales > Cyclobacteriaceae > DATGMS01. The sequence continues at coordinate 16,969 of CAZHZP010000014.1, read as the reverse complement.
ATCAGTGTCCGGGCAATACCGATTCGCTTTTTTTGACCGCCGGACAGTTCAGCAGGCATTTGGTTGATGGCCTGTAGTAATCCTACCGAATCCAATACTTGTTCGATTTCCTTATTTCTTTCAGCTTTGGTGAGGTTCTTGACATTTCGTTCTAAGGGAAATTCCAGATTTTCCCTTACCGTCATGCTGTCGTATAAGGCACTGGCCTGGAAAGAAAAACCAATTTTCAGCCTCAGAGCATTTAACGCTTTGGGCTTTAGATCTTTGACCTCCCTGCCAAGAACAACCATAGAACCTTCATCCTGGGTGAGCAAACCCACGACGATTTTAATCAAAACCGACTTTCCGGTGCCGGATTTACCCAATACCACAACATTTTCGCCTTTGTGTAAATCCAGGTCAACACCCCGCAATACTTGGTTATCTCCAAAAGACTTTTTTAGTCCGCGGATTTCTATTACTTTTTCTTCCATACTAAGGCAATCTAAAAAAGTTGACAATCTGTAATACGAGTAATTCTTCGATAAAGATCAAGAACATGGCCATTACTACCGATGCATTGGCTGCCCGGCCTACTCCCTCCGTGCCTTTAGGGGAATTCCAGCCTTTGTAACAGCCTACAATCCCAATCGTAAACCCGAAGAGGATGGATTTCAATACGGAGGAAATAATGTCCAAAAAGGTCAGGGCATCAAATACCTGGACAAAAAAGGTGGTGAGACTTACTTTTTCATTCGCGTTGACATTCAGAAAAGACCCCATCAAACCTACGAAATCCGTGTACATCACCAATATCGGAATCATAAAGGTGGTAGCCAGCACCCTTGTCACCACTAGATACTTGAAGGGATTGGTGGCGGAGACTTCCATAGCATCGATTTGTTCGGTCACTTTCATTGACCCAAGTTCAGCCCCTATGCTCGATCCCACCTTCCCGGCAGCAATGAGTGCGGTCACTAACGGCCCCATGGCCCTTACTATGGCTATCGCAATCAATGCGGGGAGCCAGGAAGACGCCCCAAATTCAGCCAAAGAGGGGCGGGACTGGTTGGTAAAGACAATCCCCACGATAAAACCCGTCAGCGAGATCAATGGCAGAGAATTGTAACCGATCTGATAGCATTGTCTAATCACTTCCCGGAATTCATAGGGAGGTAACCAGACTTCTACGAAAAACCTCTTAACAAACCTGAAAGCATCGGCAAGACCCGTAAAAAATCGGTCTGTCTTCGGAGCGAGATAAATATTGTTTTTCGTTGTTTTTTCTGACATAAACCAATAAAATAAAAACGTGAAGCTAACAATTTTAAGTTATTGTTGCCTAGTGAATACCGTTAATTAAAATTAATAAAATCCTTTACTTCCTCTTCTTTCAAGGGTTTGTTCAAAAACCCGCTGACCATCCTGTGGTTTTTACTCTCTTCAATATCTTCCGGCGCCATGGATGAAGTAAGCATCTTTACTTCTATGCTGATTCCCATCCTTTCCATCTCATCCAGCAACTCCCAGCCCTTCATTTCCGGCATGTTGATATCGAGCAGCAGGATGTCCGCCATGTTGTTAGTCAGCCATTCCAATGCCATACTTGGACTCTCGAAAAAAATCAGTTTGAGTGTAGGGTCTATTTTCAAGAGGATCCTTTTGTTGATCATGTGTTGTACTTTGTCATCGTCCACGAATACCACTACCCTTTGCAGGCTCTCGCTATCTGCGGGGTACTGGGAATCGTTTTTCATAAAACTGTCGTTTTCCTTTAACAGCTTATTCACTTTCCGAACTTCGATATCAAGCTTATCTGCCGACTCCTTCAGCATCTTCATCACCTCCAGCGGTAGATTTTCCCGCTCATTGGACAGCCCCATAATACCCAGAATATTGGCGAGATGGCTTCTTATGTGGTGCGAATTGATAAAGGAAAAGTCCCGTAATTGTTGATTCTGGAGTGTCAAAGATTCGTTTAGGCGCATATTCTCTAGCAGCGACCGGTGGATCTCGGTATTGTCCACGGCAAGAGCCATTATACAGTCAGCTCCCTTATAGACAAAAGGCATACTATAAATATCCACATGCCTGGCATCATAGTTCTTATCAATCATGATGAGGTTCCGGATAATCCGGTTTTGGTTTGCCCGGTTCTTCGACAGATTCTTATAGTCCTCGAAGAAGGAATTGAAATACTTCTCACCAAAGTCGGTTTCCGCAATGTCAAAATGCTCAAGAGCGGCTTTATTAGCCGTTAAAATCCTTTGGTCACCTAAAGACAAAACGAATATCCAGTTGGGGATCCGTTCAAAGAAAACCCGGTAAACTTCCTCCAGCTGCTTTTCGAAACGGAAAGACCTGCCTACCAAAATGTAGATTAAAATCCCCGAAATGAGAACAAAAAATAACGCTTTGATCAACTCCAACACGAGCGTATTGTCCAAGCCCAACCAGTGCATGATCTCATCGAGATAGACAGACGAAAAAACGAACCAGCTTCCGCCTATCAGAATGTAGATTAAAGCGATCTTATGTGCGGGATTCATAAACTAATAAAATAGCAGTTTCTCATGGAATGCGGTAAATATAAGCGATCATATGCTAAAAATCAGCCATACCTATAATTTAGCCTTGTTTAAATTATTTAGACAACCCTAATTTAGGGTCGGCTAAATATTGGCTAACTGATTTTTGATCAGTGACTTATCGTAATTAGCTTGAAGCTTATTATAATTATGATTACCGATAGGCACAAATGGCGTTGTATGGGCAGTTGACACACTTGGTATCATCTGCTGTTTGATCAAAAGGGATATCCGGATGAAAGATTTCGCCCAAACAGCTCCCCAACGCGTCCAAAAATTCTGACTCGTGCTCCTGATAGCTGCCGATTTCTTCTTTGGAAGTCCTTGTCCCCATGATTAGATAGGGGTTAAATTCTTCATTGAAAATATCCTTCAGATTGAACACCGCAGGTTTGAGAGGGCTGCTGAGCTTAGCTCCGTAACTTGCTTTGTAGAGCAGGCCATACATCATCGTCTGCATGGCGGCTTTGTTACGTTGCTTGTTGTCCCTATCAAACAAAGAGGGGATATCCGGGAAGCCCTTCTTATCGGATCCTGACTTGTAGTCAACCAGCCGGATGGTATCCCCCACCCTATCGACCCTATCAATTATTCCTTTTAAACCTACCTTCTTTTTCCCGTCCGGGAGTTCCAGACTAATATCCGCTGTGTAGTCGTTACTCCCCTCTATAGAAATAATCTCAAAAGGTGCATAAGACTTATCCACTTCTAATAATCTCTTGATATACCGTTGCAGTACATCCCTGGCTATGACGAGCTGACCCGACAGCGTAACCTCCTCATGATCGGTTAACGAAAAATGCTTTCGGATAGCCAAGTCTACCGCAGGAGACACCCAGTTTTCCCTCAGATCGTCGAAATCCTCCGGTTGGATATAAAACCTCCCTTTGCGCCTGTTGAAACCGTTGTATAAATACTCCAAACTGTAATGCGCAAGGTTGCCGAAAACTGCCGGATCTATCTTTTCCTGTACCTCCTCCCGTTCGCGGATTTCCACCACATATTGGAAGTAGAACTTTAACCGGCAGTCCAGCCAGACATTGATGGCCGACGGTGACAGCCTGTGCTGCTTTTCCTTTCGGGCATCAATTTCATACTTGGACAAGATGCGCAGTATGTTCTCATCTTTTGGAATGACGATGGGCTGGGAAGGCTGAAGATCCACCGGCACATATACGGTCTGTTCTGTTACTTCCAAGCCGCTCTCCAAAGCCAGCTGGTGGATGTAGCGGCTTCTTTCTCCTGCCTTCCCTTCATCAGATTCCGTGGAATAAATCAGATGGACCTCTTCGGCACAATGAAGCAACCGATAAAAAGTATAGGCATATATGGCATCATTCTGCTCTTGGACAGGCAGGCCAAAAGCCCGTCTCAAATTGAAAGGCACCATCGAGTTCATGCTTGATGCGGGCGGGAAATTGCCCTCGTTCATGTTGCAGATGATGACCCGTTTAAAATCAAGATTTCTGGTCTCCAACACCCCCATTATTTGCAGGCCTTCCAACGGTTCTCCCTCAAAAGGCAATCGAACCTCCCTGAACACTTGCTTGAAAAGCCGCATATAGAAGTCCAAACCGACCGAAAACCTCGCCTCCTTCTGAAAAAGCTCATCCAGACGGGTCAGTTGCTTATAACATTGATACAAATAGCTTTGCTGCAGCTCCGGCAGGTCCAGTTGATGGACAAGGGCTTTGATTACTTTTTTCAGGTAAGGAAAAAGCCCATCAGCCTCCACCTTGTCAAAAACCAGCCGGGAGAACTCCCCTCCTGCCGCCAAACTTTCCGCGCTGATATACACCTGGTTGGTTTCTTCGATGTGCCGTAATAGAGAGGTTACAAAGTCATTGTTCCATGACCTGAAATAGTTCGAGGATAAAATCCCTCTGACGGGCTTGTGATAAAACCCCACGTGTCCTTCCTTGGTGCTCACATATCGCTGCAGCTCTAGCAAGGATTCAAGGAAACTGTAGGCCGGAGCGTTCTTCACGGGATAACCCATGGTCACATTTACCTTGTCAATGGCAGGAGGCAAGCCATGTAACACCGGAAACAACAATTGCTCTTCGGGCAGAATGATAACCGTTTCTTCTAACGCTTCCGCTTCTCCGGTAGCCTCTATAATCTTTCCTACAAGATTTGCCTGGGTGACCTTCAAGGGGACCGCATGGACCTTTATGATAGCCTTTTGTTCCTCGACCCGGTTCTCCAGGTTTGGGGGAAAGGTAGGGCCAAAGATCTTATCCCTCCTGTACTGCCTGAAAAACATCCCGGCTTCCTGCCGAACATCTTCCATATAATAGGCATCCACATCCCATTTAATATCCGCTCCAAATTCTGAGATATAATGCTTAATCAATCTCTCTTCTGTAGCAGAGAAGGCATTAAAACCGATAAAAATATACTTTGACTCTGGCCTTTCAATCTTGTGAAGCTTGTCGGCCACCTGCCTGTACAACATTCCTGAGTAGGAGTGGCCAGATACCAGCAAATTTGCCCGGAATTCCTGATACAAAGGTCGGAGCTGCTTCCAAAACTTCAGAAACCTGTCCTGCTGCGCCTTGTCTTTTACTTCAAAAGATTTCCAGAACTGCTGGATCAACTCGATCTGACCATCAGTCAAATAGGTAAGGTCGTTTTCAAACTCTTTAACTTCTTCCAGTTGGTGATAAAGCTTCGTGGCATCGACCATAAAGCTATCCAGATCGTTGAAATCTTTCAGGATCATCTCTCCCCAGTAGTAAAAACGGTCGAAGGGCTCGGGTGAGGCGTGCAATGAGCTATAAACTTTGTACAGCTCAAAAATCAAAGTCAACTGATCCGTCGGTTTTTGCCCGGCCAGGCCATAAAAAACATCTTCGATGGTTTTGATCTGGGGCATCCACTGGGGCGTGCTGATCAACCTCCCCAGATGCCTGCCCAAAAAAAGTCCCGCCCGCCTATTGGGTAACACCAACACGAGTTGATCAAGCGCCCGATAGTCCGCCAGTATTTCTTCGGCAGTAATTTTTAAAAAACTTCGCATATTGTTCTCTTAGAATTCTAATTGATATTGGGAAGAGTCACTGACAATGTTTTTGATCATTCCTGTGTCGATATAAACCAAGTACCCTTCCGTAGGTTTATGCGTAAGGGTGCTAACCAGGCCGACGTATTCCCTGACCTGGTTTTGGTGGCTTTCTTTTTCCCCACCGGTCTTAAAATCTATTACCACGGCCGTTCGTTCCGTCACCAGGATCCTGTCCGGCCTTTTGGTGGCACCTCCCGGCAAAATTATAGCCTGTTCGGTGAGAACCTGCGCATTCGTGGCAAACCACTCCTTCATTTTTGGTTTCTCCAACAGCTGGGTCAACAAAGCATTTACTTCTTGAACCTCGTTCAAATCGAGGCGCCCTTCAAAGTACGCCTCCTGAAGTAAAGCCTCTAGATCCTCTGTATTTTTTAACTTCTCTAATATCCGGTGGATCACCACACCGTAATTTCGTCTGGCCTGTAGGGCCGCCATCTCTTCGGACAAACCCTCTGGATATTTTTTCACTTCCAATAAGCTCGACCATTTACGATAAGACCAGGACAATTCCGGAAGCCGGGGCGGCATAGCGGATGCCTCTTTTACGTCTGGCCAATCCCCGATATCCAACACCATTGACTCCGGGTCATAGAAATTACTCAAACCCAGTTGCTCATTTTGTCCCCGGGCAGAAAGAATTGCCTGGTGGATGTTATAAGAAAGCTTATTCAATGCCCCATCGCCTTTAGAGGAATAGACTTCGCCTAAAGCCCAGATCACTTCCTCTGCCCGGGTCAGCGCTACATAAATCATGTTGAGCGAGTCGAGATATGCCATCATGACTTCTTGCTTGTAGCGGTCGGCAAAAGAGGTTTGGGCTAAAGCGGCGGTAAGGCTGAGCGGTACGATCAATTGTGAGGATTCACTTTCCTCATAGGCAGACCAAATCACTCCCCTGGAACTGACGATGTCCCAATCCATAAAGGGCATCAGTACCGCCTTAAACTGAAGTCCTTTGGATTTGTGGATGGTCATGATCCTGATGGCATCATGGCTTTCGGGAACTTTAACGGTTCTCGTGTCTTTCTTCAGCTCCCACCATTCCAGAAATCCCCCCAAATCGGACTTGTTTTTGGATACATAATCAAATACCGCCTCCTTGAACCCGGCAATATAGGCACGCTCCCTTCCCAGTATGTTAAGCCCAAACCGTTCCACCAGTTCTTCCACCAGTTCAAATAAGGGCAGCTGAACCAAATCAGCCTTACTCTCCTCAAAGGCTTTTACATCAGCTATAATTTGTTCAGCAATATGGTGTTTGTCAAAAAGCCCGTGATGGGCACTGCCGCCCCGGACCACTTCCCTGTTGTACCACATGGCCCTGGCGGACATATCATCATCTGGATGCAACAGGTAGTCCAAGGTAGCGACAAGACATTTAACACTGGAGGCCTTATGCAGAAACATGGCCTCACCCGACAGCACCTCATAGCGGTAACCATCATCCGGATGAGCCGTCGCATAATCCATAAGCGTTTCAGCCACCAGCTGCCCCTCAGCCTTGGTTCTTACCAAGACCGCCATATCCCGGAGCGAGTAACCTTGATCCTGTAGCACCTGAACCATCTCAGGCAACTTCTGCATGGCTTGTTCAGCTACTTTTAGCTCCTCTTCGTTCTGAAGGAATTCGAATCTCACTTTGCCTTGAAATGCCGATTGCTGCTTATGCGGGGACACCTTTTGCCTTACCTGTAAGTAGGCTCCTTCGATGGCGGCAAGCAGGATATCGTCCACCTCGAATTTGTCTTTGGCAGCATCCTTTATCCCAAGTGCCAAGCGCTCGAATAACGCATTGTTGAAATTAACTACTAAGGGCAGGCTCCGGAAGTTGGTGTCCAGGTCTTTTAGCGCAACCCTCCCGGCGCCTATCTGCTGCTCCACCTCGCGAAGCAGTAAGGTCAAGTCGCCTCCCCGCCATCTATAAATGGATTGTTTCACATCGCCAACGATCAGGCTAGTGTGCCCCGATGCCAAAGAGTTATCCAACAAGGGATAGAAGCTGGCCCATTGGAAGCCACTGGTATCCTGAAACTCATCAATCAGGAAGTTTTTATATTGACTGCCCACTTTCTCATAGATAAAGGGGGCATCGGTCCCGGCGGTTATTTCTTTGAGGAATTCGTTGGCATCGGAGATCAGCATGATGTTTTCCTCCTCCTTCAATTCCTGTAACTCCTCCAGCAGCCGGGAAAAAATCCCAAAAACATAAAAATTCCTCCTCACTTCCTCCAAAGTTTTCCACCGGGGAACCACCGACAAGGCCTCCTTCAACAGCTCGTTCAATCCGGCCTCGTAAGCCTGTTCGATCTTCGCCACCGGTCCCTTTTGGGTGGACCAAGCTGGAAGGTTGTCGGGACAACTGGCTAACGTCGGACTGATGCTTGGAAACAGCGTATTCCCCTTGTCCAATCGCTCAAAAAACAAAATAAAAGAACGGCTTCCGCCCTTAAAATCGGTCCAACTGAGCCCATATTCGCCCTTTATGGCCTCTGCCCTTTCCTTAATCTGCCGTATCCTGTCACGGATGGCTTTCCGCTCCGAAAAAAGTCTCGACCGAAAGTCAAGAATGTTTTGGGGATCCTTTAAAAACGCCCGGATTTCATATTGGTGCTTTTTGAAGTCTTCCTGAAAAATCTGCGCGCCCAGCTGCGTAATGTTCCGACGGATATCCCAGGATTTTCCCTCCCTGATCCTTTCATCCGCAAAATCCACCAGCCAACGGTGCAGGTTTTGGTCTTCGCTCACTTTGTAAATCAACCGGTCCACCAGGCGTTCCAGCACGGCAACCTGATCGAGTTCAATGTCAAATTTGGCCTGTAGATCTATTTCACGTGCAAAAGCCCGTACCACCCGTTGAAAAAAACTGTCGATCGTACTGATGGAAAAATCCGCGTAATGATGCAGGATAGCCGTTAACACCTCATAAGCCCTTACCTTCAATTGCTCCTCAGTCAATCTTAAATGTTGTAATAAGACCTTGTCCAAGGTCTCTTCAGGCTCCACCTGCCGGGTTAATCTCCACAAAACCTCAAGGATACGCTCCTTCATTTCTTGTGTAGCCTTATTGGTAAACGTCACTGCAAGAATGTGCTTAAACGCAAAAGGATGCTCCAGAGCAATTTTGAGGTATTCCATCGTAAGGGTATAAGTCTTGCCGGACCCTGCGGAGGATTTATAAATTATAAAAGGCTTGTCGGACATATCGGAAGGTTTACAAACCGAATTTATGGAAATTTTTCCTTTCTTTGCCGAAATAAATACACCGTCATGTTTTTCTACCTTTCCCAGTTTCTCAGTTTTCTTGTAATGCCCCTGACGGCCGTCATCCTTCTTTTGCTAGCGGGAACGGTTCTTTATGCCAAACGGATAGGGAAAAAGCTGCTTTGGCTGGGCGTCGGACTGCTCCTCTTTTTTTCCAACCAGTATTTGGCCAACTATGCCGTATACCTTTGGGAACCTCCATTCAAACCGATGCGTGACCTGCCGGAATATGAACTGGGAATCGTACTGACGGGAGTCACCAATTTAAACAAGACCGCAGATGACCGGACCTTCTTTAATAAGGGAGCCGACCGGGCTACACAGGCCATGCAACTCTACAAATTGGGAAAAATAAAAAAAATTCTGATTACCGGTGGCCAGGGTTTGAATCCCACCAATCCCAATGCCGAAGCGGATCTGTTGGCAGACTTTATGGTAATCGCAGGCGTCCCGGCGGATGATATTATAATTGAGAACAAGGCCGTCAACACCCGGGAGAACGCCTTGTTCACAAAAAACACATTAGAAGCAAAGGGTTTTGACCTGCAGTCAGAATCCTTGTTGATCACCTCCGCTTTTCACATGAAGCGTAGTAAGGGCTGTTTTGATCAAGTGGGCATATCCACCGTGACCTTTCCGGTAGACTATTACGCTTCCGATCCACAGCTGACCTTCAAATCCTTGATCCAGCCCAGCCCCGATGCTTTATTAAGATGGCATATTCTGGTGAAGGAATGGGTGGGTATCCTAGCTTATAAGGTGGCAGGATACATGTAAATAGGCCGATTACGCAAACACAGCTTATTGGTCCACATTTCTTCGATCAGCGATCGAGTCAGGAAAAAACCGGATATAGTCGACCCGACTGAGCTGCCCGCAGGGAATCCCAGGCATTACCAATCCATTGCTGAAATCCAAAGAGTCCTTGTGCCAGAACACCATCCTGCCATCTACCTCTTCCACGTCTCCATACCCTTCCATCACCTGATCTTCTCCCAAAAGAAAACCGACCTCCCTGACCGAAATGATTCCCTCTGACAGAAAAGTATAGTCTGCGATCAAAGT
>CAZHZP010000014.1:0-6909 GCA_964537165.1 uncultured Roseivirgaceae bacterium | reverse complement strand
CCTCCCTGACCGAAATGATTCCCTCTGACAGAAAAGTATAGTCTGCGATCAAAGTGTCCCCCTGCAACTTCCCTTCTATAAAGCCGATATTTCCGTCCCGCTCATAAAAATCGTAACGCAACTCACCGGTTACCCTTCCCTCCACAGGAGGGTCCAACACCAAGTAAACAGTGTCCCTATCGCTAGCATATAGGTAACAGGAAGGAGCTGGGATCTGAGCCACTTCACCGGTTTCACCCACAGCTTGTTCTCCGCGTTTGTTTGTATAGGGAGGATTGCAGGCGGAGATAGATAAGAAAAGCCAGCCCAGCAATAGGGTCGAACACTTCTTCATTTTATTCGTCGTTAGCCAATTACCCGTAGCAACTTTCAATCCAATAGCTGGGGCAAGAATTTCAACCTGCCTAGCAGCTACATTTACTTCCAGTACTTAAATGCATCAACGATCTTCTTGTCCACCGTCAAGATCTTGTCTACCGTCTCATTTCCTTCACTTAACTTCAGGTCAGTATTAAAAAACTCACTCAGGGAATCCCGGTACGTTTTGCAGCTTGAATGTACCTCTTTCAAATGACCGGTGGCAGCCAATTCGTCCATATGGGAAGGCAAGGTGCCACCGCCGGGTATGACAACGATCCTGTTCCCTGCGCATTGCATCATTTTCTTGATGTTTTCCAGACCCGCCGATACCGTCGCCATGCCACCGGAGGTAAGTATCCTGTCAAAACCTGCAGCAATGATATCCTCCAGGGACTTCTCCAGATCCGCAGAGGCATCGATGGCTCTATGAAAGGTACATGGAAGATCCTCCGACGCCTCTAATAAAACAGCACAGGCCTCTTTATCCACATACCCTTGCGTATCCAATACGCCAAACACAAAGCCATCCGCACCTAAGGATTTGAAGAGCGAAATATCCTTCTTCATTACCTCCAGCTCGCCCGCACTATACACAAAATCTCCTCCCCTTGGACGTATCATGACAAAAACCGGAATGTCCACCTGCGACTTGATATGCAACAGCATGCCGGCAGACGGAGTAGTCCCCCCTTCTCCAAAATCCGCACAAAGTTCCAACCTATCCACGCCATATTCGGCAGCCAATAGCGCCGCTTCGAGCGTATAAACCGGCGTTTCTAATACAAATGCTGACATCATAACTTGCTTTTTGAATCTACCAATGATTTTTCTCCCCGGTGGCGTAGGGCATAGTTGAAGCCCGGATGCACCGCATAGGCGCCGTATTCTCCCTCCTTATTAATTGCCAAAAACCCAGCTTGTATGTCCTGTATGTTTTTATTTTTAGCTATTAGCCGTCTCACCGCCTCCTCACAGGCTTCCTGGGGACTCCGCCCCTGTCGCATCAATTCGACGATTAGAAAACTCCCGCATATCCGGATGATGGACTCTCCCAGTCCGGTAGCCGTAGCCGCGCCGACTTCGTCATCCACATATAATCCCGCACCTATAATAGGACTGTCCCCTACCCGGCCGTGCATTTTATAAGCCAGGCCACTGGTTGTACAGGAACCCGCCATCTTGCCGTTTTCGCCTAGGCCGATCATCCCTATCGTGTCGTGGTTTTCGATATTGATGACCGGCCTGTACTCCGAATTCACTTTCCATTCCCGGTAAGCCTTGTCCGCCGCGGGGGATAATTTTTCCTCTTCCATCGGAAAGCCCTCCGATATGGCGAATTGTCTCGCCCCCTCTCCGCTCAACATCACATGGGGCGTTTTTTCCATGACCTTTCGGGCCAGAGTGATCGGGTGCCTCACCTGTCTCACAAAAGACACGGAGCCACAGGACCCGTCACCTTTCATAATAGAGGCGTCCAGCGTGACGATGCCCTCCCGGTCGGGAAGGCCTTGCAGGCCCACGGAAAGATTGGACAAATCGGATTCAGTAATTTTAACCCCTTCTTCCACCGCATCGACAATATTTCCTGAACCCGCTGTTAGCACTTCCCAGCCTCTGTCATTGGCTGGCATACCATGATTCCAGGTCGCCAGCAATAGCGGTTTATACCGTCCTTTTTCAGCTGTTGTTGTTAAATTACGGGCTAAGGAATAGCCTGGGGTAAGCAGTGATGCGTATAATAAAGTATGTTTGAGAAACCTTCTTCTTCCGGCCATAAATTAGATGCCTAGGGAAAATAGGCAGGTCGAAGGTAGGCAATGGGCCAAAAAAAAACAATTGCACTTAGTTTTTGAAATTTTTTTATAAAGTAGTTGACATAATGCTAATTTTTTTTCGTAAATTTATCTCGTAATTAAGACGCTTATGGATTTAGTAAACCCAGAAACAGTTCTTGGTCAAATGGAAAGTGTAGTTGAGCGAAAAAACTACCTTAACAAGATCAAAATTATCAAGCTTTTATATACCCAAGGCAACAATACTGCCAACAATATCGGACAAATTATCGGAATAAGCCTTCCCACAGTAAGTCTGTTATTGGGAGATTTGCTGGCTGAGAAGCTTATCGTGAAGCAAGGCCGAGGGGAGTCTCAAGGTGGAAGAAAGCCTGACCTATACGGTTTGGCAGAGGATTCTTTTTATATACTCGCCCTGGACATGGACAAGTTCACCACCCGGGTGACTGTCTACAACACCAGAAACGAAAAGGTCATACCTGTCCAACAATTAAAGGTCACGCTGAACAATGAACCCCAGACTTTGGAGAAAATCCACAGTTTTGCCTCCAAAGTGATGCAGGACGCGGAAGTGCCTGAAGAAAAAATAATTGCCGTCGGCATCACCATGCCCGGCCTGGTAGAAAGCGTAGCTGGAATCAACCATACTTATTTAAAATCCGGCAAAGCTACGCTGAAAGAGCAGTTGGAGAAAAAGTTCGGGAAGAAGGTTTATATAGAGAACGACGCCCGTGCCATGACTTTGGCAGAATACAAGTTCGGCACCGATGAAGAACACAAAAATGTGTTGGGGATCTTTGTGGATTGGGGGATCGGCCTGGGTATTATTATTGATAGGAAGTTGTACCGCGGATTCTCCGGGCTCGCTGGAGAATTCAGCCACTCCCCGCTTTTTGACGCCAAGGGGATCCATTGTTCCTGTGGCAAGAGAGGTTGTCTGGAAACAGTGGCTTCGGGAACAGCCCTGTTGAGGTTGGCCAAAGAAGCCGTATCCATCAACGATGAAACCATCCTCGCCAGATTGGCTAAGGACAAAGAAGAACTCGAGCCATCCTGGGTGATCGAAGCCGCCCTATCAGGCGATCAGCAGGCCATCAGTATCCTTTCTGAGGTCGGGCAGGATTTGGGAAGGGGAATCGCCATTTTGATCCAGCTTTTCAATCCCGAACTGATCATCCTTGGCGGATCGATCGCAGAGGCAAAGAACTATATCCTGACGCCGATCCAACAGGCGTTAAATATTTACAGCATGGCCAAACTCAGTGAGAAAACCGATATCAGCCTCTCCAAACTCGGCAAGGAGGTGGGCTTGATCGGCGCTATTGCCGTAGTCAACGAGCATATCTTCGAAGAAACCATTAGCCAGGGCAGTGGATAAACGGTTGTCGTAGGTGATTCAAGTCAAATCCAAACAATAGATTACAAAACAGGTTACTTTAATATTATGTTAGCAAATTATCCTTTATCAAAAACAGAAGCGGCCTTCCTTAAAGAGTCCGGGATAGAGAAGATCAGTACCAAGATCCCTTATCTTACCGTTGACAATTTCCCGAAATTGGGCCTTATCACTGCATGTAGATTTTTGGAATGGGTATCAGAAAACCCTGACGGGGTCATCAGCTTGCCTACCGGGAAGACCCCCGAATATTTTATCAAGTGGACGCAGTATTTGCTTGATAACTGGGATAACCAGAAAGGTTTGGAAATACGTGAGCGATACGGACTGGAAGATATTAAAAAGCCTGTCCTCAGCGGATTGCACTTTATACAAATCGATGAGTTCTATCCAATCGCCTCCACCCAGCACAACAGCTTCTATCACTACGTCAACAAATATTATATCGATGGCTTCGGCTTGGATCCAAAAAAAGCCCTGTTGATCAATTCCGACGATATCCCATTGGCAGAGGGAAAGAGCTACAAAGAGATTTTCCCCGACTCCAAGGTGGACCTTTCTCTAAGGTACAGGGAATATACGAACGAACTTGAAAGGCTGCAACAGATTTCCATCTATATGATTGACCAGTGGTGCGCCGAGTTCGAAGCTAAAATCCGTGAAAAAGGCGGAATCGGATTTTTCTTAGGAGGCATCGGCCCCGACGGGCACATCGCGTTCAATACCCGGGGATCTGATCTATTCTCCACTACCCGCCTGACAGAAACGAACTTTGAGACCCAAGCGGTAGCAGCAGGTGACTTGGGGGGAATCGAGATTTCCTCCAACCGGCTGGTGATTACCCTTGGACTGGACACCATTGTTCATAACCCCGAGGCCGTAGCCATTATCATTGCCGCTGGAGAAGCCAAAGCACAAATCGTCAAAGAATCCCTTGAGACCAAGCTGAACAACGTTTATCCCGCTACTGTTTTGCAGAAGCTTAAAAACGGCCGGTTCTACTTGACCAGAGGGGCTGCTTCCAAATTGGAGGATAGTGTAGAGCAGTTCTACCAGACCGGCGAATGGACAGAATTAAAGACCGAAAGAGCCGTCATCGACCTCTGCAAAAAGCTGAAAAAATATGGACACCGTCTCACATTGGAGGATCTCAAAAGCGACAAATACACCAGCCAGATCCCGAATTTAAGTGAAAACACGGTCAGCCAAGTGATGGAAAACATCAACGCCAAGATCGACAAGGGACTTGAGATCGAGACCAATGAGGTATTCCTGCATACTGGCCCGCACCACGACGATATTTCCTTGGGGATCTTGCCCCATATCACCAAACAACTCCATGAGCACTCCAATAAGGCCCACTTCGCTGTATTGACTTCGGGCTTTACCGCGGTGACCAACTCGTTTGTCATTGACACCTTGAGACATACCAAAAAACTTCTGGATGAGGGAAAAATCCAGATGGTGAGATATGAGGACTTCTTTGAGGCAGGCTATAATCTGAAAAAGGACAAAGACGTTTATCATTACCTTACCAATGTAGCTTCTGAAAATGCTGAGGAAAGATTGAGAGGGCTGTGCCACAGGGTGGTAAGGGCGATCGTTACCATCCATCAGGTGAAGTCTACCCTTCAGCTGAGAGAAAAAATCAATGAGATCATCAGCATCCTCAAAAACTCCTACGACGGGGAAAAGAACCCTTCCAAGATCCAGACCCTGAAGGGGATGATCCGGGAGTTTGAGGAAGAGTTGGTATGGGCGCATTTTGGTGTGCAGGTGAAAAATGTCCACCACCTGCGTTTAGGATTTTACACGGGAGATATTTTCACAGAGCAACCCGACAAAAAGCGGGACGTGGAGCCTATCGTAGAAATGTTGAGGGAAGTTAAACCTACTAAACTCAGCCTTACCCTTGACCCGGAAGGAAGCGGACCCGACACCCATTATAAGGTACTTCAGGCCACCGCTGAGGCGGTTAGGCAATGGAGCAAGGAGGAGGATTTAAGCAACCTCAAAATAGTTGGCTATAGAAACGTGTGGTTTAAATTTGATGCGGCCGGGGCAAATGTGATTGTCCCTGTTTCACTGGGCGACATGTCTGTCATGGAAGATTCCTTTGCCAATTGCTACCTGAGCCAGGTGAATGCTTCCTTCCCGAGCTATGCCCACAACGGAAAATTCAGTACTTTAGCCAAAAGAATCTGGGTAGATCAACTGAATGATGTTCAGCTGCTACTTGGCAAAAATTACTTCTACCAGCATGACACCGCTAAGGTAAGATCCAGTCATGGCCTGCTCTTCTTTAGAGAAATGGAGGTCAATGAATTCTTGGCACAAGCAAGAGAACTGGAGAAGACCATGGAAGGATTGTTATAGTACTTATCCGGCGCAAGGAACAGAGAAAAGGAGGTTTCCGCACGGCATCCAGCCGAAGGCAACTCTTCTTTCCCCTTCCCTTGCGCTGACTATTTAAACTTATTGGATGAGCAAATCTGGGGCATTGTTTGCCTTTGTAATTGAACAGTGATGGAAATTAATAATATTGTTTTGGGCTTGGACATAGGCGGTACCAAGATCAGTGCGGGACTGAATAACAATGGCGTGGTATATGACCGAAAAAAAATAGGCACCCCTTTCAATAGCTCTAAAGAAGATATTCTAAAGGTAATATCGGATCTTATCTCCAGCTACCTTCCCCATGGGTTCAAAGCGATTGGGATCGGAATTCCCGGCTTGGTGGATCCGCACAAGGGCATTGTGTATAACCTGGCCAATATTCCTTCTTTTCAGAAAGTCCACCTCAAAGAATATTTGGAAGATGTTTTCAACGTTCCTGTTTTTATTAATAACGATGCCAACTGCTTTACCTTGGGCGAGTATAAATTCGGGCCGGCCCACAACCACCAACATGTGGTGGGCATCTCCTTGGGTACCGGGGTAGGCACCGGGATAATCGCCAATTCAACTTTATATGCCGGGTACATCTGTGGGGCGGGTGAATGGGGCGGGGTGCCTTATCTGGACAAAACCTTCGAAGATTACTGCAGCAGCAAGTTTTTTAGGACACCGGAAGGAAAGACAGCAAAATGCTTTGCTAAGGCGGCTAGGAAGAATGACAAAGAGGCTTTACTGAAATTTGAAAAGTATGGTGAACACATCGGCATGCTTATCCAGAGAGTCCTGTTCACTTTTGCCCCTGAGAGTATCGTCCTAGGCGGGTCCATCAGCAAGGCATATCCACTATTTAGAGAGAGCATGTTGGATACCGTAAATAATTTTCCGTACAAAGCCATTTCAGATCCCTTAAAAATTTACGTTTCCCAATTGGAGGATGTGGCCATCCTTGGCGCCATTGCTTTG
>CAZHZP010000013.1:22396-24989 GCA_964537165.1 uncultured Roseivirgaceae bacterium | reverse complement strand
CGGTATTGATCATAATCTGCTCATCTTTTGGAAGAAAATGCTTTATCTCAAGCCCGTCCTGGAGCAATCTGATAGGTATCCCTGTAGTCAGGGAATAGAAGATCTCAAACACCGAAAGATCGAAGCAGATGGAAGTGGCCGCGTAGACTACCTTACATGGACTGGATGAAAATTCCTCTCGGCACCAGGAAATAAAAGAATAAAGGTTTCGATGCTCGATCATCACACCTTTGGGTCTTCCGGTGGATCCGGATGTATAGATTACATAAGCGAGGTGTGTTGGTTGAATAGCGGTGTCTACTTTGTGTGGCGACAGCCGGCTGAGGTTGGACGCACCCGCTTCGAGGGTTATAATTTCACACCCTACACGCGATAGTTCCTTTCGATTCTCCGGGTCTGTCACCGCCAGTTGTGCGGCGGTGTCCTCTTGAATGAAATTTTTCCGCTGCTGAGGATAAGCTGGATCTATGGGGACATAGGCGGCTCCCGACTTTAAAATTCCCAGGAGGGCAATGACCATCTCCAAAGATCTGCTCATACACAGCAGTACAAGGGTTTCCTCTCTTGCCCCTTTTTCCCGAAGTAGATGTGCGAGCCGGTTGGACCTTTCATCCAGGGTTTTATAAGAAACCTGTTGATTTCCGAAAATAACCGCAATCTTTTCCGGTGTCTCCTTGGCTTGAATTTCCAGCAGGTCAAGAACCGTTTTCTCCTCCGGATAGAATTTCGTGGTTTGGTTGAAAGCATGTAACAGTTGCCGCTCCTCATCTCCGATCATATTGAGCTTTCCGACCCTTTCTGAAGGTTGTTGAATGGCAGCTTCCAGCAACAATAAATAGTGTCGGATCATCCTATCAATGGTAGAGGGAAGATATTTACCGGTGCGGAACTCTACCTCCCCCTTCAATGCCTCGTCAGCTTTCGATAAGGAAAAAGTCAAATCAAACTTAGAGGTGGTTTGCTGTATATCTAAAGAGGAAAGTGCTAAACCGTCGTTGACCTTGAGTTTAGGTGCCGGGACGTTCTGGAAGTTGAACATTACCTGGAATAGCGGGTTGCGTCCAGCTTGCCTTTCGACGTCGGTTTCCGCCACGATTTTTTCAAACGGCACCTCCTTGGCATCGTAGGCTTCTAAGGCAGTCTGCTTCACTTTGTCCAATATATCAAGAAACGTCGCATCAGCCTTTATCTCTGTTCGGAGCGGTAGGCTGTTGACAAAGTAACCGATTAAGGCATTCGTTCCGGGTTGCTCCCTTCCTGCGATTGCGGTGCCGACGACGATGTCCTCCTGGGAACTGTAGCGGTGGAGCAGTACTTTAAATCCCGCCAACAAGGTCATAAACAATGTTGTCCCTTGTTTTTTTGACAACCGTTCGATTTCCGTTAAAAGATTATGGGGGATGGTGAACGCCTTGACGGCTCCGTCCACAGCCTGGTGATCAGAAAACAAGTCTCTGGGAAGTTGTAAAGGGGATAACTCCTGAAGCTTGTTTTTCCAGTATTCCAGCTGCTGCGCATGTTTTGTTTTCTCCGCTTCAGACCTTTGCCAAAGTGCATATTCAACATAGTTGACGGCCAGCGGAGGCAAGCTGAACGGTGAATTATTTACATAAGCATTGTACCCGGACCACAATTCCTCCAACAAAATGCGTTTAGACCAGGCGTCAAATGCTATGTGATGAATGACGAGGAATAAGATGTTTTCTTTCTGTCCTGACTGAATAAGCCAGGCACGGAGCATGAAATCCCGGGACAGATCAAAAGGCTGCTTTAGGAGTTCTTCCAGGCCGTCGGGATTGGATCCGTCTTTCAACTGGTTTAATTTCCAATCTTCTACGGAGAGCAGGTGTTGGTGTTTTTCATCTTCTTTGCTTCTTATGGTGGTCCTTAACGCCTCGTGCCGTTGTAATAGGTTACGGATCGACCAGGTTAATGCTTCTATGTCAAGATATCCTTCGATACGCAGGGCGACGGGCAGGTGGTAGGCGACACCTTCTCCCACCTGGTCGATCAGCCAAAGGCCCTCCTGGCCATAGGAGAGAGGGGCGTTTCCCAAGCGCGCATCGGTTTTTGGGGCGAAGGCGACATACTCGGCAGTGCTATCGGAATTGGATTTAATCCAGTGTGCTAATCCGGCGATGGAGGAGCATTGAAAAAAGGTTCTGATGCTGATATCAAGCTTCAATTCTCTTCTAATAGACGCAACTACGCCCATGGCTGTAATGGAATTACCGCCAAGTTCGAAAAAGTCATCATCCACCGCGATACGCTGTATGGGCAGGTAGCTTTGCCAAAGGCGTAATAAGAACGTCTCAACGGAGTCGGTAGTACTTATCAAATCAGCGCTTGGGACTTCGTTGTCTTCCTTTTTTTGAAGTGCCTGGCGGTCTATTTTTCCGTTGGGAGTTAAAGGAAAATCATCTACCTGCACCCATACATTGGGAATCATATAATCCGGAAGGTGGGCTTGGAGCTTAGTTCTCAGGGATTTTTTGTCCAGTGTGCCATGCAGTTGTACAAAAGCTAACAGGTGTTTTGAGCCATGCGGAGAATCTTTTGCCACTACCCCTGCCTGTTGGACACCATCAATTTG
>CAZHZP010000013.1:0-22296 GCA_964537165.1 uncultured Roseivirgaceae bacterium | reverse complement strand
AAGTCTTCTTGGCTACAGATAAATAGACAGCCGCCGCTGCAAAGGCTTCCGAAAATGGCAGCCAAAGAAGCATCAAAAGAAAAGGAAGGGACGAGGAGGGTATTTGAAAAGCTTTTATAGTAAGTACATCTTGCCTGTGTAGCATTAAATAATTGCGCGTGTTCTATTAGTACGCCTTTAGGTCTCCCCGTCGAGCCTGAAGTAAAAATCACATAGGCTAAATCACAGGCGGATAAACCAGTAGCGGGGCGGGAGTCCGGTAAAGAGGAGAGCAACGGTTGGACGGTTTCCCATTCAATTAGCTCCGGAACACCGCTTACGCCCCCTATTTTGCCACTGGTCTTCTGATGCGTCAAGACCACGCCGGCATCCGTTTCATGAAGTATCCGTTGAATCTGACCCTGCGGAAGCTGGGGGTCAATAGGAACGTATGCCGCCCCTGCTTTTATGATGGCTAGAATCCCAACAATCATTTCCAGGGACCTGTCCATGCAAATAGGAACCATGGCGTCTCCTTTAAAGCCTTTGTTTCGTAGGTAATGTCCCAGGCGGTTGGACAGGACATCTAATTCCTTATAAGTCAGGGAATGGATTCCGTACCGTACAGCTTCCGTTTCGGGGGTCACCCTTACAAAAATATCGACGAGATCTATTATGGTTGCGGTCTTGGATCCGTTTTGCGCTAAGCTTTCCTCATTTGATAATGTATGGTTTTGTGGGCGGGGTAGATGATGAGCGTCGAGACCTGCCGCCACTACCGAATTCCTTCTCCTATTTAAAAGGTCATAATTTGCCAAAGACATAGAAATATTCCGCAATTAATAGTTGGTTAAATGCAAAAAAATCGGGTGATTTTTTAGTCAGGCGTTCAATACAAGAACCGTGCAAATATGTCCAGAAGCATCGTTCATAACCGAGTAGGAATTGCCCTGGAGGTTGTCCTTGACTTCAAACAGGGCTAACAGTCAGGTGATAAGCATCCACTTCTGTTTTTATCGGTTTTGGATATCGGAGGGAAAAGGAGCAACCTATCGCAATTGGAAAAAAGGAATTAAACCAAACCAGATGACATAGGTGAGTGCGTTTATCATCAACCCGTTGATGAGTGGAGAGGGAGAATCTTGCCGATAATAGTGGCAGAGGGAGATGAAAAGAAACACCGCATGAGGAATTATCGCAAGAACAGCCCAGCCATAAGCACCGGGGACGACATCATACGCATACCATAATAATACGACTGTCACAGAAAGCGCTGTAAAAAACATCGCCAGACTCACTGCCCTTTTTATCCCCAGCCGAACCGCTAGTGTTTTTTTTCCAACCGCTTTATCAGCATCGTAATCCGGCACTCCCGCCAAAATGATGGACGGAAAGATGGCCAAGAAAAGTGGCAAGCCGAGAAGCCAGGGGAATGGATCAAGGATATTTCCCCCCTGAAAGTAAAAGCCGCAAAGGATGACCCCAAAGCTGTGGGTGATGCCTACGTCCAGTTCGCCCAGACTGCGGTAGGAAAGTTTTAGTGGCGGGATGGTGTAGCCCAGTGCCAGCACGTACATGAGAAGAGCCAATCCCCAAGTGGCACCACCGGGGCCGGACACGGTAATGGTCAGAAGAATAAAAACAACCAGGGAAAGGGTAAGTACGATCACGAGCCCACGGAGAAGTTGTTTTGGATTTAAGGTGTTGTCCAGAAGAACCCTGGATCCTCCTGTAAAGGGACTGAAATATTTATTTTGCTTGTCTGATTCATAGTCAAAGTAGTCGTTGGACAGAACGGTGCCGACTTCCAATAAAAAAAGCCACAAATATCCCAGCCAAAAAACAACACTGCTAAAGCCGTGGCCCAAGCTGGCGGCGGCATAGGCACCGGCGGCATAGGCAATCCAAGTCATTGGATAAAATTGAAGCCGTATGGCTTTCAGCCATGCCTGGAGGCTATTTAGTATTTTTTCCCAAGGGCTTATTACGCCGCCACGCAATTTAATCGCTTCTTCCTTTACTTTTTGTAGCCATTCAGATCTTTGGCTGGCACTGGAGTATTTGATGGGACTGAAACTCAGCGTGCGGACGGGATTGATGCCACAGAATTTCAGTGTGGCTGTTCCAATAACCTGGTGTCCAGGATTTTTATAGATCCAACGGTATACCCATAGGGGAGTGTCCATGGTAGTAATCAGTTGGGCGGTCTTACCTTTCAGTAGTTTTTCCCAAGTCCGGTTTTCCTCCATCTCTTCAAAGGCAAAGCCGGGAGTGAATGTTCTGTCGAAAAAGGCTTTCAACAACGCCGGCATCGCCCCCCACCAGGTGGGATATACAAAAACCAGGTGGTCCGCCCAAATGATCGCCTTTTGTGCTTCTGTAACGATTTCTTCAGCAGCCTGGTGTCTTGGGGAAACGGTCACGACGTTGGGATCGAAACCGTAGTCGATGAGATCGAGTTGCTTGACCTGTAAGCCTACGGAAGTAGCCCCTTCTTTGTAAGCTTTTGCCATTGCCCCCGAAAAACTCTCTTTTCTGGGGTGGCCCATAATGATCAGTACGTTCATGTTGTTGTGGTTAACCATTCTCTGTCGAGCAACAATTAACAAGCCGAACGTGGAAAAATAGATCCGCCCGGATCAACAGACATGCATTTGATATGGCTTTATTTGCAGTTGAAATAAAGAAATGGAATTTCGAATAGATTTCCTTGATAATGGGGTCTACATTCTCTTTTTTTGTGGAAAAATTGAATTTTTACCAAAAAAATTAAGTGAGGATGTCCCGCAGTAGATCGTTTCTTTTTGACACATTGTTAAGTAAATCATCAGATCTGTTTTTTGCGGTTAATGCAGGCTTCATCATCAAAGATGTCAATTGCGTTTCCGAAGAGATTCTTGACCATCTTCCTGACGAACTACGGGAAACGTCCTTTATAGATTTAATTGAAAAAGAACAACAGCTTTCCGTTAAAGAACTGATTGCGGAGGCCAGGCTTGTAGAAGAAACTAGCATCAGAGCGAGGATGTTGGACAGTCGCGGCAGGCTGGTTCGCCTGGATCTTTTTGTTTTTTGGTCCGTGGAGGATAAGCTATACTTCATTTCTGCTAAACAGGCACAGGAAGACACGGGCTCTTTGTTGCATCAGCAGGATTTTTTTCAATACCTGTTTATGGAAAGTCCTATGCCTATAGTCATTTGGGATTTTAACGCATTGAAATTTATCGAGTGCAATGTTCAGGCATTGAAGAAATACGGCTATACCAGAGAAGAGTTTCTCGGGCTGGACATCACCCAGATACGGCCTAAGGAAGATATTCCGCTGATATTAGCCGCCGCCGAATCGGAAGAAGCTTACCGCAACATCAAAAAGAGATGGAGGCATCTTAAAAAAAACGGGGAGCTGATGCACGTGGATACTTACACCAAGATCATTGATTATAAAGGACGGAAAGCCGCGTTAGTTCACGTCAGTGATGTAACGGAGAAAGTGGAGGCGGAAGAGGAGCTTCTCAAGGCTTATAAAAAAGTTTCTGATTATAAAATAGCACTGGACGAATCCAGTATTGTGGCCGTTACCGACCCCGGTGGCGCCATTACCTACGTGAACGACAATTTCTGCAGGGTGTCCCAATACAGCAAGGAAGAGCTCATAGGCGCCAACCACCGTCTTATCAATTCTGGTTTTCATGAAAAGAGCTTTTTCCAGAACATGTGGCAGACCATTTCCAGCGGACAAGTATGGCGGGGTGAGGTGAAGAACCGCACCAAAGATGGCTCTTTTTATTGGGTGGATGCTACCATTGTCCCCTTTTTGGATGGCAACAATAAGCCCTACCAGTATATGGCGGTGAGATTTGACATCACTGCCAAGAAAAAAAGTGAGGAGAACATTCTGATTAAGACGAGGTTGCTTTCAGCCATTGCGGAGGTAATCAGCACCCTCTTCCAATACGATAATTGGGAAGAGGCCCTAGACGCCAGTTTCGGAATCGTGGGTAAAGCCATTTCGGTGGATAGGGTTTATTATTTTCAGAATTATTTTGATCCTGAGACCGGTGAAGGCTTTGCCAACCAGAAGCTTGAATGGACGGCGGCGACTGCCCGTGCCCAGCTGGACAACCCAGAACTACAAAATTTACCTTTTATTGTCATTGACGACTTTATTGTCCCTCTCAGAAACAATCAGCCATTTAAAGCTATTGTGAGTGAAATGAATGAGAGTATGACAAAGGAGCTGCTGTTAGAGCAAGACATCAAGTCCATTTTGGTGTTGCCGATTTACCTTAAAGGTCATTTTTATGGTTTCATTGGGTTTGACGACTGTAAGCAGGAACGGGAATGGCGGGAAGACGAGATATCGTTTCTCAAAACCCTTACTTCCAAACTTACCTCTGCCATCGAAAAGAGAAAAAACATGCTGGACCTGCAGGATGCGCTGAGGGAAAAAAACCACATCCTGGAAAGTATCGGAGATGCCTTTTTTGCGGTGGATAAAGATTGGACAGTCACTTATTGGAACAAGCGGGCTGAAGCTATTCTTGACGTAAAACGAGAGGACATACTGGGGCACAATCTCTGGAGCACCTTCAACACGGAAGAACATTCACCTTTTCATACCCTTTATGGCAAATCACTGAGTAAAGAAACACCGGTTCATTTTGAGGTGTTTTATGATCTTTTGGGGATTTGGTTGGAAATAAGTTCTTATCCTTCCCCGTCAGGTCTGTCCATTTATTTTAAAGACATCAGCGGACGCAAGAAAAGTGAGGAGAGGCTTAAGAAGATCAATAGGGAACTGGCCCTCTCCAATTCCGAGTTGGAGCAGTTTGCTTTTGTGGCTTCCCATGACCTTCAGGAACCTTTGAGGATGATCACCAGCTTCCTCTCCCAATTGGAGAAAAGGTATGGGGACTTGCTTGATGAAAGGGCCAAGAAATACATTTACTTCGCAAGTGACGGGGCAAGACGGATGCGGAACATTATTTTGGACCTTTTGGAGTTTTCCAGGGTCGGAAGGACCACAGAGGATAGACAGACGGTGCCGTTGGATGCGCTGTTAGATGAAGTGGTGGGACTCAACCGAAAACTTATTCAGGAGAAAAAGGCCAAAGTGGTATGGGATAAAGGGCTTCCTGAGCTTTATACCTTTAAAAGCCCATTGCGGCTGGTATTCCAAAATTTAATCAACAATGGGCTGAAGTACCAACCAAAGGGTGCGGTTCCGGTCATCACCATAACCGCTAAGGAACTGGAATCGGCGTGGCACTTCACCGTGGCAGATAATGGCATTGGAATTGATTCCGAGTATTTTGACAAGATATTCACCATATTTCAGCGCCTGCACAACAAAGAAGAATATTCAGGAACAGGGGTCGGGTTGGCGATCTGTAAAAAAATAATAGAGAACCTGGAAGGCGAGATATGGGTGACATCGGAGCCCGGGCAAGGAAGCGAATTTCATTTTATATTACCAAAATAATGGCCTGGGTTGTTATATTTTGGCTAGATTGGCTATTATTATGAACATTCGAGAGAAATTCCATTCCAGTATAGAAGAACAAGAGCGTATGAAGTCTATAAACATACTGTTGATTGAAGATAATGAGGGAGATATCTTATTGACCAAAGAAGCTTTTGAGGACGCTAAGATTCTCAACCAATTAAGCATAGCCCGAGATGGGCAGCAGGCTATTCATTTTTTGGAAAAAAAGGAGCCTTTTGTGAACGTGGAAACGCCGGACCTGATCCTGCTTGACGTTAACCTTCCGAAAAAAAACGGGCATGAAGTTTTGCAGTACATCAAAGGAAGTACAGCATTCAAACATATCCCTGTGATCATGTTGACTACTTCCATTTCTGAAAAGGATATCGCGAAGTCGTATGAGAACCACGCCAACTGCTATATCACGAAACCGGTTGAAGTGGAAGATTTCCTGAACGTGATCTCCAGTGTGGAGGATTTTTGGATAAAGATCGTACAGTTGCCAAACAAAAAAGCCACCAATGGATAAGGAAGAACGTGTGCTTCACCTTTTGGTGGTGGAAGATAACAGTGGAGATTTACTTCTGATTGAGGACTTTTTGTTTGAAAAAATAAGCCATCCTTCTGTCCAGGACGCAAGGACATTCAAAGAAGCCAAGCGATTTTTAGAAGCGGGGCATAAATACGACGCCATCTTGCTCGACCTGTCTTTGCCTGACAAAAGCGGTGAGGACCTGTTGGACGAGATTGTAAAGATCTCAGGTTCTATCCCGGTGATCGTTTTGACAGGATATTCTGACATTGCCTTCGGTATCAAATCGCTATCACTTGGGATTGCGGATTATCTAATAAAGGATGAGCTGACGGCGACCTCTCTTTACAAAAGCATTCTTTATAGTATAGAGCGAAAGGAAGTAGCCAGCCATCTAAAAGAATCCGAGAAACGCTATCGGGACCTGTTCCATCTGAGCCCCCAGCCTATGTGGTTGTACGATATGGAGACTTGGGAGTTTCTCGATGTCAACCAGTCGGCAGTGAAACATTACGGATACACCAAAGAAGAGTTTCTTTCGATGACTGTGCTGGAAATATCACCTCCTGAAGACGTAGAAAAGGTCAAAGAAGAGATCCTCCGGTTAAGGGATTTTTCCCCTTTTTTTTCGCAGGAGGTTTTTCGGCATAAGAAAAAAAACGGCGAGATCATCAAAGTCGAAATCAAGAATAACCTCGTACACTTTGAAGGCAGGAGGGCAGGAATTGTGTTGGCTCATGATATTACCGAACGAATCAATTATATCCGTGACATTGAGGACAAAAATGAACGTTTGCAGGAGATCGCATGGATACAGTCGCACGTGGTAAGGGCGCCGTTGGCCAGATTAATGGGATTGGTTAACGCTATAAGCGATTCGGTCGAAGACGGGAAGGACTACCAAAAACTATATCGGCTGATTATGAAATCAGCCAATGAGCTGGATGGGATCATCCGGGATATCGCCCATAAAGCAGACAAGATCAATGTGGCGGAGGGAGACGATGAAGAAAGCTAGTCACCTCTACACTACGTGGAGGCAGTGGCGGGACGGAGGATTTGATCGGGCATGTCAGTATGGTAAGCGCATGATACACCCAATAAAGGAGGAATGGACTGGATAAACGTTATGGGATACTTAGCCGGGACATGCACCACTTTGGCGGTGGTTCCCCAAATCTACAAAGCGTGGAGAACAGGCGAAGCCAAAAATGTTTCCTTGAAAATGTATCTCGTATTATTGACCGGTCTGGGTCTGTGGTTTTTTTATGGAAAGGGGATAGAGGATTTTCCCATTATGATTTTCAACGGGATCGCTTTTCTGTTGAATTCCTTCATGGTTTACCTTATTTTAAAGCATGGTCGAAGAAAGAAAATATAGGATATAGAACCTCTTTCTGCCTATGTCCTATATTTCCGTGAGTCGCGACTAAATCCCCTCTTCTGCGTTATTGTGCAGCTTCCCCAGCTCTTGGTCGATTGTCCATAAGCCGGTGCCGCTTTCGCCGATAATGTCGAATAATTCCAGTGCCCTTCTCGCCAATGTTTCCTCTTCACGTTGTTCTATGACAAACCATTGCATGAAACTGAAGGTGGCGAAATCTTTTACTCCAAAACAGTGGTCCACAATATTGTTGATCGATCGGGTAACCTGAATTTCATGTTCCAGTACCTGTTCAAAAACTTCTCGAAGCGAATTAAAATGGTGCTTGATCCCAGTGATTTCAGGTTGAATGGCATGCCCGCCGGCTTCATTGATGTACCGGATAAGCTTAAGCATGTGCTGTCTCTCCTCATCAGAATGTTCGTAGAGGTAACGGGCCGCATTTGCGTAGCCTTTCATATCACACCAAGATGCCATCGAAAGGTAGTAGGCTGAGGATTTTCCTTCCATTTCTACCTGCTGGTTTAGTACCGCTTCTGTGTCGCGCAATAACGATCGCTTGAGCGTAACGATTTCTTTTTCTGTGCTTTTCATATTCCGATATTTCTTACAAACATAACCAAAGTTTGCGGGAGCTTGGTCTTTATGGGGCATGAAGCTTGGAATTTGTAATTAGTACAAATAAATGTATCCTGGGAATTGTCGCAGGATTGCCTCCGGTTTGGTTAACCGAAAAGTATGGAAAGGATATCTTTCTTTATTAAAAGAAACCGTATTAATGGAGACAATTATTTTTAACTTGCGGGCGATTTGCTGTCGCTGAGGACTGGCGGATACTTCAGCACACTGGAGGTGTGGAAAGAGGTTGCTTATCCATAAAAACAAGAAATGAGAAGTGTAGCTTTGATACCGGCCCGAATGGGAGCCACACGTTTCCCCGCAAAATTGGTGGCGGATTTATGTGGGAAACCCTTGATAGCCCGTACCTATTTAAGCACCGTTGAGACAGGGGTGTTTGACGAGGTGATGGTCGTCACCGACCATGATGATATTGCCCAAATTATTGAACGGGAAGGGGGAAAGGTTTTTATGAGCCGGCAGGAACATCAAAGCGGGTCGGATAGGATTGCTGAAGCGGTTAAAAATATGGACGCTGAAGTGGTGGTGAATGTACAGGGTGATGAGCCCTTTCAGGACAGAAAATCTCTTCAGGACCTGGTAGAAGTATTTAAAGACGGTCAAGTAGAAGTAGCTTCCATGATGAGTAGGATTGCCGACGCTTCACAGGTTGATAATCCTAACGTGGTAAAGGTGGTCGTGGATAAGCAAGGCTTTGCCTTGTATTTTAGCCGTTCCCCTCTTCCCTATAAAAGGAACCCAGAGGTTGAAATCCCTGTCTACAAACATATCGGAATATATGCTTACAGAAGACAGACGCTCTTGCGGTTTACCCGGTTGGAAAAATCCCGGTTGGAAATGGTGGAAATGTTGGAGCAGTTGCGGCTGTTGGAAAACGGCATCCGCATTAAAATGATCGAGAGCAATCACCAAGCCGTAGCAGTAGATACCAAACAGGATCTGGAAAAGGCGATAGCCTATTATGCCGATCATTTTAGAAAGTAAATTCTTTTTCAGTTGTTGATGAGGTTCAAGGTGTGTACGGCAACCATTCCTGCTGTCTCTGTCCTCAACCGGCTTTTACCCAGTGAACAGGGCAAAAAACCGTTGGCAAAAGCTTGTTGGATTTCATCCGCCGAAAAGTCGCCCTCAGGCCCGATCAGCACGAGGCAGGACGAGGCTTTTTGGGCTTGGGCGGATAGCGCTGTGTTTTCTCCGTCCACATAGGCGATAAACCTTTGATAGTCCCGAATCCCTGAAGACCTGATAAATTCCGTATAATCTACTTGGCCGTTCAGTACCGGTTTCCAGCTTTTCAGACTCTGTTTGCATGCGGCAATGATTTTCTTTTCCAGACGGTCCAGCTTCAGATAAGCTTTTTCACTGTGTGCTGTCTTTAGAAAAGTGATTTCGTGGCAGCCGATTTCGGTTATTTTCTCGACCATCCACTCCATTCGGTCTTGGTTTTTTGTCGGTGCGATGGCCAGATGAATATAGTAATCGTCTTTAGGAATGGACTGCTTATCCAGCACCCTTAGTTGTGTCCTTTTAGGGTTCGTCTCTTCAATGCTACAGGTGAAAAGTTCACCCCTGCCGTTAGTGAAGTACGCAATGTCTCCCACGGATTTTCTCAACACCTTAGTGAGGTGTTTAGACTCCTCAGGGCCGAGCCCGAAGCGTTCTTGAGACATATCTTCCTGGAAAAAAAGCTGCATAAGAGGTACGTGGATGGCCACTCCAAAGGTAGGGAATTCTCTGAGAAGAAAGAAGGTGCATTTTTTGTCGCCACCAAAAGCATTTTTATTTACTTATAAAAATGAATGGGTAGATAATTTCAAGAAGATAGGTGGTATTTATTCACTATTTATTCTATTTTTACTCTTGACAAGGAAGTCTTGTTCAATGCGTTAATAATAAAAAGCTATTTAATGAAGAACATATTAGTCATAGACGATGAGTTATCGATGTGCACATTGTTGGAAAAATTTCTTTCGAAGAATGGCTTCAACGTAGAATCCACCATTTCTGGGAAGCAAGGGGTACATCTCATGAAAAATAAATTTTATGATGTGATCTTGTGCGACTACCGCCTGACGGACATCACAGCAGAGGATTTATTTGATGAAATTAAAAAGAACAGCAATAGCTCTGTAGTGATCTTCATCACAGGATATGCCAATCTCAACATTGCGGTAAACCTGATCAAGGAAGGTGCTTACCATTATCTGGCGAAGCCTCTGAATCCGGATGAGCTTTTGGAGATTATCCGCAAATCATTGTCTGCGGACAGGCCGGCACCGTTAAAAGCCAGAAATGCAGCCCGGGCGACAGCCCCCGAAAATGACGATGAATCCCGGCCCCTGGAGGATTATGTTTATGGCAATAGCCCCTCCTCAAAAAAAATGCTGGAATACGTCAGGCTGGTGGGTCCCACTAACTATACGGTGATCATTGAAGGCGAAACGGGTACGGGAAAAGAATCGCTGGCCAGATTGATCCATATGGAGAGCAACCGGAAAGCAAAGCCTTTTATGCCGATAGATTGTGGCAGTTTGTCAAAGGAGATCGCAGCCAGTGAGCTTTTTGGTCACGAGAAAGGAGCATTTACAGGTGCGGTGACCTCAAAAGCAGGTGTGTTCGAGCTTGCAGAGGGAGGAACGGTTTTTTTGGACGAAATCGCCAACCTTTCCATGGATATCCAGATGGCTTTGCTTAGGGCACTGCAGGAGAAGGTCATCAGGAGAGTGGGGAGCTTGAAAGAAATTCCGGTTGACGTAAGGATTATAGCCGCTACCAATGAGAATCTTTTTGATAATACCGGCACCAGCAAGTTTAGAGAAGATCTATATTACCGCCTTAACGAGTTTACCCTGAAGGCGCCGCCTTTAAGGGAACGAATCGATGATTTATCTTTATTCATCGACTTTTTCTTGGAAAAAACTTGTACCGAACTTGAAATAGAGATTCCAGTAGTGTCGGACGAGGTCCGAGGCTACTTCATGAGGTATGATTGGCCCGGAAATATCAGGGAGCTGAGGAATGTAATTCGTAGAGCTTGCTTGCTTACCGGAAAAAATGGCGTCATCAAGAAAGAAGTGCTTCCTGATCAGATTGTGACCACCGGGAAAGTAGCTCCCAAAGAAGTAGGTCTGGAGGCTCCAGCCGGTGGTGACCTGGATCTTAAATCGGCATCTATGTTAGCTGAAAGCAAGCATATCCTAGAAACCCTCGACAAGGTGCATTACAATAAGACGTTAGCTGCCAAAATGCTGAACATCGATCGGAAGACCCTTTATAGCAAGTTGAAGATGTTCAACATAAAGGTGTGATATGGAAAATAGGGGTATGTTTTTTGGTTAGATATTGGTCTAACTAAATCTATGTACTTATGAGCGATTCCACTTCCATGACACCACTGTCCGTAGTAATGGCCAGTTTGGCCAAAAAAGGATTTGACAAAGAATTTAAGGTTGACCAAAACGGCGCCCGGCTTGATGGACACGAACGTGTTTATCAGCCGGAAGACCTTTGGATTCTGAAAGTTTACCGTTTCGAAGGGGAATCGGATCCTGCCGATATGGCTGCGCTATATGCCATTGAAGCCACTGACGGAAAGCGGGGTTTTATTTTGAACGCCTACGGGACGTATTCCGACCAGGACCAGAAGCATTATGATGATTTCATCATGAAGGTGAATATTGAAAAAGAAGACCGTTTAGAAGACAACGTCTGACGCCTAACTTTAATTAGGAGGTTTAAAAAACCGTTCCGCCACTTTAAGCAACCTTAAAGTGCCCTGTTTTTTATATTGATGTTCTTCCATCCGCTCCAAAATGTTGACCAGGGTTTTCACTGCATCCAATATATGGTCACCTTTATTCAACATCACGCATTCCGACCTTGCCGACATAGCCGCATCTGTGATTTCTGCACGGGCGGCTATGCCTTTTTTCGCCAGCGTCTCCAGTACTTGCGTGGCCCAGATATTCGGGATCAAAGCAGCCTCACATAGCCAAAGAATCTGTTCCTGAACTTCCGAAAGCCTCTCAGCGCCAAGTTCTACAGCCAGGTCGCCTCTCGCCGTCATTATGCCCAGCGTGGGGCTTCTCATCCCTTGCAGGATCAGGGAGGGCAGGTTGTTAAAGGCTTCCTCGTTCTCAATTTTTAATACCAGGCCGATATCTGATTTGTTTAATTTTTCCAGCTCCTCCTGAAGTAATTGGACATCTTTGGGCTTTCGCACAAAAGAGAAGCCGATAATGTCTGCATGGGCCGCCACAAAGGGGAGGTTGGCGAGGTCCTCTTCGGTTAGCGACGGCAGATTGAGGCCGGTGTGGGGTAGATTGATGCCTTTTTCTTCCTTGAGCTTACCGCCTTTTGGATTGGTTTTGGTGATCTTGATCACCAGGTGTTGTTTACGGATCTCCTCAATCAGGCCTCCGATTTTGCCATCGTCAAACCAAATGCTATCGCCTAACCGGACATCTTCAAAAATCTGCTTTACGCCACAGAAAGCGGCAGGGAATTCCCCTCCGTCCAGTGTGCCAGACATTCCATCGTTTTCTTCCGGGTAGAGATGGAGCAAATCTCCCGGATGTAGCAGTATGTACGCTTTTTTCCCCTTCTTTCCAGTCTTTTTGATGGTGGAGATTCTAAGTTTAGGGCCAGCGAGGTCAAAATATATGGTACAGGCCATCCCGGTTTCTTCCACAGCCAATCTCACATTTCTGACCATTTTCTCCCATACCTGCCGGTCCTCATGACTGCAGTTGATCCGGGCGATTTCCATCCCAGCTATAACCAGCGCTTTCACATGCTCATAATCGATGGCGCGATCCGATAAGGTAACCATAATCGCTGTACGTCGGGCGCTTTTTGTTGTCTTCAGCAACCGTTTTGTGTTTCTCTTGAGTACTCTTTGGCTTTCCAGAAAATTAACCGGGTGCTCGCCCAGATTGAAGTTGGCCTCGAAATGCTTCCCCTGACTGAGGTATAAAAAATGAAGAATGTTTTCGACATTGGCCAGCACATGCCTTTCCGAGTGACTGATAGAGGACAGGCCTAAGGCCGATAGCCTGAATTGTATTTTTCTTAAATCGAAAGTTCTTAGTTTTAGATATCGGATGAAATTGGTTGCGCTGTACCTATAGTTGGGATGAACATGCTCAATCACCTCCCGGTATTCTTTTTCTCCCTCCAGGATGTCTTTCCTGATGGCCAGCAGATTGTCAATGAGGGCATCAATGTCTTTCATTAGGATAGATTTTTGATATATTTAAGTCGACTTTCTCTCAACCGCTGCCCGAGAAAATCTTATGCAAGAAAGCTATTATTTCAAATAAACGATAATAACTATGGATGAAGTGATGGTAGAAATATTAGGATGTGGGGACGCTTTCGCCAGTGGTGGGAGATTTAACACTTGTTTTTATGTACATGGCTCTTCCTACGGCTTTCTGATCGATTGCGGAGCCACTTCCTTACTGGCTTTGAAAAAACAGCGGGTAAGCACGGATGACATCGATTTGATAGCCATCAGCCACTTTCACGGAGATCATTTCGGCGGCTTGCCCTTTTTTCTTCTTGATGCAAGTGTGCGGGGAAGAACCAAGCCGCTGACCATTGTCAGTCCTAATGGGGGTGAGCTAAAGGTAAGAGAGGCCATCAGCCTTTTATACCCCGGCTCGCTGGATATTCTGGATAAATTTCCGGTCAAGTTTATCACTTATGAAGCAAAGGAGCCCCTGGTGGCCGGAGAAATCGAACTGGAAGCTTTTCCCGTGGTACATTCTGAAGAGACTTTACCCCATGGGTTGCGAATCCGGTTCCAAGATAAACTGATCGGATTCTCGGGAGATACTTCCTGGACGGAGGAATTAGTGAATATTGCGAAAGATACCGATCTTTTTCTGTGTGAATGTAATTTTTATGATTTGGAGATGAAAGGGCATCTGAATTACCACATCATTCAGGCTAACCGGAAGCGCTTCTCCTGCAGGCAGATCCTATTGACCCATTTTGGGGAGGAAATGCTGCAAAACACAGATAAAGTCGACATGGATTGTGCCTGGGATGGAATGAAGCTGGTTATCTAGGTTGAAACGTCCGGGCCGACCCCTGGAAGGATGTTGCCGTAAACACTTTTTTATCGCTTATATTATCTTCGTAAGGGGGCAGTTCCACACTAAAATTGTATTTTAGCACCATTAGCACACACAGACAAAAACAGCAATTATGAATCCATTATTGGAAAGATTTGATACCCCTTTTGAGACACCTCCCTTTCATCTGATAGAACCTTCTCATTTTTTGCCGGCAGTCAAAGAGGCGATTAAAGAAGCCAAGGCTGAGATTGAAAAAATTAAAGAGGAAGATGAGCCGGATTTTGCCAATACCATTGAAGCCTTGGATGACTGTGGTTCCAGGTTGAACATCGTGACGGGGATTTTTTTCAACTTAAATGCAGCCGAAACCAATCCTGAAATACAAAAGCTGGCGCGGGAAATTTCCCCTATTGTCACCAGCCATAGCAACGATATTTTGCTGGATGCTGGATTATTTGACAAGGTGAGGACGGTGTATCAACAAAAAGACAATCTTCAGTTGGATGAAGAGCAGCGCACGCTGTTGGACAAAACCTATAAGTCCTTTGTGAGAAACGGAGCCAACCTAAACGAGAGCGATAAGGAAAGGCTGCGGGAGATAGACGCAGAGCTTTCCCAGTTGGGGTTACAGTTTGGCGAGAATGTTCTGGAAGAGACCAATAAATTTGAATTGGTAGTCAGGGAAGAGGGGGAGTTAAAAGGCTTGCCGGAAGGGATAGTTGAGGCAGCCGCGCAAACCGCCGCGGAAAAAGGAAAAGATGGCAACTGGGTTTTCACCCTGGCTTACCCGAGTTACGTGCCGTTTATGACGTATGCCGATAACCGGGCTTTGCGGAAGGAAATATTTATGGCCTACAACACCAAAGCGAGCAAGGGCGATGAACTGGATAACCGCAGCATTATCCATAATATCCTGAGACTTAAAGATGCGAGGGCTAAATTGTTGGGTTATGAAAAGTATGCCGACTTCGTGCTGGAAGAAAGGATGGCGGAAAGCCCCACGAAAGTGTTGGAGTTTCTAGGAGACCTTCTGAAGAAATCCAAGCCCAAGGCGGAGCAGGAGGTGCGGGAGTTGCAGGAATTCGCCAAAAACCTCGACGGTATCGAAACACTGGAAAAATGGGATTTTGCCTATTATTCCGAAAAGCTGAAAATGGAAAAGTATGAGGTAGACGACGAGTTGCTGAAGCCCTACTTCCAATTGGATAAGGTGGTGCAAGGGGTCTTTGATACGGCAGGAAAGCTATATGATTTGGAGTTTACCCCCAATGGCGAGATCCCGGTGTATCATCCCGATGTCACGGCTTATGAGGTAAAAAACAAATCCGGCAAACACCTGGCTGTTTTCTATGCGGACTTTTTTCCCCGCGCCGGAAAAAGAAACGGCGCTTGGATGACGAGTTTTAGAGGGCAAAAGAGAAACGCCACCGTCGAACAACGACCGCATGTGTCCATCGTTTGCAACTTTACCAAGCCGACGCCCACTAAGCCCTCTTTGTTGACCTTCAACGAAGTGACGACTTTGTTTCATGAATTTGGACATGCGCTCCACGGGATGTTGGCCGACGGAAAATATGAAAGCCTCTCGGGCACCAGTGTATATTGGGATTTTGTGGAATTGCCCTCCCAGATTTTCGAGAACTGGTGCTATGAGAAAGAGTGCCTGGATCTGTTTGCCGCGCATTATCAGACCGGCGAAAAAATCCCCGCCGACCTGATTCAAAAGATCAAGCAGGCTGCCAATTTCCATCAGGGATATCAGACGGTCAGGCAGATCAGTTTTGGGTTGCTGGATATGAATTATCATACCGCGGATCCATCTCTAATTGACGACTTGTTTGAGTTTGAACAAAAAGCGATGGAACCTACGGAACTTTTAAAACCGGTAGGGGGAACCTTGATGAGTTCTTCTTTTTCGCATATCTTCCAAGGAGGGTATGCCGCGGGTTACTATAGCTATAAGTGGGCGGAGGTATTGGATGCGGATGCGTTTGAGTTGTTTTTGGAGAGAGGGATATTTGATAAAGCAACTGCGGAGTCCTTTCGGCAAAATATCTTATCAGCTGGAGGCAGGACACATCCTGCTGAATTGTACAAAAGGTTTCGCGGAAGGGATCCCCGTCCGGACGCGCTGATCAGAAGGGCCGGCTTGGGATAAGCAGGTAATAAAAAAGGGTGTAATTCACACCCTTTTTTATTTAAAAATAATCCCTATCAGGGAATTGTCCATGTCGTAGTCTTAAAACTTTTAAACGAAGATAAATCCAATTATCAACAACCAAACTAACGCCGAAACTGCAATCAGAATAGTAAACTGTCTGTCATCTTTCATACCGTTTTAATTTATAATACGTTTACATGCTTACAATTTACATTTAATAACGTGTAACTGCAATATTTTGTTATATTATTTTATTTATCGGTTTTCACTTAGAACGAACATTGCCAGTGGTCTCATGATAGTGCTTTTGGTTTTTTGCCATATTGTGCTCATTCCAGACAATTTTTTTGGTATACGGAGACTTCCTGACAGGGCAATCAGGTACAGCACAATAGTGACAGCATTTATCTGGGATACAGGGATCAGCATGGACAAAAACCTCAACGTGTCCGGGTAGGTTCTCCTCAAGAGCTTCTTCTACCTGGTGGACTTCCTCATGTACCGCCCGTAAGTCATAATAGTAAGGCAGTGTCAGGTGGAGGTCAATATGCCGGTCTCCGCCATATTGTTGCACCCGCATGTTGTGCACATCAATCCAATTGTCCTTTCTATACCGGTTCAGTATTTCTACTGTTGCAGTCATGGATTTCGGGTTGGATTCGTCCATGAGCCCTGCCACTGATTTTCTGACCAACAGGTAGCCGTTAAAGATGATGTAAAGGGAGAAAACTATCGAAAAGACACTGTCCAGAACAAAATATCCCGTGAAGTAGATGATGCAGATACCGATAAGGAGGACCACGCTGCTGGCTGCATCAGTTAAAATGTGTCGGCCATCAGCTTCCAGTGTAAGGCTGTTGTAAGCCCCTCCTTTCTTAAGGAGCATATATCCAAGCCAGCCATTAATGCATCCGGAAACCGCGATGAGGACCATTCCTACTGGAAGTAAAGCCAGTGGCTCGGGGTAAAAAAGCGTGGCCGCTGCCTGGTAGATGATAAAGAGCCCCGCCAGGATAATCAAGGAGCCTTCGAGACCAGCGCTGAAAAATTCTATTTTCCCATGCCCATAGGGATGGTTGTTGTCTCTAGGCAGTGCGCTCAAATAAATACTATAGATGGCGAAGCCTGAAGCCACTACATTGACAATGCTCTCCAGCGCATCCGTAAGGATGGCTTTTGAATTGGTGAGGTAATAGGCGTAGAATTTAAGGGCCAGCAGTGAAAGGCTTACCAAAAAGGAAAGGGTAATCCACCGGCTCTTGTGTTTGCTGCTTGTCACTGTCTTTGGCTTGGTTTAGCGGTCCCGCCCCATAAGGCAAGATAATTTACTTCCGATTAGCATGATGGCTGGCATTCCAGTTTGCGGCTCTGGGTGTTTTTTTAAAACCTTATGTGCGGTAAATTTGTTCAGAATTAAAGTACGCCAAAAAGATTTAAAAACACTACCATTGAAAAAATCACTCGTTATTTTGGTTTCTTCTTTATTGCTTCTAGGCTGCGACAGCGTGGAAGATAAGAAGGGAAGGTTTCTATTAAAGGGAAATGTTAAACTACAGGAAAATGACTTTAGAAGCGCCAGGGGATTTTATGAAGAAGCGCTTAAGATAGACCCTGCTTTTGCGGAGGCCTACTACAACCGGGGGCTGACTTACTCCATGACGGCTGACTATCAGCAGGCCATAGCGGATTTTAGTCAGGCCATAAGCTTAAAGGGCGATTATGCGGATGCTTACTACCAAAGAAGTCTTGCTTACTTGGACCATGGGGAGAATTACAAAGCCCTGGAAGATGCTAAATTTTTGATCAATCTGGAAGACCAGACCTCCAGGGGATATTTTGTGTTGGGTTTAGGCTATGAAGCCTTAAAAAGACATGAGGAATCGCTGAATGCTTTTTCCGATGCATTGGAACGGGATCAGAACAACGTAGACTTGTACGTGAACCGGGCTACCATTCGCTATTATAGAGGCGAAACAGAAGAGGCTTTAGCCGATCTGGAAAAAGCCGAGACTTTAAATCCCGAGGAAGCCAATATCTTCAATCTGCGATCGATGATAGCTTTTGATCAAGGAGACTATCAGGCAGCCTATGACTGGGTGCAGCAGGCTCTGGTGTATAATTCTTCCCAGCCTTACTATTATAATAACCGAGGGCTGTACCAACTCTATCTAGGTAATTTAGACGAGGGGTTGGAAGATATCAACCTGAGTTTAAAGCAGAACAGCAGAAACCTTTATGCCCTGCGTAATAAAGGAATTTATTATGCCATGACGGGTGATCAAGAATTGGCGCTGAAGTACCTGAAAGAGGTTCATGACCTCGATCCCGATATTCCGTTGGTCAAAACCTACTTGGAAAAGCTTGATGTAAACGATTAGATGCCGAATTCCACTTGAAGCATGCCGGTCCAGTTATTTCCCGGATGGTCAAGCTGTTGGTTTCCGTCAAGCCATCTGTAACCGACATTGCCTTGAATCTTAATGCGGTGGCCATTAAGGTATCTGGTGACGCCCACGAGCGTTTCGTCAATACGATCCTGTACGGATTCTATTTCTTCTTCGGGATTGACAAAGGCGTACCGGAGGGCGACTTCGGTTTTCTTGGAAACCATCTTACTTAGTTGGGTATTGATACCGTATCCGGTGAAAACATGACGTGTATCGCCTGCATTATTGACGGTGATAGGGTCGTCTGTGTCTCGGCTGATATACTCCGATGAGGCCGCCCAGCCACGATATTTAAATATTGCGTCAAATATAAAACTGGTAAGGTCGCGTGTGCCATACAGTTCTTGTCCTAACTGACCGCCTGTTTTGGTGGCCTTGAAGTTTTTGGAAAAAGAAGCACCTACAGATAGTTTAGGGGTCTCTTCGTATTCCAGATCGCCTTCAGAGTAATCCCCGCTATTTTCGAAGGCACCAAATGGAAGAAATTCTGCTCTCCCCGTATAAGCTAAGCCGTTGTTGATTGCCGAAGCGTTTCTTCCGTCACCTGTGGTGACTGCCCCCTTGAGCATGAAGATGGACTGGGGCATCCTGAAGGTATAGTATCCAAAAAAGCCAAAATCCCGGTCTAGCGTAAGCGTACTGTTGACAATGGACCGGTCGGCAAATTGAAGGTTACCCGAACTGTTGACCCGCTGACGGTTTCCCGGAAGTTTTGATTGCCCGAAACCGATGTAAAAATTATCATTGAAGGTATAGTAGAGGATCGCATCCCGCACCAGCTGCGCCTTGTCTTGGTTTTCCAGGTTCAGGTCAGAATGAGAGAAAGCCAGTTGGATGTAATATTGAAACCGGGGATTGAGGACATACCCGTCAAATCTTAGCCGTAGTCTCCTTACCCGCATTTCAAATTCATCAACTCCAAGGTCATCCCCTGCAATGGTATGAAAGCCAGCTCTACTCTGCATTCGAAACCTCAAGTTCATCAAGAACAAAGAGTCTTTGCTAAAATTAATCCCTTCATCCACGGTGAGCATGGCCCTTTCATCCGACTCCACAAATTGGGCTTGTGCGATTTCAGCTGAGCATAACACAGCCAAAGTCAGAAAAACAACAGCTGTAAAGCTCTTCAAGGGGATAGATATCATAAACGGGAGGGGTTTTTGGAAAGATTGCTGAAATAATTGTGCCATAAGTTAGGCTGGGGTGTATACCACCCCAGCCTAAGCTCTTTTGTATCTAAAAAAAATCTACCGGGCAGCTTGTTCTTTGACAATGTTCAGCGCAGAGCCGGCTTTAAACCATGCGATCTGGCCTTCATTATAGGTGTGGTTTGCCAAGATTTCATCCCGGGATCCATCCGCATGATTCAAGATCACCCGCAACGGTTGGCCAGGAGCAAAGTCCGTCAGTCCGACAATATCGATGGAATCATCTTCCTGAATCAAGTCATAATCCGCGGGGTTTGCAAACGTCAATCCCAACATTCCTTGCTTCTTCAGGTTCGTTTCATGAATTCTTGCGAATGACTTCACCAGAATAGCACGGACCCCTAAGAACCTGGGTTCCATGGCGGCATGCTCCCTAGAAGAGCCTTCCCCGTAGTTTTCGTCACCTACGACGACTGATCCGACGTTGTGCTGCTTGTATTGCCTTTGTACTGCGGGTACCTCGCCGTATTCGCCGGTTAACTGATTTTTTACTTTGTTGGTTTCGCCGTTGAAGTAGTTCACCGCGCCGATCAACATGTTGTTGGAGATATTGTCCAAGTGCCCTCTAAATCTCAACCAGGGTCCCGCCATGGAGATGTGGTCTGTTGTACATTTTCCTTTGGCTTTGATCAGAAGCTTCAGGCCTTGAAGGTCAGTTCCTTCCCAGGGCGCGAAGGGTTCCAACAATTCGAGACGATCGG
Source organism: uncultured Roseivirgaceae bacterium (assembly GCA_964537165.1). Classification (GTDB taxonomy): domain Bacteria; phylum Bacteroidota; class Bacteroidia; order Cytophagales; family Cyclobacteriaceae; genus DATGMS01. The sequence goes on along the minus strand of CAZHZP010000013.1, from coordinate 1,677 downwards.
AATTGGGATCCACTACCACCTCTACTTGAGAGCTGTCTTCAGCCGGGGCTTGATAACCTGCGTCCTCTACAGCGAATCCCTTGGTGGGCAGCTCCAATCCGTTAGGCTCGTCCAGCTTTACCAGCTCTCCGGCTTCGTTTCTCAAAGAATCGGTCAGCGGGTTGAATGTCAGGTCACCGGCGATGGCCATGGCTGTAACCACTTCAGGAGATGCTACAAAAGAGTGGGTGTTGGGGTTTCCATCCGCACGTTTAGCAAAGTTTCTGTTGAAAGAAGTGATAATAGAGTTCTTTTCTTTCTTTTCCGCACCATGCCTTGCCCACTGGCCGATACATGGTCCACATGCATTTGCCAGCACTACGCCGCCCATCTTATCGAATACGTCTAGGAAACCATCTCTTTCTACGGTATAGCGTACTTGCTCTGAGCCTGGGGTGATGGTAAATTCTGACTGGGCAACCAGCTTTTTGTCCACTGCCTGCTGCGCCAACGACGCTGCCCTGGAGATATCTTCATAAGAAGAGTTGGTACAAGACCCGATCAGGCCTACCTCCAGTTTTACAGGCCAGCCGTTTTCTTTTACTGCTTCGGCAAATTTAGAAATTGGCCAGGCCAAGTCCGGGGTAAAGGGGCCATTAATATGGGGCTCCAATTCAGAAAGGTTGATTTCGATGACTTGGTCGAAGTACTGCTCAGGGTGGGCGTAAACCTCTTCGTCCCCGGTCAAATGTTCTTTGATGGCATTGGCCATATCGGCTATATCAGACCTGTCCGTGCCTCTCAGATACGCCTCTGCTTTCTCGTCGTATCCGAAGATGGAAGTTGTAGCCCCGATTTCTGCGCCCATATTACAGATGGTGCCTTTACCCGTGGCAGAGATGGACTCGGCCCCCTCGCCAAAATATTCTACAATACATCCTGTTCCCCCTTTTACGGTAAGGATGCCGGCCACTTTAAGGATAACGTCCTTAGCGGCGGACCATCCCGACAGCTTCCCGGTTAATTTTACGCCGATCAGCTTGGGGAATTTAAGTTCCCAAGGCAAGCCAGCCATCACGTCACAGGCGTCCGCACCGCCTACGCCTATTGCTATCATCCCTAATCCACCTGCGTTGGGAGTATGGGAGTCGGTTCCGATCATCATACCGCCTGGAAAAGCATAATTTTCTAATATTACCTGGTGGATAATCCCTGCACCCGGTTTCCAGAACCCTAAGCCGTATTTGTTCGAAACTGATGAAAGGAAGTCATAAACTTCTTTGTTTTTATCTTTTGCTTTCTCTAAGTCAGTGGCAGCGCCCACTTCAGCTTGAATCAAGTGGTCACAGTGAACCGTGGAGGGCACTGCTACTTTTGCACGTCCCGCCTGCATAAACTGCAATAGCGCCATTTGTGCAGTTGCGTCCTGCATGGCGACCCTGTCGGGTTGAAAGTCCACATAAGACCCTCCCCGTTCATAAGAACTTGAAGCCTCTCCAGCAGACAAATGGGAGTATAATATTTTCTCCGTTAAAGTGAGTGGTTTTCCTACTACTTTTCGGGCAGTACTAATACGCTCAGGGAATCTGGCATAAACTGCCTTGATCATGTCTAAATCAAATGCCATTTAAAGAATTATATAAGTTTAAACTATTTTATTATTTGTTGGATGATTGCCACATAGCAGGCACAGATAAC
>CAZHZP010000012.1:10451-28216 GCA_964537165.1 uncultured Roseivirgaceae bacterium | reverse complement strand
TCTCGGGGGTTCCGCCTGATTATTTCAGCGAAACGGGACAATTGTGGGGCACCCCTGTTTTCGATTGGAAGGAGTTGGAGAAGAACGATTTTGGCTGGTGGATCGACCGTTTGGGGCAGAACTTGAAGCTTTACGATTGGGTGCGCCTGGATCACTTCCGGGCTTTTTCAGCCTATTGGGAGGTGCCAGCGGGAGAGGAGACAGCCATCAATGGCAAATGGGTGGCTTGTCCGGGCAAGGAATTGTTCGGGCTGGCGAAGAAGAAGTTTCCCGCCATGCCTTTTATAGCGGAGGATTTGGGGATGATGGACGATAAAGTGTACAAGCTGCTGGACGTTTTTGGCTTCCCAACCATGAAAGTCCTACAATTTGCCTTTGATGAGAACATCGGCGAAAATACCTATATTCTCCACAACCATGAGAAAAACTGCCTGGTCTATACCGGCACGCATGACAACAATACGACGGTGGGGTGGTTTAAGTCACTGAAAAAAGATGAAGCCAAGTTGATCGTTGATTATGTGGGTGCGAAAGTGAACAAAGGGAATGTCCATAAGGTAATGCATCGCCTTGCGCTGATGTCGGTGGCGGATTTGGCGATCATACCTATGCAAGATGTGCTGGGATTGGATGAAGCTGCCATCATGAACCGACCCGGAACGGAAAGCGGCAACTGGACTTGGCGGATGAAGGCTGATCAATGGCCGGATGCGCGGGTGGGGGAATTGAAATCGATGAACCGCATCTACGGAAGGTGGAGGGGACGGGAGGCGAAGAAATCTGATAAGGAATAAATTGGAAAGAATTTTGTAATAAAAGAGGAAAAATCACTGACGCTATGCAAAAGAATCATTTTCAGAAACTACTTATCGGGACATGGGAATTGGAGAACGGGGGTCCCATTGTCGAAATTAAAGAAAACAACAAAATGACGCTGCGCAATGGAAATGGTGCTGATTCCTATGTGCTGGAGGAAGAGGAAGGTATGTTGCTACTGACTATACCGGCTGTAATTGAGAAGTCTGAGGTGCTCAGCATCACCCCAACCGAACTGGTGGTAAAAGAATTTGCGCCAGGTTCCTCCGAAAGCCGTGTAAGAAGCTTTAGAAGGTTGGGAGAGTATGAGGAATGAGGAAGAACTCGATTTGTGTAGCAGAGAGCGCAGTGGGTTAAACTCGCCTGTAGGTTGATCTGCGCACTCTTGAAAAAACACTGCTGGTTTTTCTATCCATATCTACAGCAGTAAAAATAGTATCCGCACATAAGAGTCAGCGGATACTATTTTCGTTTCCGGTACTAGTTGAACAAGTTCTGGGCTTTTTGTTCCATTCTTTCCCATAAATCCCGGAATTCTGGATCAGTAGCGCTTTCTCGGGTCAAAAGTCGCCCTTCTTCATTGGATAGCGAATCGGTGGCAGAAGTGGGATTATTACCCCGATAGTAGGTCTGCAACCACAATTCCCCATCCCGATAATGATATACGGTTTGGTAAAAATATCGATCGTTAAGTTTCTCCCAAGCAGTAGCTACTTGGTTGTCTTCCTGCCGGAAACCTTCGCCTATGGCCTCTTCTTTGGCGGCCAGCTCATTTCTGAAGTCCTCCCACTTGAAGGCGGAAGGATCGGTTATATTGACTTGGACAGCATTGCCTGTAGCAAAACCGGCGGCGTGTTCGTCAGGGTCTGGAATATCTTCATGCTGTAGAATAACGTCGGCATCCCGGACACTGTCAATTTCGGTGATTTTGTTTCCGGTATTTCCCTCCCCTCCGCCACAGGCGTATAATAACAGAGAGGTTAAAACAAATGCGTTTCCTAGATGATGTTTGAAATTTTTCATGGTCTATAGAGTTGATTCCCTGTGTGTAGATCAATAATAAGACCATTCACCCTGATGTGCTGGTGATCCGCCGGCAGGTGCTACAGCCTTTCGTAGGTTGGACAATCTTTCATGTTTGCCGGTCAAACCCTGCAAGCGGCTGTTCTATCCTCGGGATTAAAATGCACGCTGGATATAGCTTTGCTCTCGGTTCTCTTGGAAGAGGTTCAAGGCTTCTTTCTTAAGTGTCTGATCCTTTACAATTCTTAAAACCAGGAAAAGCCAAGTAAAGATATTTTACTTTGCGTTTTGGAAGAACAGAAGATACAATAAAAGTCCATAAATAGCTTGGCACAAGTGACTACAGTGCCGAGAGGTGGGATGGGCTCTCCAACTACCTCTGTGACGGGAACCTCTGCATCGACAACAACGGCGTGGAGAACGCCATAAGGCCGGGGGCACTGGGCCGGAAGAATTACCTCTTCGCGGGCTCGCACAACGCGGCGCAAGGGGCAGCCAAGGTGTATTCATTTTTTGCCACCTGCAGAAAACATGAAGTCCACCCAGATGAATGGCTCAAGTATGCCCTCGGGAATATCATGGCCATCAACTACAAAAACATCCGGGAACTATATCCCCAAAACTTCAAAAACAACATGTAGTTGTTCGGGTACTTACGTTGCAATTCATCCTTTTTTGTCGCTATTTTTTAAATTAATTAAAAGAGCCAAAAAAGTGAAAAACATCGAAACAGTGAGTAAGGACACAACAAATAGGCTGGCTTTCCCTTCGATGAAAAAATACCAAGAAACGATCACCAGCAAGTTTACAAGCACCATTAATCCCATTTGAAGTTTAACCTCGTTTTTCATCCGATAGTAGTTTAAAATTTTTAAGTAGGCTTATTAACAAATAGAGAGAATATGTTAATAAGCTTATTTCATCGCACGAGATTTTAATCACCAGTATGGCTTAACCCCATTACAGCTCAATATTGATGCATATGATATGGCAAAACCGATACCTGCCAAAATCAATGAACTTCCGCCTGAAACCAGGGCAAGCCCCAATCCTGCAGCTATAAATCCTCCGGTAGACAAAGCGTTGTCATAATTAGAACACTGATTTCCCCCACTGACCTGTTCCATCTGATCGAAACTTAACTCTTTCATAATTTTAATAATTTAAAGTAAAACATAAAATGAACTTGCATGAAATTAGGCATGACCCACCGCAAAAATTTCAGTGTGGGTTTTTTTTACAAAAAATATTAGCTCTTTTCTTCCTTCAATACACAATATCTTTTGGAAAGGTACAACGGAGGGAATCGAGGATATTATAGAAAGTGCGTTCCGTGGAGGTCAGCAAAGTCAAATGTTCTAAAGCCGCGTCATGTTCATTTTGCCCTGCGCCCAGCTCCTCATGATCCCGAATCACTGATCCTCCTGTCCCTGAGGATTGATGCCCTGTCGGGTTGCTTTGCAAGGCCAATTCTATTTGTTACCATAATTGGCTCGGGTTTTCACTGCTCAGCATCCCCTTTTTAGGCACAGCTGTTTGTCTGTCTTTCCAGTTTCCCTTCAGTTGTATAGCCTAAGGTAAAGTTCCTGCTCTCCGTTCTAGCTAAACCCCGGCGGGTTAATAGGGTAGATATCTTTCTGCTTCGGCAGACTCGGCCACTCGTTTTAACACGGCATTCCGGCGTTTGATGAAATTCTCCATATAGCAGCTTAGGTAGATGGCGTTGAAAAATCTTCCTAACACTCCCAGTGGTGAAGTGAAAGTCAGCACATCGACCATCACCGTCTTTTCTTCAAAGGGTTGAAAATAATGCTCATGGAGCATGGTCTTAAATGCCCCCTTTAGCATCCGGTCCGCAAAAAAATAGGGTCGGTCAAAGCCTGTCATTTGTGAAGTCAACGTCTGCCGGAATCCAAGATGCACGGCTCCCCAGGTAATCTTGTCACCCAGTTCCAAGAGTCCGCTACTTTTCCCTTCAACGACCTCTTCTTCTGTGTCTTTGGTGGACAGTACGTGGAGGTCAATGCTACGGGCAAGATCAAAGACCCGCTCTATGGGAGCATTGACTGTAGTGTGTATTTGTATGGTGGGCATGGGGCTTCCTTTCTTCCATCACTTTTGTATTTTGACCTCCACCTGATCCCGCCATGACTGGCCTGTGGCGGAAAGAAACTCCGACTCATTCCATGATCTCGCAGGGTGCAGCGAAGCATCAGGTACACAGATATAGGTTTCATCTATGGGATTGCTGATGGTCTTTAAGCCGCAGGTGCGGAGCATGGCTTTTATACCCGCCTGGTTGGGCACCCACCAGTTCGTCGGATCGCCTGCCAGACGGTCTTCGATAAAGGCCATTTTTGGCCAGCCTTCTTCCAGCATTTCTTTGCGGTCATTGATGTTGTAGTCAGACTTGATCGGCCTTTCGGCGTTGTCCGGCATCATCAGGGTCTGAAATACCATCATCCGGGTTACTTTGTCGGCAATGATATCCAAAGCCAACATGGGATAACGCAGGTGGTAAAACACGCCCATAAACCACACCAGATCAAACTCCTCTTCCATCTTCCACAGGTCGTAGACCTGCATCTGCCGGAATTCCACCTGTTCTTCCAGTCCATAAACTTTAGCGGCCCACGCCGCCTGCCTGAGGTAATGGGGATCCAAGTCAATGCCCAAAACCTGTGCGCCTCGTTTGGCCAGTTCAAACGTATAGAATCCAGCATTACAGCCGATATCCAGCACTTTCCAGCCTGACAGGTCGGCGGGAACCTGATCTTTTAGCTGTTGCCACTTAAATGAAGGGAAATCGCCCAACAAATGGTCCGGGGCAGTTTTTATTAGGTTGGGAAGATGGAGATTATGAAACCATGGCCCCAGTTTTTTGATATCCTTCTTGGTTTGTTCGACGTCTATCATTAGCGGTTTTATTACTTAAACTTCTATTGAGCGGTCTATCTTGTCAAGATTTTGTGCCGGGTCTTCAGCCGGTTTTTTCTCTGTTATTATTCTAAGAGCTGATAGCTGGGAATCGAAATGGGTATGGGTTTAAGAAGCTTTTCTTTTGACCAAATGTCTTAGCTCCTGATAATAAGTGATCAATTCGAGCGCCCTACGCGAGGCAGTATGGGAATTCATTATTTTTTTCCGGGCTGCCTCCCCAACTTGCACCCTTTGTTCCTCCGAGGTATTCTTTAAGATAAAAAGCATATCCTCTGTAGATCTGGCTATAAAGATTTCCTTTCCTTCTTCAAAAAGATCGGTCAGGCCTTTCCAATAGTCGCTGATAATCGGCACCCCGCAGGCAGCCGCTTCAAACAACCTGACGCTGGGGGAGAAGCCCAGCTTGATCATGGCCTGCCGGGTAACATTTAACGTGAACTTCTGGCGGTTGTAGAAATCCCGGTGGAGGTCGGGGGGAAGGTGCTCGATTCGTGTGACATTTTCCGGCCAGTGGGTTTCGCTGGGATAACCCGGGCCGGCTACGGCAAATTTTTCATCCCTCAATAGATTGGCCGGGCGGATAAGGAAGTTCTGTACGGTTGGTTGACGGTCATCGCTATAAGTGCCAAGATACCCCAGGCTGTACTCTTTTTCCAGATCCATGGGATAATAAATCCCGGGATCCACCGAGCAATACAAAGCTTTGGCTTTTTTTGCCCGGTATTTTTTCTCTAAAAGCTGAAGCACTTCCCCACCGGAAAAAGATAGGTACAGATGAAATTCGGGAATCAGCGCTTTGGAGATATATTCTTCATCCCCCCTGTCCAATTTATCCAAGGTCACCGGGGTGTCAATGTCGTAAAAAGCCGTCACGCCGCCTGCGGTCTCCAGCACCCATTCGCTCACCTCCACTCCTTGGGGTACGTAAGATCCTACTACCACCAGATTGGCGGCTTGGACAAGAGGTTCGAATTTCGTTTTCAATTCTTCCAAACTGCTGTAAAACTGCAGCTTATATTCCTGTGGCTGGCCTAAGTCTCTGTTATTGCGGTACCAGGGTTTGTCATGTTCCAGAAAATAAACCTCATGGCCCATAGAACCCAGTTCTTTCAGCAATCCCCTGTAGGTGGTTGCGTGCCCATTGCCCCATGAAGAACTGACCGTAAGTCCTATAAAAACAATTTTCATTGACGTGTATCATTTAAATATCCCCTGAAAGTCCGATTCAAAACCGGGTTCTTTTGTGACGGATATGTTCTTCTGCCTTTCCTCAAACTACTTTGCTTTTTATCTGAAGGATTTCCTCCAGTTGCTGTGCCCGGTGTTGGTACGTATGAACGTCCAAGGCCTTCTTCAATGCCGCTTCGCCAATGGCCGCTGCCTTGGTCGCATCCAGCGCCAGTAGGATTTCTGCCACGTCTTCGCTGGAATTGGCCACGAGAATTTCTTTTCCGGGTTCAAAAAACTCCGTAATCCCGTCCCATGCATCTGTAATCATGCAAGCCCCCGCCGCAGCGGCTTCAAACACCCGGGTCGCGGGAGAAAAGCCATAACTGGCCATGCTGTCCCGGCTGATATTCAACACCGCTAAAGGCGAACAGTTAAAGGCGTTGTGATCCTTGGTCGGTACATGACCGATGTATCGGATGTTTGGGGGAAGTCGTTTGTCGTCCCATCCGCTTCCTCCGAGGATGAATTTTTTATCCGGTAAAGCTGCCGCTACTGCAATGAAGAAATTTTCGACCCTTTTTTCCCTATCAGGAAGACGGTTGCCGAGGAAAGCCAAATCACATAGATAGTCTTCATGGGGGCTTACGGGATGGTGACTTTCAGGATCAAATGCGTTATAAATCGAAGTACATTCCCTGGCACCAAGTTTTTTGTAGGCTCCTTCAACAGGCTCTCCTCCGCCATAAGTCAGTATTTGGTCAAACTGTGGAATTAAGGAGATAAAATAATCCTCCGGATCATGGATCATGCGGTCAAGCGTAGCGGGGGCATCCACATCCCAAAAGATGATCTGTTGATCCTCTTTTCGTACTTTCAAAATTTCTTCTTCAAGCTCCTGGTCAAACACACCAACCCCGCTGGCCTTGATGATAATGTCTGAGGACTTAGCGGCTTCGACACAACGGTGTACCTCCGTGATGGTAGGCACATAAACCACCACTTTGGCATAATCGGGGTCGGGAATGTCACGGTTGGCTTGTCGGCCAAAAGCGTCCGGTTCATAAAAGGTAACCTGATGTCCTTGCTGATGCAGGGTTTTGATAATGCCCCGGTAATAGGTCGCTGCACCGTTCCAATAAGCACTGACGAGACTGCTGCCAAAAAACGCGATATTTAATCCTTTCATGATAAACCTCCCTGTGTTTTTTGTGAAATGCATTGTTTATAGATCCCCAACAGTTCTTGGGCGCGGTGGTCGCAGGTGTGCCTAGACAGGATGGTGTTGTAGGCATGGTCTACCATGGCTTCGGAAAAACTGGTCTCGGTAATGACTTTGGCCAATAAAATCATCATATCCTGGCCGTCCTGGGCTACGAGATAATCTTTGCCTGCCGTGAATAAACTCTCCGAATCCTCCCAAGGAGCGCTCAACAAGGGGATTTTACAAGCCATGGCCTCAAATGGGCGAATGGTAGGAATACCGGGGAGATGTTCCCGATAAAATCTCCTTGGAACATGAATGGTGGCCCTGTACCGGGAGAAGGTTTCGGCGACTTTACTTGAGGGAAGATAGCCGCCGTACTCAATCCCGGCTTTATTTAAGGAGTCTATGGCATGCTTGGGATAGCGCACCCCGTAGAATTTTGCCTTTAACTTCAGGGCCCGGATCGGTTCTATAATAAATTCGTGGAGCTCTTGGGTGCGTTCTTCGTCTCCCCAGTTGCCTACCCAGACCACATCGCCTAAATATTCTTTGTTTTCAATGGGGTGATAGGTGTTCAGGTCCGCTGCTTCGTGCCATGCCCAGACCCGCTCATGCCACCTTTCCTGATGATAAACCTCTCTCAAGCTTTCTCCAAATGCCAGCACTCCGTCATAGTGGCTAAGGTCATACTTTTGCATATCAGCCTTTGCGGACACGGCGCGGTGGTGTGTATCATGGAAAAACAGGGTAAAATCCCGGAGAAGCCTGTATTCTCCTATTGCCCGTACCAGTTCGGGATCATTCCATTCGTGGACAATGACCATGTCTGCTCCTTGTAACATTTCCCGCAGGTCATAATCCAGGGGATCATAAAAGTTAGTTTTTAGCTGGGGGAATTTAAGATAAAATTCATCGATGGCCTTACTGCCATAATCTTGTACCAGGGAAGTAAGGCTCCAGCCTCCCCTGGGTTCATAGACAGTCACTTCATGCTCCATGCGCAGCAAGGAGGAGCATACTCCCCTTAGGAAATGGGCGTTGCCATGGTTCCAGTCCGAAATCAAAGAATGGTAAAACAATACAATTTTCATAGGTTAAAGTTTAAGGTCATCGTCTCAAAAATGACTCAGGTTCGGATCAAAGAGCTGGAGCTACCTTGGGTACTGCTCCGCTCAGTTGTTGGTAGATATCCAAGTATTGTTCCTTCATCTTGACTAAAGGATATTTTTTTGCGTGTTGATAGGCTTCTTGTCCATTTACGCGGTGTCCAGAGGGGTTTTCCAGGAGATCGTTGCATGTTTTGCCCAAACCTTTTGCATCATCAGGATCTACATAGGTCATGCTTTTTCCCCATATCTCCCGTAAGGTTGTGGTGTTACCGCCTACTAAGGCACACTGATTGGATGCAGCCTCTAAAAAAGAAAGCCCAAAAGGCTCGTATCGCACGGGTAGGGCATAAACCGCACTGATTTTTAGCCAATTCATCACCTGCTGGTGGCTCAATTTACCTAGAAACCTGACGTTCCGGCAACTGGGTGCATCTTTGGATCTGGGACCTGCGATAAAGATCTCTCCATTAATATAAGGAGCAGCCTTTAGCAACAAATCAATATTCTTAGCCTCATCCCACAGCCGTCCCATACTGAACACGATGGGCATTTTGGAATTAAACTCATACAGAGGGTCTACCAGAGGAAGTTCAATTCCGTTATAGACCACTTGCCGGTTTGGGATCTCCCCATATATCCTGCTACAAAGGTCTAACAGCCCTTGGGACGGGAAGATCACCTGATCGGCCTTTTGAAAAGCAGTGTGAACGGCCTGAAAATACTGACCATACCGTTCGGGAAGCGGTTCTTGTTTTACAGACAGCCACCAGGAGGCCATACACGAATGGGATACCAAGACCGTCGGTACGTCCCAGTCCAAGCAGGCAGGTGCATAATTGTTGAAATGCAAAAGTGACGGTTTTTCTGTTTCATAGATATCACGGATCCATTCATTGGCTTGTTTTACGTCTTCCCACGGCTCGTCCATCCATTCCAGCCGGTAAGGCCTGTGGTAGAAAGTCAATCCGATTTTCTCAAACTTCTTGATCTGCCTCATTTGGGAGATACCAGGTTCTGGCCCAGTGCAAACCAGTACCACCTCCATCTGCTCACTTATCAGACATCTGGCCAGATCGAGGGCGTAACTCCAAACCCCTCCAACCGCATCCGTTGTCATTAATATCTTCATGCTGCTTGGTTTTGTTGGTGAATAGGTCATCAGCTAGCGCAACTTATATAGCTGCCCGAAATTGGGGGTTTGTTCTTCCCTCCTATATTCCCGAGAATTTATAAATGTCTTCTAACAAGGCGGCTGACTTAATTAATTCGTAGTTTTCATTGTTGAAACAGTTCCCTTTAGCCAGCTGCCTGGCCCAATGTTGGATGGCCTTTCCCCCCCAATCATCGGGCGGGGAAACCAAGGTTTGTAGGTTGTTCTGGGTGAAAACATTGGCTTGGAAATCATAAAAAGATCCATTGACATTATGGAAGGATGCTCCCCCTTTTGTTCCATATATTTTAAAGGAAATGTCCGCATCTTTTCCTACGGATAATTTCCAGCTACAGGCCAGATGGATGCTGATTCCGGTAGAAGTTTTCAGTTGTGCTTCTGCAAAGTCTTCTACCCTTTCCCCACGGCTTACCAGTGGCCTTCCCTCCGCCAGGAGGTTGGCATAACGCACTTCTATGGAAGGCGTCTTAAAGAGGTAGAACAGCAGATCAACCAAATGAGAACCCAAATCTATCAAACAGCCTCCTCCCGAAAGACTGGGATCGTAAAACCAGGACTTATCAGGGCCATAAGCATTGTGAAATACCGCCTCCACAGCAAATATTCTTCCCAACGCTTCCTGCTCCAAAAGCTCCTTGATGGCGGCGATGCCCTTGGTGTACCGATAGGAATAATCCACCGCCAGTAGCTTGTCCGCTTGCTGGGCGGCATGGACGACAGCTTTGGTCTCTGAAAGGTCCCGTCCCAGAGGTTTTTGGCAAAATACCGCTTTCCCCTGCTCCAGGGCTTGAATGGCCTGCTTGGAATGCAGGGCACTTGGGGTGGCGATGATTACACCATCCACATCGGATTGTAAGAGAGCATTAAAATTTTCATTTACCTTCGCTGAGGGCACTGCTCTAAGCGCCTCCTCCACAGACGGCATGTGGGGGTCGCAGATAGAAACATCTTCGGCCAGATTCTCGGAAGTCAGCGCTTCTAATCTGTTTTTGCCAATCCATCCGACACCTAAAAATCCCAACTTAGGGAGGGTCTCTCTTTCGATACCAATCATTGTATTATTGTGAGGTTTAAGAAACGATTTAAAATTTGACGTATCCTTTGACAAAGCCCTCAGGGCATTCCCTGAGAAGCTCTAGTGCTTCACTCAGTTGCTCAAAAGAGAATTCATGGGTAAGCAGCTCTCTTGGTTTTACCAATCCCTCCTTTACCGCTTCAACAGCTGCTATCATTCCTTCCCTGTATTTGTTAGGGTCCCGCTCGTGGGCGTTGATGACGTCAATGGCTTTCCAGTTCCATTTCTGTAAATTGACGTTTCTCAGGCCGTCCTGATGATATCCCGCAATGATCAGTTTGCCATAATCTCCGATGATTTCCGTCGCCAGATCCAGGGGCCATTGTTTGCCTGTGCATTCTATCACCCGCTCACATCCTTTGCCCTCCGTGTATTGTTGGACTTTCTCAATGATTTGATAATGGTCGTCCATTTTGACACAGCGATCCGCATCTTTGGCCGCCAACTGTAGGGAGGAATCCCGGCGGGAAAGGGCCAATACTTTTGCCCCCCTTTCCTTACATAGGCGGATAAGCCCAAGACCCAAAAAGCCCAGGCCGATAATGGCGACGGTCTGCCCTTCTTGGATATCAGCCCTTTTGAAGATATTCATCAGACATCCCAGGGGCTCGCCTGGAAAGGGCATTCCATCGAGCGCTGTGGGAAGTGCGATGATGTCATTAGCGGAGACAGTCATGTATTCGGAAAAGGCATTTCCCTGAAGGATCGCCACCCGTTGACCAATTTGAAAATCAACCACCCGCTCTCCTTTTTCTTCGATGACCCCCCATCCTTCATGACCAGGGGTTCCGGGTTCCAGTGGATACTGAAACCACTCCCTGCCTTCCCACACGGGAATATTAGAGGCGCACAGACCTACACCTTCCATCTTTACCAACAGCTCCTCCGGGCCGCAGCTTTTGGACTGTTCGGTATAGGTAATGGATTGGGGCTGGTTGATAACGGCTATTTTGTATAAAGAGGTGTCAGTGTGTCCCTGCGCCGTTTCCGGCCGTGCGTGAGATGTATTCATGTACCAGATTGTCGTTTAATGTTCCATTGTCTGAGTTGGGACGGTGTTGTTCACACAGCCAGTCAAAAATATTTTCCAAGCCTTTTTTTATCGGAACAGCAGGATACCACCCGACGGCCCGGTTGAAACTGCTCGTATCGGACACATAATATACCTGGTCACCTGTCCTGGCTCCTCCAAATGCCAAATCTATCTTCAACTTATGTTTGATTTCAATCAGGTTAAGGAGTTCCAAAAGGCTGATGGCATTGCCCACTCCTCCGCCTATATTGAACACATGACCGCTTATCTTGTCGATGTTGTTCCAGGCTGAAGTAAAGGCCTTGAGTAAATCCTCCACATAAAGAATGTCCCTCACCTGCTTGCCGTCCCCGTAGATATGGATGGGATGGCCTTTAATCGCTTGGATTAGAAAATGGGCTACCCATCCTTGGTCTTCGGTACCAAATTGATGGGGGCCATAGATACAGCTCATCCTAAAGACCACCGTTTTGAGGTTAAAGGACCGCGCATAATCCAGAACGTACTGATCAGCCGCCCCTTTGGAACTGCCATAGGGGCTGTGGAAATTTAAGGGCTGAAGCTCACTTACGCCGTTCTCTTTAATCCCAATGTCTTTGGGAGAATACCTTGTGTCTGTCTGCTCAAATTCAAGATTGGGGAGATCCCCATAGACCTTGTTGGTAGAGGTAAAGATAAGCGGAGGCTGATGGGGAGCCGTCCGTATTGCCTCCAACAGGTTAAATGTCCCTTTGATATTCACCTCAAAATCATGGATAGGATCATCAAGGCTGGTGGTCACGGCTACTTGAGCCGCCAGGTGAAACACCATTTTAGCATGGTTCACCGCATTTTTAAGCTTAAAAGTATTCCTGATATCGGCCACTTCTACCCAGACATTTTCCCTTTTATGTTCCGAAAGAAGCCAAGCGAGGTTTTGTTCCACACCTGGTCGGGACAGGTTATCGTAGATGATGACCTTATGGCCCTGATTCAGCAAGTGATTAGCCAGATTTACTCCGATAAAGCCTGCCCCACCGGTTATAAGCACATAGGAGGGCGCAAGTGGCTGCTGTTTCTTGTTACTGTCTTTTGAGCTCCACCAGTCAATGTGATTCAGACCGGAGAATCCGAATATTTCTAACATCCTAAACAGCAGTTTGGGTTTTCCTCCACAGCTCTTCAAACCAAAAAAATACTCTCTTTCATCCATGTGAAAGCCGTCCACTGTAGGACGGGAGGGGCTCAAGTCATATAATGAATACCAGTAGACACGTTCTGCCGAGGAATTGGTCACCTTGACAAATTCCTGAAGTTGTTTTTTTTCATCATTTTGCCAGGTGGAAAAACCGACTTCGGTAATCCAAATTTCAGGTTGCAGATGATGGTCATCCAGAACTTTTCGCACGGAATCGATCTGATCATTCCACGGCCGGAAATGCGAGTCAAAGGTATCGGGAAAACCATGGATCCCCACCGCATCCACATTTTCCAGTACATTTTTTTGAGCCATATAGTCTAGCCAGTTGCAGTCCACCGGGCTCATTCCTCCCAGCGCTACCTTTTTGCCTTTCGTTTTGGCCCAATGGGCAGCACAAATAATCATCTCCGAAAAGATGTCCCAATTGGAGTCCAGGGTGTAATCGTATTCACTCCTGTTATTGGGTTCATTCCATAGCTCCACCCATTCGAAGTATTCGCCGTGTCTGGAGATAAAGACATCCAAAAAGTCCGCATATTTTTTAGGCCCTTTGGGAGGAGAGGAGGTTTTATGTTCAATCCCGATAGAAGGCGGGGTGTACAGGAAGCAGGGAAGAATTTCTACCTCTTTAGCCAGTCTGGGAAGGAGCCAATCATACCAGGCCGGCCCTTCCGGGGTATAGTAATCCGCCCAGGAAATCCCGGTTCTCAAGTGGGTGATCCCTAAGTTCTTCAAGTCCCTCAATGTGTCTTCCACCCTCTCATATTCCCCCATATGAAACCACTGAAGGATCCCTAGCACCTTTTCATCTTCCGTAGTCCCGTCGTTGTACCTTTCTTTCTGTTGGGTTTTTTTCATCATCTTATAAATGTTTTAGACGGTAAGGCCTCTTGATGTCAATTCCGCTTTGGCTTTTTCCACATGGTCTACAGCCAATTGGGATCCCAGCCATTCCGCAAGTTCTTTCATGCCTGCCTCTAAAGAAACTTGGGGAGTATAACCTAAGATCGCCTCGGCTTTGGATATGTCTGCAAAACAGTGGCGGATATCGCCGATTCTATATTCACCTGTGATTTCAGGTTCGATTCCCTCTTTGCCCATAGTTTTAGCCAAGATTCTGGCTAAGGAGCTGATGGTATAATGTTCGCCACTGCCGATATTGAATACTTGCTGGTTTGAGCCGGGTACCTCCAAAGCTAGGCGGCAGGCCCTGGCGACGTCTTTTACATGGACAAAATCCCGCTGCTGGTTGCCGTCTTCGAAGATCAGCGGGGAGCGGTTGTTCAATAAGCGGGAAGAAAAAATAGCCATCACACCCGTGTAGGGATTGGACAGGGACTGTCTGGTCCCGTAAACGTTAAAGAACCGCAAAGCGGTCACTGGGATGTTATAGGCTTTGCAGGTCAGCAGACAAAGCTGCTCCTGGTCGTATTTGGACAAGGCATAAACGGACGAAAGGTTGGGGCTTTTGGATTCGTCAGTAGGGATGGGTTCAAGCAGATCTCCTTCTCTGTTGTAGACTTCCCAGTCGTTGTTCTTTAACTGTTCTATAGGACGGGAGACAGAATGGTACTGTTTACCGGAAGCGTCCCGGTACAGCCCTTCCCCATAGAGGCTCATGCTGGATGCCACTACCAGTTTTTTGACCGGATGTTTGATGACGGCCTCCAGAAGCGTGGCGGTGCCGACATTGTTGACGTCTGTGTATTCTTTGATTTCATACATGGATTGGCCCACCCCGACTAAAGCGGCAAAGTGAAAAACTGCCTCTGATTCTTTGACTAGTTCCTCCACAAGGGCCGCGTCCCGGATATCTCCTTTGACTAGTTTGATTTGATCATTAAGGTATTCGGGTCGCAGGGATTCTTTTCCGTGAACCTGTTCGGAGAGGCTGTCAAGGACAGTAATGGAATAGTCGTTCTTTAAAAGCTCGTCGCAGAGGTGGGAGCCGATGAACCCGGCTCCTCCGGTGATTAGAATTTTGTTCATGGTGTTGCAGTTGGTGTCGGAGGAGAATGTTTACAATTTGTATTCCAGAGAGAAAATTGAAGAAGAAGAGCCTGCTCCTATAATTTTAGAACCTTTTAGTCCCCAGTATGGGGAGAAACACCCCTCATACAGTGGAAAAAGCCCCACTTACTCACTCACTCAGGAGGGCTGGGGTGTGGGCGTGATCGTTATTTCCGGTAAATTCACATGATGGGGCAATAGTAATATGTGGGAGATGGTCACTGCAATGTGCTCTGGGGATACACTTCCCCAGCCAATATCTGTTGCCGTATGGTGACCGCTGACCATATTTTGGAAAAACTGAGTGTCCACTACCCCGGGAGAAATCAGGCAAACCCTTAGCGTGCCGGCTACCTCGAGTTGCAAGGTTTTAGCCACCATGTTGAGGGCTGCTTTGGAGGCGGCGTAGATGCCACCGTATTCGTATGGCTGTTTGGCTGCAGTAGAAGATGTGAAAAAGATCGAACCCTGGGAATTTTTGAGCATATCGGGAAGGAAAGCGCGGACAAACCGTAACGCCCCCATCAGGTTTATATCGATTACCTTGGCCCATTTTTGCGGATCACCTTCAGTGATTTTTTCATGAATTCCCTGGCCGGCGTTGGAAATGAGCACATCAGGTATTCCATACCGGTCTAGGACAAAATTGTAAAGGTTGTCTATATCGCTGGCGTTGGTCACATCGCAACGGAGATGGTGGACGGGACTGCTGCCGTCAGTGGACTGGATGTCCGCACTGATGACTTCGTAATCTTGTTGTAGCAGTCTTTCACCGATAGCTTTTCCGATTCCGGAACTTCCGCCGGTGATGACTGCAATTTTTTTTCTGTTCATGTGGAAGTTTTTTTAGGTTTGAAATGCTGTGTATCATTGGTATGGCGCTGACTGTACTTATTGTCCCAAGTTCTCTGTTGAGGCATGAGATGTAAAACCCAGGGCCTGTCGCCTAAAAAAGGGCATGCAAATGGAGGCTTTTCCAGCTCATTATAGGCTAAACGGATATGATAAGTGTACTGGGCAACCCCATACTCAAGATACTAAACAAGATATATGCCCCCTCTGCCATGGTGGAGGTAAAATTCAAAAGCTATGACCTTACCTTCAAGACTGATGAGGAGGGGAGACCTATCTTGTTGTTTCTGGGAAAAAGGGATAGCCGGGGAAATATAAAAGGCGAAAGGTATGCCCGGCGACTGGTGGTGGATGCTGAAGGGAAAGTGATCAAAGATCACTGGGATCATAAAGGAAAAGCTACCTGACAGAACAACGCTTTTCGGCAGTCATTTCTTTTCTGTCCTATGATGGGGGTACACTTCCGCCCAAGCCCAGCCTTTGGACTTCAACAACTGAGTCCAGAGATTCTTCCTTCTCCAATCGGGCGTGCCCTTCTCAACACAGTTTACCTTCGCCCTCACAAGAGGCCGTAAGTCTGCCTCAGGTGCCCTGTTCTTTGTATCCTCCTCCTTGTATTTGTAAGTGACCTTCATCGTCTCCAGGTAATTGTCAAGGGCTTTACGTAACGGTAGTACCTCCTTTTCATCCCACTGGTCAGAAGACACATTGTCCAACAAAATGGAAAGGGCTTCGTCTATCAGGCATAGGGTTATGACCAGGGACTCTTCTTTCCGGTTGGCGTGGAAATAATGTAAAATCGGATAGGCTTTGTGGCTTTGACCAATAATCAGAATTCTCTTCTGAAGCTCTTTGCTGACGTCCTTCAGGCTCGAAAAATCCTTTCCGTTCCAAAAATAAACAAGAAGCTCCACCGGAGTTGCTCCGAGGTTTTGGATAAAAAGGCTTAACTGCTTTTTGGTGATAATATTGGAGAGTACAGGCAGTGCATAGGAAACCATCAAAGTGATGAATAACAGCCCGAAAAAAGAGAAAAACACGGAAATAATTCCCCAACTGGTATTATAGGGCACATAGTCTCCCAACCCCATAGTAGTCAAGATATATCCAGAAAAATAAAGCTTTTCCCATAGGCCAGTGGGCAGAAGGGTATCCGAATGCAGTACTGAATCGGGGTTAGAGGCAAAAAGCAGAAAGGCTCCAAGCCACAAGCCCGCACTCCAGAGGACTATCAGGCTGATCATCATAAACATTCCCGCCAGGTTCAGCAGTTTGTGCCTGCCATTATATCCACCGATCCACAAGAAAAGTTTCCATGAATTTTTTAGAAAATAATCCGTCATCGGCCCCCCTCCTTCCATGGAATAGGTGGTGAGGAGGACGTCCTTGAAAATGTAAAAAATCAAGAATATTCCGGCTACTAAAGAAAATGCTTCAATCATCAGTTAAGTGGGGTAGGTCGTTGGTTAATAGAGCTGTTAGTCTCCTTTCTGTGTTTCCTCCAGCAGGACAACCCCAAATATATGCCACAACAATAGGCACACAATTTGAAATTTGATAGAGAGAACTAACCATAAACAACCATGAACAAAGTAATTTGTCTAATCAGTCTTGCGGGAGTGTTTGCTTTAAGCTCCTGTGATAATGCCAACCGGGGCATTGAGGGTAACGAAGCCGAAAACAATCTTATGGACCAGAGAGATACATCCGCTATCAGTGAGGAATTTAATACACGTGGGGTGCCGGCAGAGGGCATTCCGGATAACAATGCGGTAAGGGGTGATTCCCTGAACTATGGAAACATCGATAACAGCGAAGTGATGAAGAACCTTCCGCAGGTTGTTGTTGATAAAATCATGCAAGACGAATCGCTCAGGAAGAAAAGGCTGACCGATAGCCGCGAATTTTCAGAGGGAGGCACCACTTATTATGAACTGACCTTTGACAACGGAGCAAAGTCTACCGTGACCTTTGACAGGAATGGAAATAGGCGGAACCAGTAAGAAGCAGTGAGCGTCCAATTCCTCAGCCTGCATCAGGAAGAGAGCCTAGCTACGGGGAACGGCAGAAACACTGTGTTTAGAAAAGGTAACAAAGGAAGGCAGAAAAACGGGATGAATCAAATAATCCCTTTTCTGCCTTTTTATGGCTGGAAGTGAGTCCAGTCTGGCTGTCGACGGGC
>CAZHZP010000012.1:0-10351 GCA_964537165.1 uncultured Roseivirgaceae bacterium | reverse complement strand
TTGCCAGTGATGGGAAAGACTTCTTTTTGGAGCATCTTCTGCAATTCTTCCTCATCGGTGAGGTCTAACCGTAAAGGGGTCAGAGAAACCATTCCATTTTCCATTGCCCAGCGGTCGGTGTCTTTCTCGGTTTCTTCTATGGGAATCACCGTGAACCAAAAATGCTCCCTTCCCATAGGATCATGGGAGGGCTTGACCAATCCGTCGTAGTGGCGGACAGATTGCCGGGCCCATCGGATACCTGTAGGCTGGGCAGGTAAATTGACGTTGACTAGGGAAGGGCTTTCCTCCCTTGTTAGAACGTCCAGGACGGTATGGATATAAGGTTTGATGGGCGCAAAGTCGATTTCTTCTTTTGAGCTGGGGGTGCTGAAGGCGATACCTTTTACCCCCAATAAAGCGGCTTGTTTGGCGGCGGCCAGGGTGCCCGAATGCCACATTGAATTGCCGAGATTGGTGCCTAAGTTGACGCCTGAAAGTACGAGATCCACTTTATCCCAATGAAAACAGCCCAGGGAGACGCAGTCGGCAGGTGTTCCGTTGACCCGGAAGGCTTCGAAATCTTTGATTTTGGTTTTGCGGTAGGACAAAGGCCTTGATGCGGTAATGGCATGTCCCATGGACGATTGTTCCACATCAGGGGCTACTATCCTGACGTCTCCGAACGCCGCAGCTACTTCGGCCAAGGCGATAATCCCCGGGCTATAGATGCCATCATCATTTGATATTAAAATCTTCATGTTTAAATTATTTGTTTGCGTTGAACAAAACAAAAACCAAGCTTAACCCCTAATACTACCAATATTTTATGAAAATAACCTTAGTGTACAATCCTCAGGCGGGAGGAAGTCCCATGCCGGTGGAAGACCTTGTAAAAGGTTTGGAAAAAAGAGGCGCGGATGTTTTAACCCAGGATGCCAAAGAGGAGGATTACCAACAAGCACTGGGGTATCCAAGCGATTTTGTCATCATCGCCGGCGGTGACGGCACCATAGAGAAGGTGGCAAAGCAGATCATCAAATTGGGCAAGGGAGTACCCATCGCCATTCTTCCCTTTGGCAACGCCAATAATATTGCGGGAAGCCTCGACGTCGATACCACCTTGGGGAGCATCGTCGCTAGTTGGAGGGAGAAGGATTTCAGAAAATTTAGCGTAGGATCCATCAACATAGCTGGTAGCAACAGGAATTTTTTTGAATCGGTAGGCTGGGGATTATTTGCGGAGGTGCTGGAAGAAGTCAAAGCAGAAAAAAAAGCCAGAGCACAGCCACCGGTCAATGCCAAAGACAAAGTGGAGTCGGGACTGAAAAGACTGTCCCAGAGGGTACAGGAGCTTCAGCCTTCTTTTTATCAGATTCTTCTGGATGAAGTTGATTACTCCGGTTATTATCTATGGGTGGAGGTAATGAATACACAATCAATGGGCCCCCAGCTACAACTGGCGCCGGATGCCCGGCATGGAGACCAGTTTTTGGACGTAGTACTCATCAAGGAAGAGGAAAAAGCGCGACTGGAAGATTTCTTGAATGTCCGAAATGGTGAAAACCACGACAATCTTTTTAATCCCATTAAAACACAAAAGATAAAGATCAGGAGCAACCAGTCCGTCCATATAGACGATGAAATGTTCCAGGTCGAAGATCCTTCAGCTCAGTGGGCGGAAATTCGCCTGATTGCGCAGCCTATGCTTGTATTAAACGCGCAAAATGAACGATAAAGACCATAAGCAGATCCATTATACAATTAAAATTTAGTGGCTGGCTTGGTTTTGGCAGTTTTGAACCTTGTTGGAGACGCCTTCATAGCCTGGATCCATCCACCATTCATTTATTACCTAAAATCTCAATATTATGAACGAAGTGTTAGAAAGATCTTTTTGGAACAACACGGTGTTCGACTACCTATTTGTATTAGGAGTTATCATCGTCGGCATTTTTGTGATAAGGATTATTAAAGGACCGGTTTTACGGAAGGTTAAAACGTTGACTTCCAAGACCGCATCCGGGGTAGATGATTATGTTGTGGATTCCGTTGAACGTTTTGGCGTTCCTGCTCTTTATATCCTGTTGGTGTCGTGGGCCGTTCGGCTCCTCAATTTGTCCCCGGTATTGATGGGGATTATTGATTTTTTGACGACCATTATTGTTACGGTTTTAATTATCCGTTTTATCTCCTCCACGATTTTGATGTTGTTGACCAGGTATGTCCGGCAACAGAGTGGGGGAGAAGAGAAGGTGAAGCAGCTGTATGGAATTATGGTCATCATCAATGTGTTTATCTGGACCGTGGGCATTCTCTTCCTCCTGGATAACCGGGGGTATGACGTGACAGCGATCATTGCCAGTTTGGGAATCGGGGGTATCGCCATAGCGCTTGCCGCACAGAATATCGTGGGGGACATCTTCAATTATTTTGTGATATTTTTCGATAAGCCATTTGAGGTGGGCGATTTTGTGGTAATAGATGAGAAGAACGGCGTGATCGAATATGTAGGCCTCAAAACCACGCGGATCAAGACCCTGTCGGGCGAACAACTTGTCTTCTCCAACAGCGACCTTACCAACTCCCGGATCCACAATTTCAAAAAGATGGAGCGGCGCCGCATCGTATTTAAGATAAGGACGACCTATGAGACCACGCACACCCAGCTGAAGGAAGTTCCGGGTTTACTTAAGGCCATTGTTACGGAGCAGAAGCCGGTGACCTTTGATAGGGCACATTTCCTTGCTTATACTGACTCAGGGCTGGATTTTGAGGTTGTTTATTATGTCGAGTCGGGAGATTACAACCTCTATATGGATATACAGCAATCCATCAACCTGAGGATCCATGAGGAATTTGAATCAAGGAATATCAACGTCGCGGTTCCTACACGCACCTTGTATATTAATCGAGGGGGTGAGGACGATACCGATAGCAATGAACCGCCAAGTCTCCTGGTAGAGGGAGATCAGACTCCCCCGTTGTAAATCAAAGGATAGACAAAAGACATGTTGAGGCCAAGCAACATTTTGTTTAGTAATTGATACAACCTCCGGGCGTTAAAGATCGGATTATTCTGGGATGGAAAAAATCTATCGACATAAAATTGGGTAGTTGAGGTAAAAACCTGCTTATTCGCCTTAAAACTCTACATAAATCCAATGTGCCTTTCTTGTAAAATAAGATTGAAAAGTTGGACTGTTTTTAGTTGGGTGAATGGTATACCACTAACAACCCAAATTTCTGAACTATGAATAAATCACCGACAATCTTTCAAGAAATCGAAAGCAAACTAGCGAAAGACCACTATGCTTCCACCCTCCCTGCGTATCACCCGGCAAAGGGAAGAAGGAAAAGGGTTTTAAATGAACCAAAAGTAGTCTATCAGAATAAGGGACAGTCTATGGACAGTTCTGGAGGGGTCAAAGGTTCCATTGGGTTTACGGACTTCGGTAAGGCAAGGCCCGACAACCCTTTTCCTGATACTGCTCCCGAAATCGAAGAGCCAGGAGAAACGGAACTACCGAAGCCAGGGGAGAGAGAAATTGATCCGGGAAGGGATTTTCCCCCACCGGACCTGCCTCACCCGGATGAGGAAGAACTACCGGGAGAGGAACCCCAGCCCGAGTTAGATCCAAACCGCATGGACAAAATGGGGTAGAAGGTATCACCTATAGCATCAATCTTTTCAATTACCAAAATCATGGAACGAACAATCACCTTTATAGCAGAGCATAAGAAGCGGGAATACGACCAGTTGAAGGACGGGACAGAAGTGGATAACAGCCTCCCGCAAGATCAACAGGATTTGTGTTTTGAGCCCGGACCAAATTCAGCGGAACTAATCTTCACCTGCCCCACCTCGAGAAATGATATTTGAAGACCACCCTTCTCCCGAGGGGATCAGTAAGCTGCACGGGTCAAGCCTCCACGAGCTCTTTATGACTAAGCTCATGGAGCTTTATCAAGGGGAGATGCGTCTGCTGGAGGAACTAGTCTCCTTGCAGGAGGCGGCCTTTACAGAAAGCGCAAAAAAAATCATTAACCAATACCAGCGGAACAAGGGGGATCAGGTGGACAACTTGCAACAAGTATTTGTGTGCCTGGACCTACCGATCTCCGGGAGGAATAGCGCTATTACCGACATGATGCTGGAAGAATGCCGTAGTATGGCCCTAAAAGGCAAGAATGTCATCAACGATTTTGCCATCGGTAATCTGGTGATGAGGGTATCTCATTACAACCAGGCCGTCTACGAATGGTTGTTTTCCCTGGCCACCAAACTTGAGATGGTTGAAATAAAAGAACTTCTCAAAGAGAACTTCGGTCGGGAAAAGGAAATAGACATTAAAATGGTGATGGCCATTATTGAAGAGGAATGACCAGACGACGCACAATTATGCAAAAAATATCCTTTCTATTGTTGGCTTCCCTGGCTTTGGTATGGACCTCAGGGTGTGGCGGGAACAACAGCCCTTCTAATGTAGTGTCCCCCGGCGAGGAAAAGACGGCGGAGTCAAAGATCCTCGGAGTTGGGGCGGATGTCTTACAGGACAAGTCGCCGTTGAAAAAGATGAATGTTTACCTGGACGGGTTCCACTTTTACAGTGGCAACATGGAGGGGCAGATGGAGGCACATCACTACGTGACCCAGCTCAACGAGGATTTATATCAGGCGATCATTTTCGATGGCAATGGTGACGATGCCAAAATTATGGGCATTGAATACATCGTCTCTGAACGCTTGTTCAAGCAGTTACCGGATGAAGAAAAGAAGCTTTGGCACTCCCATCATTATGAGGTAAAGTCGGGCACCCTTATCGCCCCCGGAATCCCTGACCAAGTGGAATATGTTTTAATGGAGAATCTGATTTCCACATACGGAAAGACCATCCATACCTGGCATACGGACCGGGATTTAGAACTTCCTGTTGGGCCTCCGTTGATTATGATGGGTTTTACTGAAGATGGTCAGCTCCACCCGGAACTTTTGGAGGAAAGGGACAGGAATTTTAAGATTTCCACAGCAGACAAAAGAAAACAACGGGAAGACATTCCCATGCCTGAGGTGGATCCTCTGGCCAATGCCTGGCAACACGGAGAAGTAAGGCAGGTCCAAATTACCGATTCCTTTGCCGACAGCCTTTCCCATAGCCATTAACTTCACTTATATTTTCACTTTAATACACCTTTATGATCTCTCCGGAGGATGAAAATGCCAACCTTATCAGCGATAAAGCAGTGGGTACTGCTTTGGATGCCATCAAGCAATTTTGCTTTGCCCATGATTTAACCCTTGCGGTAGCGGAAAGCGTTTCTTCAGGATTTCTTCAGGTTTTATTCAGTTCGGAGAAAGAAGCCGGGCTATTCTTTGAAGGGGGAATTACCACCTATAGTTGCAAGCAGAAAGCCCGTCACCTGGAGATTCCTTTTGATATCTGTGACCCCTGCAATGGCGTGACCCTGGAAATATCCCAAAGGATGGCCCTGAAGGTATGTGATGTCTTTGACAGCAAAATCGGGCTTAGCCTCACGGGGTATGCCTCCCCTATTCCCGAGCAGCATATCTACGAGCTTTTTGCTTTTGGATCGGTTGTACTGAACGGGGAAGTGGTTTTTTCGGAGAGGATCATCAGTGCCAAACAGGATCCGGATGAGATAAGGGAGGATTATGCAAAGATGCTGATCGCGGAATGCGCCAAAGTGCTAAAGCCAGATCTCCTATGACAAAATAATTGGTGGCGGGAAAATCTCCCGCTTTTTTTCAATAGCAGCACTTATTTAACCTTAGGCAAAACTTCCTTTCCGACAAAGTCAATGAAACCTTTTTGGTTTTTATTTACATTGTGGATGTCGATCTTCTCGAAGCCCATTTGGTAAAAGGTGTTGACCATCTGGAGGTACTTTCTGGGATCGTTGGAGATAAAAACATATTCGCCCATCTCCTCCGGGGTGACATGGGCAGCCGCCATTTCGAACTGTTCCGGTGTCCTAAGCTGAGCGGAAAGGTCGCTTCCAAAGACGTTGGTTTTCCATTGCTCGTGGGCATCTTTTTTTGCCTGTTCTTCATTTTGATCGTAAGAAACCTGCCATTTTATGGTCATCGGCTTGTCCTTGCCTTCCGCGGTTTTCCAGGCTTCCGTTACCTTTTTTAGTTGTTCCAAGGGTTGGGAAACGGTGATCAGTTCGTCTGCCCATTGGGATGCCCAGGCTGCAGTGGGTGGAGTAATAGCGGCGGCCAACAGGTGGGGTGTGGATTTGGGCATGGTGTATAGCTTTGCCTCCTGTACATCAAAATGTCCGCAGTGATTGACTTCTTCTCCCCTCCAAAGGGAGCGCATCACGTGGACAGCTTCTGCCAGTTTTTCATTCCGACGGGCTTTTGAAGGCCAGTGGGCGCCAATTACTCCTTCGTTGAGCAACTGCCCGCTGCCTGCTGCCAACCAAAACCGGTTTGGGAACATCTCCAGCAGGGTGGCCACAGCCTGTGCAATGATCACCGGATGATACCGGTGGCAGGGGCAATTAACCACACCTATTGGAAATGATGTCCGGGACAAAGCCGCACCGAGCCAGGACCAAACAAAACCGGAGTGGCCTTGGGCGTCGTTCCAGGGATAGAAATGGTCGGAGGCAACCGCAAAATCAAATCCTGCGGCCTCAGCCTTCACTACAAGAGAAAGCAGTTCTGAAGGGGAGAACTGCTCATGCGAAACGTGGTATCCTAATTGAATCATACCTCTTCCAAAACAATTTTTAGACCCGTTTTTCTTCCTGCTCCTTAAGCTATACCCCTACGTCTGCTTTGAGGGAAGGATGTCACTTTTGAAAGACAAAATGGGGCATGTAGGTCACAATAAATGCTGTCGGTGGGAAAGCTTTTTTACAGGTTCCCTCTTAAGCCCAAGGAGGGGCTTTTCATTCAAATGGCATTATAGATGTATATAATATAAATACTACAAGAAATGATAAGGTCTTTGTGTAATTAAGAACGAGCAGATTCAATCTGCCACGAGGGTTTTATTAGGAGGTGAATCAGCTATGGGAAAAACGATAATTGTATCCAATCGATTGCCTTTAAGTGCGGAGAAAAGGAACGGAGAGATGGTTTTTAAACCTAGCTCGGGCGGTTTGGCCACGGGCTTGGGGTGTATTTTCTCTCAAAAAGACAACATTTGGATCGGATGGCCGGGGATTGAACTCCCGGATACAGGTGAGCAAGCGTTGGCTACGAAGCGGCTTGAGGGAGAGAAAATGGTACCTGTGTTTTTGGACCACCAAGAGATAGAGGATTTCTATGAAGGCTTCAGCAATGGTGTCTTGTGGCCGGCATGCCACTATTTTCCGCAGTATATCCATTATGAGAGCAGGTTTTGGGAGGCCTATGTGGAGGTGAATAAAAAGTTTTGTACAGCCATAATGGAAAAGGCTGAGCCGGGTGATACCATCTGGATCCATGACTACCATTTACTGCTCCTGCCCCAAATGATCAAAAACGCTTTGCCAAACGCAACCATAGCATTTTTTCAACACATTCCGTTTCCTTCTTACGAAATTTTCAGGATGTTGCCTTGGAGGAAAGAACTCTTGGCAGGTATGTGTGGGGCTGATTTGGTGGGCTTTCATACCTATGATGACATGCGGCATTTTATGAGTGCCGTAAGCCGGGTACTCGGCTACTCCAACGAAAAGGGATATATCCGTGCGGAAGGACATCTCATCAACGTGGATGCCTTCCCCATGGGAATTGATTATCAGAAATATGCAGCCTCAGCCAAAGATGCGGCCACCCAAAAAATAATTGCCAAGTATAAAACCATTTTAGGAGAGCAGAAGCTATTGCTTTCTATTGATCGGCTGGACTATTCCAAGGGAATTCTCCAACGGCTGGCAGCGTTCGACCTCTTTTTGCAGGAGCACGAGGAGCAAAGAGCAGAGGTGTCGCTAATCATGATTGTGGTGCCCTCTCGGGAGCAGGTGAAAGAATACGCGGAATTAAAGGAGGAGGTAGACACCTTGGTGGGAAGGATCAACAGCAAGTATTCGACTTTCGGCTGGATGCCCATCCACTATTTTTACAGGAGCTTCCCGCTGGAAGAGTTGAGCGCTTTCTATAGCATGACGGACGTGGGCTTGGTGACGCCAATGAGGGACGGAATGAACCTGGTCTGCAAAGAATTTGTCGCCAGCAAGCTGGACAATAAAGGGGTTCTTATTTTGTCTGAAATGGCGGGTGCCAGCAAAGAATTGCAGGACGCCCTCTTGGTCAATCCCAATGATATTGAGGAAGTGGCAGGAGCCATCGGGCAGGCCTTGACCATGGACGAAGAAGAACAGGTGAAACGCATGACCGCCATGCGGGAAAACGTTCGTAAATACGATGTATTCCAATGGGTAAACGTGTTTATGGACCGTCTGGGCCATGTGAAGCAAAAGCAAAGCGAGCTAAGCTCAAGACGGTTAAGTACCAGGGATTTCGAACAGTTGAAGCAGCAGTTCAGAATTGCGGAAAAGCCAGTTGTCTTTCTGGATTATGATGGCACTTTGGTCGGATACCAGGCAAAACCCCAAGATGCTATTCCAAGTAGAGAACTGAAAGCAGTCATTGGTCAGCTGGCCAAGAAAGCCCTGGTGGTCATTATCAGTGGCAGGGACCGGGAGACGCTGGGTAAGTGGTTTGAACGAGATCCGGTCAACTTAATAGCGGAGCATGGCTTGTGGGTCAGAAGGAAAGATAAAGGGGAGGGCTGGAAGTCGGCGATGCCAATTGACAACAGTTGGAAGCCGAGCATCCGCCCGGTAATGGACTACTACGTGATGCGAACCCCCGGTGCCTTTGTGGAAGAGAAAAATAACTCTTTGGTATGGCATTGCCGACAGGCGGAAAACGGGTTAAGAGATCTCAGGATGAGGGAGATGTTCTGCCATTTAAAGTACATCGCACGGGGTAATAACTTGCAGGTTTTGGAAGGTGACCTTTTTTTAGAAATCAAGGGGCCGGGGATCAATAAGAGCAAGGCCGCGATGGATTTTATTACCAAAGAGCATTTCGACTTTATTCTAGCCATCGGGGATCATTGGACGGATGAGGACACCTTCAAAGCTTTACCCGCATGGGCACATAGCATCTGTGTAGGTCACAAATACACCCAGGCCCAATTTAACGTCAACTCCCATAAGGAGGTCAAGCAACTCCTGGAGAGCTTAGGGGAGTTGGAGTCCTTGAAGTTGATGATGATTTAAATCATCTTTTTTGGGCAGGCGAAATCAAACCAAAAACCCCGGAAATTGTTTTACTAGTATGGAGCGACGGTTGGCAGATCAAGGCATCGTGTCAAATAATATGTCTCCTGGAGTTTCACCACATTAAACACCGAAGCCGATGAAGACTTTTATAGTTCCCACAGATTTCTCACCGGAAGCAGAAAATGCGCTGGAATACGCATGTTCAGTCGCCAGCGGGCTCAATGCCCGGTTAGTATTGTTCAATTCCTATAGTTTTCCGGTTCATGCTTCTAACGCCCGTCTGTCAGCGGCTAGCATGAAAGGTTTAGAGGAGCACAATAAGGAGCTACTGCATGAGCGGGCCGCCCGCTTTTCTGCGCAGTGTAATATTGACATCAGCTATGAATACGGCCTGATGGTAGAAGTCACTGAAGAGCTGGATAAAATTGTGGAAAAATATCAAGGAGACATGGTCATAATGGGCATGGCTCCCAAATCCCTTGCCCAAGAACTTTTTGGTAATACGACTACTTCCGTTATCATGAAGCAAAAATATCCTGTGCTGGCTGTGCCGCTCGGTTCAAAATACACAGGCTTACAAAAGATATTATTTGCCTGTGACGATTTGGATCAGGTGCCCAAAAAGATTTTGGACAGAATCAGGGAAATTGCTGCGGTCTTACAAGCCGAAGTGGAGGTATTCCACGTACAGACCAAGATGAAGTCCTGGGGTACGTCGGCAGGTGTGCCAGTTTCCAGCAAAGTAATTGACGAAGGGTTGGAAGGTATTTCTTATCATTATAAAAATGTGGAATCCACCGCTGTCATTGCTGAAATAGAGAAGGAAGTCAAAAATATCGAAGCGGACTTGCTTATCATGATGCCTCGAAAATATGGCTTCTGGGACTCTTTTGCCCACAGGAGCAAGACCAGAATGATGGCTTCCAACAATGATGTGCCTCTTTTATCCATTCCAGTGATTTGAAACCTGCTATCCTCAGTTAGATCTTTTATGATGACCCCCATTGCGTCTTTTATTAGAAAATACGAAAAGGAGTATGATTTTTATCAGCAGCTTGCTGTAACCGCAAAAGATCTTTTAGAAACGGAAATATACAACAGGGGGATAAAAGCCATCGTCACC
>CAZHZP010000011.1:0-28814 GCA_964537165.1 uncultured Roseivirgaceae bacterium | reverse complement strand
ACCAAAAGCTGAAATATTCCACTTACTTTTTTCATATCATTCCTATTTGGTTTCTTTTTAATAAATATGCTAAACAGACTGCGTCGTCAAATATTCATCAGAGCCATGGGGCCATTTTAGGTTTTCCAAGCAGCTGTCTCATACCTAACCTATTGGCTACTACCGTCCCCGAATTGGGGATTAATACCCTCAGGATATTTCATGGATCTTGCCCATCTGGATTGACGGCCATAACAGGAACCCTGCAAAATGTCAATTTCCTTCTGTAAAGTTACCGTCTAATAATCCGTTACAATTACTCCAAAATTCCTGCCACTACCAGGTAGCCACAGGTAGGGGAGGCATGGCGGATGCTGTTAATAATTAAAATCCTGTCGGCTGATATTCATCCTTAGCGACAACTGGGGGTAATGTTGCGATTCCGAGGTGTTGGCGATCGTATGTTTTCTATAAGTATGACTAAGGTCCAAAAAAAGTTGGTGCTTCAGCATATAGGAGGCATTAAATGACGCCATAAGTACCCGGTTTTCGACGCCCTGGCCGATGTAGTTTCCAAACAAGCCAGTACTTTGTGTGATCCGGTTTTTCAGAATGTCTCCCCCGTAGTTGCTGGAGGCATCCGGATCGGATCCGTAGAATTGATAGATGCCGGTAAGATTGAGATGGAGCCTGGGCAGGGGTTGGTACCTGAATAGGACAACAGCTTCCTTGAAATTCGCCCCCAAGGGATGGGTCAGTGGGGTGCGGTAATTGGTGAACGATTGATGGTCAAATTTTTCCTGGTAAGTATAGGGCCTGGCTTGGTTATATTCCAATTGCAGGTCAAGGTTGGCGGCTTTAAATGCATTGATGTACTTATAGCCAACTTGCAAACCATGCTTGTTTCTGCTGGAATTTTTGCCGTCGACTTCGAAAAACTCTTTAAATACGAACTCGTCCAAGGCAAACTGTCCATAAACCTGCATCGAGGGATAGACGTTCCATTTGAAGTCCGCGCCCAACATGACCTTATCCGGTGTCCCTAACTGATGCTCCACCCACCGGTAGAAAATAATTGGGTTCAGGTAATTCCAGTCCAATTGACTGGACATCACCGATTCAAAAACACCTATGTTCAGTTTTTTACCTAGATTTATTCCCAGGCGGTGGTGGGAAAACCACTTTTTGGGATATCTACCGTCGGTAGGCCTGCCGCGGTTGTAGAACACATCGGCGTTCATCTGAGCCCAGAGGTTGGTGAAGTTAAATTTCCAGATTCTTGTATTGAGCTTGAAAAACATGTAAGGGTTTGAGAAGTCCGATAGAATCATAGACCGATAACCGTCACCCACGAAGTTCCTGTCCTGCCCCATCTGCGCTTCGATATGCCGGGTCACCTGGAAAGAAAGATAGCCTGTTGCCGAAAAATAACTATATCCCCTATTTCCATACCGTTTCCAGAATCCCTCCCCGGGAACTGCCCCATTACGTCTGGTGTAGTCGTCGATCCAGGTAGGCAGGAAAGTTTCCGTTGTGGTAATAGAGGTGTAAAATCCGATTTTCCTGTCGATGCTGCCCCTCAGTGCTATGCCCCGTGTATTTCTGAATTGATAATTCCCTTCCCCTAAAACTTTACCTCCGCTGAAATAGAGCACGGGATTGATATGGACGTCGAATACGCTGTCCCTATAGTGAAAAAAATCGGAAGGTTTCCGGTACAATCCTTTCCAGGAATGGTTTGAATCTTCTGTGGGAGTTGATGAAAATTCCCAATTGTCATTTTCCAGGAAGGACCAATTAAACCGGTCGATGGAGTTGCGGGCTACACTGTCGCTCGTCAGTTCATCTGCCCAAGCCGAAATGGCATCCCGGCGGTAGGGTTTAAAGGCGGTGTGGAAGCGGTCGTTGATGTTGCCTTCTATTATAGCATACCTGTCGATCAGGTGGTAATAGTCTTTATCTACGGGGGCATATGCGCTCTGTGCGAGCAAATCGAAGAAGATCAGATGGCAAAATCCCGTGATAAGTGTAAGTCGTTTTTTCATCTGTGGAAGGGTCTTAGGCAAAGGGCCTGAAGAAGCCAAATCTATTAATAATCCCGATATAAATGCTTGTGAGCCTCAGAAATGGCTGATTCTATGAGTAAAAATTTTCGATACGGACATTTTGATAAATATTTCATTGACAAACGTTTGGAGTGGCTTGTAAAAAACAATAACTTTGTGCCTCAATTTGAATAAGCGGCAACATACAGATAATACAATGAGAAAAGACATTCATCCAAACTACAGATCAGTAGTGTTTCACGATACTTCAAGCGAGTTTAAGTTTTTGACCAAATCTACCATTGACACTAACGAAACGATTACTTGGGAAGACGGGAAGGAGTATCCCCTTGTGAAAGTGGAAGTAAGCTCCGCTTCGCACCCTTTTTATACGGGTAAGAAAATGCTGTTGGATACTACCGGTAGGGTAGAGAAATTTAACAGAAGGTACAAAAAGAACTAAATTTTACGAACTGTTCATAAGTAAAGTCTCTTGGAAGCTGTTTTCCGGGAGACTTTTTTATTTTTGTGATATGGATCAGGTGATATTATTCGATGACCCTGCTATCAGGGGCTCACTCCTTCCATTTACCTTTACCCGGCCGGTGGGGGAAATCAGGATTGGTATTTTGAAGATCAAGGAGAAATGGGAGAGGCATCTTAAGGCACAGGTGGGGTACTCCACCCAGGAATACCTCAAAGAGAAATTTGGCCATGAGGACGGTCCCTCTCTGTTTATCAATGGCGCGCTTTGTCCCGATAGCAGCTTACTTTCAGCTATCGGCCGCCTCGGGCCCGGCCAGGCCTTATGGCACCGCGGTATCCTCCTGGCCCTTCCTGTCAACCGACCGGAAGATTTTTCTATAGAGCTAGCCCGGGAGCAGCAGGCCGTCCAATACGAGGGCGAGTTTACGCTTGTTCAGAAAAGCTGGCACATCTTCCAGTATAACGCTATTGAACTGAAAGCCGATTTTGATCTGCTCACTGCGGGGAGGGTGTCGCAGGGGGTTGCTGACCGGGCAACGATCAGCTATAATGAGCGGGCAATATTTGTTGAAGAGGGGGCACAAATACGGGCAGCGGTACTCAATGCAGAAAATGGCCCGATTTACATCGGCAAAAATACGAGGATTGAAGAAGGGGCTGTGATACGGGGTCCCTTCGCACTTTGTGAAGGGGCAACGGTCAATATGGGAGCCAAGATGAGGGGTGATACGACGGTGGGGCCGTTTTCCAAAGTAGGGGGGGAGGTTTCTAACAGCGTGATATTCGGATACAGCAACAAAGGTCACGACGGTTTTATGGGAAACAGTGTCATAGGCGAGTGGTGCAACTTTGGAGCAGATTCCAATATATCTAACCTGAAAAACAATTATGCTTCCGTTAGGCTTTGGGATTATATCAAGGGATCCCATGTGGATACAGGCCTCCAGTTTTGCGGGTTGATGATGGGTGACCATTCCAAATGTGGGATTAATAGCATGTTCAATACAGGTACAGTAGTCGGCGTGGCTGCGAATATCTTTGGGGCGGGCTATCCCAGGAATTTTATTACCTCTTTTGCTTGGGGTGGACCAATGGGTTTTGGTACACACAATTATAAGAAGTTTGAAGAAACTGCCGCTAAAGTCATGGAGCGACGGGGGCTTCAATTTGATGAGGTAGAAAAGAAAATCTACCGACGTGTATTTGAATTGACCCGAGCCTATAGGATTTGGGACAAGGATGTTTAACCTGTGGAGCTTTTTATATGCTATTTTCTGCCATTCCTGGATTAGATGAAATCAAGGATAAACTAGTCACAGCCGTAAAAACGAACCATCTGGCCCATGCGTTATTGCTTCATGGGCCTGAAGGATCGGCCAACCTGAAGATCGCCCTGGCCTTGGCTACGTATTTGATCTGCAAGAACCGTGGTGAGCACGATGCCTGTGGTGCATGTGATTCCTGCCAAAAAATGGCAAAGCTGATCCATCCCGATTTGAATTTTACCTTTCCTATTCCCGGCAAACCCAAGGAAGAGGACAAGGAGGAAGAAGGCAAAAACGATATACTTGCTTCTTGGCGCAAATTTGTTCTGGATACTGGTTATGGGAATCTTCAGGATTGGGTTTCGCATAATGCGTTCACGAAGCAACTCAACATATCCAAAAACGCGGCGAAGAACGTCATTCAAACCGTCTCTTTAAAATCATTCGAAGGCGGTTATAAAATCATCCTTGTTTGGTGTCCTGAGTTGATGCATGTCACAGCCGCCAACGCCCTATTGAAAGTATTGGAAGAGCCGCCCGGGCAGACTTTGTTCTTGTTGGTAGCCCAACAGCCCGACCAGCTTTTGAATACCATCCTTTCCCGAACCCAGAAAGTTTTGGTGAGGGGCTTTACTGATGAGGAGATCCGTGAGCATTTACTGAGCGGGGGCCTTTGTGGGCAGGAGGCCGCCATGCAGATAGCGCCTTTGGCGGATGGGAGCATGAGGGAGGCGTACAGGCTCGTGGATCAGGTAGCGGATGAGAATACCGCCAAATTCCGCGATTGGATGAGGATCTGTTATAACCTTGACATCAACTCGATCGTTTCTCAGGTAGAACGGTTTGCGGAACAGGACAAAGAAAACC
The DNA here is from genome assembly GCA_964537165.1 of uncultured Roseivirgaceae bacterium. GTDB lineage: Bacteria > Bacteroidota > Bacteroidia > Cytophagales > Cyclobacteriaceae > DATGMS01. The sequence continues at coordinate 24,172 of CAZHZP010000011.1, read as the reverse complement.
AAAAGCTGCTGTTCCTGACCGGGCTGAATACGCTAAGAGAGAGCCTGCTGAGCAAGAGTCAATTGAGTAACCTGATGCGGGCCGCCCCTTCAGACAGGAAATTTATTGAGGATTTTGGGAAGAATGTGCTCACCGAAGACAAAATCACGGCTTTGTACCAGCTGCTGAATGATTCGTACTATCATTTAGAAAGGAATGCCAATGTTAAAATCCTTTTTGCGGATGTGTCTTTTCACGCGGGGAGAATACTCAGAAAAAAAGTTTGAAAATGAAGCAGATTATCGGGAGGAAGGAAAAGATAACATTGGAGGAGTGGGGGCTGAAAAATATCACCGCCAAAATTGACACAGGCGCCTATACCAGTGCCATCCATTGCGAATATACGCAACTAAAAATGTTGGGGGGGAAGGAAATCCTCGAATTCATCGTACTGGCCCCCTCCCATAAGCACTACAAGCACCAGTTGATCAGTACTGAGCACTTCACGCAAAAGAAAGTGAAGAATTCTTTTGGGCAGGTTGAAATAAGGTACAAAGTCAGTACAAAGATCCGTATGTTTGGCCAGGAATACCAAGCGGAGTTCACCCTCTCCGAAAGGTCAAAAATGAAAAATCCGATTCTTTTGGGACGGAAAGTGCTCAAAGGCAGGTTCTTAATAGATGTGGATAAAGTCCATCTGTCAAGCTAAAAAGACAATCATGAAAATTGCGGTTTTATCCAGAAATCCCACGCTATATTCTACCAAAAGATTATATAAGACCATCCAGGAAAGGGGGCATGAAGCAGTCGTGGTAGACCATTCGCTTTGTGACCTGATCATTGAACAGGAAGGCCCCTCTATCATTTACAAAGGAGACAAGCTAACTGATATTGATGCGATTATCCCCAGGATAGGCGCTTCGGTGACCTTTTATGGGACGGCTGTGGTTAGACAATTTGAGCTGATGGGCGTGTTTTCGGCCATTGAATCCCAGGCCATCGTACGCAGCAGGGACAAGTTACGGTGCCTACAGATCCTGTCAAAGGAAGGATTGGGCATGCCTAAAACCGCTTTTACCAACTTCTCCAAAGGAGGGGAAAAGCAACTGGTGGAACATGTGGGTGGCGCGCCGCTTATTATCAAATTGCTGGAAGGTACCCAGGGGCTGGGTGTAGTGTTAGCCGAAACTAAGAAAGCAGGACAATCCGTAATTGAAGCTTTCCATGGCCTAAAAGCCAGGATTATTGTGCAGGAGTTTATCAAGGAGGCCAGAGGAGCGGACATCAGGGCCTTTATCGTCAATGGCAAGGTGGTAGGCGCGATGAAACGGCAGGGGGCAGAGGGTGAATTCAGGTCCAATCTCCATAGGGGAGGGAAAGCCGAAGTGATCAAGCTAAGCCGGTTGGAAAAGACGGCTGCGCTCAACGCCGCCAAGGCATTGGGCTTGGATATCGCCGGGGTGGACATGCTCCAGTCGGATAGAGGTCCCTTGATCCTGGAAGTAAACAGCTCGCCCGGACTGGAAGGAATCGAGAGAGCAACCGGCGTTAATATCGCGGGTAAGATAGTAGAATACATAGAGGATTCTGTCGTGAAGAAGGCCTCAAAAAGAAAAATAAAAGAATAATGAAGCGTATTAGAATCGGAACCAGAGGCAGTAAGTTGGCCCTCTATCAAGCCAACCATGTAGCTGGGCTTTTGAAGCTGAAAGGGTTAGACAGCGAAATCATTCCCATAGAAACAAAAGGAGATCGAATTTTGGATGTTTCCATCTCCAAGATCGGAAGTAAAGGGGTTTTTACCGAAGAGATTGAGCAGCAATTGGACGAAGGGACTATTGATATAGCTGTGCACAGCGCAAAAGATATGCAGTCGGTATTGCCGGAAGGTTTCGAATTGATTGCTTTCACGGAAAGAGAAAAAGTCAACGATATTATTCTCAGCCACAGAGCGCATATTGAATACGAAAATCCTAAAGTACCATTGGTGTTGGGAACATCAGCTTCAAGAAGGGTGGCCACGCTAAAGCATTTTTATCCGCATATCAGTACGGTAGAAGTGAGGGGCAATCTCCAAACCCGTATAGCAAAAATGGAAAGCGGCGTATGCGACGCCTTGTTATTGGCCTATGCAGGTGCGCATAGAATGGAGTATGACCATTTGATCCGCCACGAACTTCCTTTGGACAAATTTACGCCGGCGGTCGGTCAGGGGAGCATTACGGTGGAGTCCCATGTCAGTCTTGACCCTGCCGTCAGACGCCTGGTTATAGATGCTGTCCATCATGTGGAGACTGGTTATCGTCTGGAGGCCGAGAGGAGCTACTTGAGGGTGCTTGAAGGCGGCTGCAGCATTCCGGTTTTTGCTTTGGCGAGTGTGAACGGAAGTACGTTGGGTATGCAGGGAGGTATTGTAAGTCTCGATGGCAGCGAAAGGATCATTCACACGGTTTCTGGCAGGATTGCTGATTCTGTAGAATTGGGTCAACAACTTGCCCATAAAGTCCTTGACGCTGGTGGAGACCGCATACTTCAAGACATTAAGAAAACGCTAAAAAGATGAGGTTGAAGCTATTTCTGTGCATATTTTCCCTAGGCATTTTTTTTGCCTGCTCTACCGAAAAAGATCACCTGATTAAGATTGAAACCTCGCATGGGGATATGTATGCCATCCTCTATGATGAGACGCCGGAGCATAAAGATAACTTTATCCGACTGGCAAAAGAACAAAGGTTTGATTCAACCATGTTTCACCGGGTCATCAAGGATTTTATGATCCAGGGAGGTGATGTGTTTACGAAAGAAGGCATTCCTCCAGAAGAATGGTATACGCTTCCTGCCGAGATTAATGAACGGTATATTCACGAGCGGGGAAGTATTGCGGCTGCAAGGCAGGGCGATGGCATCAATCCTGAAAAGCGGTCGAGCGGTTCCCAATTCTATATCGTGCAAGGCATGATACATGATGAACTGGAACTGACTACGGACATGCCCCGACTGCAACAGGCCTTTATGAAATTCGTAGAGGTGATGAGTAACAGACACCTGATGGAAACTTATACAAAACTCTACCAGGAAGGGGACTTTAAAGGGATGAATAGGCTGATGCTTGAGTATAGGGATGAGATGGAAAGCTTCTTCAATACATCACTACGCAAGACGGTAAGCCCCCATCAATTGGAAGCTTATACTTCCGCCGGTGGAACCCCTCATTTGGATGGTGAATATACTGTATTCGGAAAAATCATCCGGGGATTGGAGGTTGTGGATGTGATCGTTGCGGAGAAGACCGCCGCTCAGGACGTCCCCGTCGATCCAATTTATATGGTAGTTACTGTTGAAGAGAAGCTAAAGAAAGATATTACGGAAGAATTTGGATACGTTTATCCCCCAGAAAATGAGTAAACCAACTATATTAATAACCGGAGCAAATGGCCTGTTAGGCCAGAAATTAGTGGATCGGTTAATTGAGAGAAATACTTTTAATATTGTGGCAACCGGCCGCGGCAGGTGCAGGTTGCCCAGGGAATGGCGCGGCTATGCCTATTCCCAGATGGACATTACCGACCAAAATCAGATTAACCGGGTATTCGAAACTTCCCAACCCGCTGTAGTCATCCACTGTGCGTCCATGACGAATGTGGATCAGTGTGAAACCGACCAAAGCGCCTGTTTCAATCAAAATGTGGAGGCAGTAGGTTTTATTGTGCAAGCGTGCCAGCACCATAACAGCCATCTCATCCACCTTTCCACAGATTTTATCTTTGACGGCAAAAACGGCCCCTATGACGAACTGGATGCGGCTAACCCCGTCAATTTCTACGGCTTAACTAAATTGGAGTCTGAGAATATTGTACGGCAATCTGCCATCGATTGGACCATCGTCAGAACCGGATTGGTGTATGGAATCTCCTATGATATGTCACGGTCCAATATTGTGCTGTGGGTGAAGGGAGCTCTCGAAAACGGTCAGTCACTTACCTTGGTGACGGACCAATATAGGACTCCAACGCTGGCAGAAGACTTAGCGGAGGGCTGTGTGCTTATTGCAGAAAAAAGGGCGACGGGCATTTATAATATCTCAGGCGATGACTACCTGACCCCTTATGATATGGCCATAGAAACGGCTGAATTTTTTGGCCTTGATGCGTCGAAAATAAATAAATCCGATTCGACCCATTTTTCACAAGTGGCGAGAAGACCCTTGAAAACTGGATTTATTATTGATAAAGCGGTACATGATTTAGGCTATTCTCCCCATAGTTTTAAAGAAGGAATAGCATTGCTCGCCAAGCAGATAAAGTATAATAGCCTGACCGTTTAGGTCAGGCTATTTTTATGAGGTTACCAGCTTCTGAAATTCGACCCCTGAGTGTTGGAGATTTCCTCCACGCTTTCTTTTCTCGCCTCTTGCACTACTACCCGCTGGACGGGTTCTGGTTTGCGAAGATCCTCCTGTTCAGGCCTTGTTTCGCTGGGTGGAAATTTCTTTTCCAGCTGAGGGGGTGTTAAGGGCAACGCTTCTTTTTCTTTTTGAATAGCAGAAGGATCAGCTGTGCGGATACAAGAATTGATCTCGGCTCCGTTTTGGATGGTAACCTTATGGGCAAGAATGTTTCCTGATACTCTTGCGGTGGAATGTATGGTAATTTCGCCGTTGATGTAAAGGTCACCGGTCACCTCCCCGCTGATGCTGATTTCGTCTGCGAGGATATCTCCCGTAATAGAAGCTTTCTCGCCCACTACTACCTTTTTATCGGTGCGGATATTGCCCCGTAAAATTCCGTCTGCTCTTATGTCGTTTTTCGAGATGACATCCCCGGTCAGCTCGAAACCTAAGGACAGAACGGTTACTTTCTGCGCATGGGTAATGTCATTGTCTTTCTTGCTAGATCCAAACTTCATTTTTTAAATCCCCTTTTCTTGCTTAAATGTTGTTAAAATGGTGGAGCTATTGCCGAGATCTAGGCCTACCGCCTTGTCTTTGGCACCGCCATTCATAGCCAAGCTGTTGTAGCAGTAGCCGATAGATGCCAATTGTTCCGGGTTCTGTGGCACATGAACGTTGAGCACACCGTCGAACTCTTCCTTAATTAGGTTGACCAGGTCCACATAATTTGCCCCGCCTCCGGCTAAATATAGATCTTCAGTTTTAGCAAAATCGGTGTCGGTGAAAGCTTTTCTTAATGACGGCGAAACTACGTCTCTGAAATATTGAGTCAGTACCTGCTTCCTAAGCTCCCTCAAGTCAAGCCGTTTTCTGTTCAGGAAGATGGTGCCGTCGCTGAAGTATTGGTCAATTTGGTGCTCGGTCTTCAGGTCCAAGTAATGATCCTTTTGAAGTTCCCGTGTGAGGGCAGTGACTGCGTATCTCAAGCCGAATGTGGACACACTGGATCGCTGCACCAAGCCTCCCTCTGTACTTAGGATGGCTTCCATGGTACCGTAGCCAAGACTGATTACGAAGAAGTTTGGAGAGGTGTTTTGTTCAAGTTGCCTTACAGCGATGCTACAGCCCACTACTTCAGGTAGCACAGCGGCCCTGTCCACTTCTACTGCCAGCTTCTTTTTGCCCCCGCCCCCGAAGGTGTGGGTGTCAAACTCAATCAGATGCTCCTTTTCCAACAATTGATAAGCCTTTTCTTTGAAAACCTGGAAAGTTGAAAATGGAAAACCGGTGGTCACCGTGATAGGGCTCCCGAGCTTTTGCGTCGCCAATAGCAATCCCGCTTGTAGAAATATCCTGTAATCGTCCTCGTCCGGCGAGCTGTTGATGTTTCTGTGTGGAGAAGTTCCCTCCGACAGTGCCAGATCCCCTACCAGATAGCCTACATCATTGTGAAAAATTTTCAGACCTGAAACCAGGTCCCGCGCCACATTTCTTAGCTCAAGATTGGTGCTCTCAAAAACGCTGGGGTATTTTATTACTTCTATCATCTGGACGTGTTTATAACAATTATAATTTTATTTTCAATTTGTAGCATAGCCTATTCCCGAAGGGCCATGCGCGGAATTCAAACCCTTACAAAAGTAGATTTTTCATTTATCTTTTACCATCTCTTCCAAGAAATTCTTCCCAATGATAAATAAATCTTAAAATATAAGCGTTATTTACTTATGAACAAATACTCCTCGTGGGTTAAAACACCGGAAATCCGGTTGTCTCGGTTGTTTTACGTACTTATATAATTGATAATCAACGGTCTGAAGAGGGTGAGGATTGCGTAATACACGGGTCACGCAACCACTTTAGGCTGTCACAGTTCCCGGTCTTGCCCGTCTGGTTTTCCCTTTATTGGATGTTCTTCGGCTGGCAGGATATTTGTCATCATCCCTTGTCTTTAATTCTAGTTTTATGAAAACCAAAAATCTATTCATCATCGCGTCAATGTTCTTTGTAGTAGGAACTGTCAGTGCCCAGGAGTTTTCGATTGGTCCAAAGGTTGGGCTTTCGCAGGGTAATGTAGAAGTGAACGGGGATGGCTTTTCCAAAGGAAACAGTAAGATGGGCTATCATGTCGGTCTTTTTGCACGCCTGGGAGGCAATGCTCTTTATCTTCAGCCAGAGGTCCTGTACACCAACACTGGAGGGGAGTTCAAAGAGGTTCAGGGATCTGATGAAGTCAATTATGAGGTTACTTTCAACCGCCTGGATGTGCCGGTTCTGGTAGGCTTGAAGTTGGCTAATATTTTTCGCATTCAAGCCGGGCCGGTCGCGAGCTTCATGTTAAACTCAGAAGTTGCCGAGAGTGTTGGAAATGCGTCGTTGCCCAGTTATAAAAAATCTAACCTTGCCTATCAAGCGGGTATAGGTTTGGATATCGGCAACATGATTTTAGATCTCAAATATGAAGGGCCTTTGGGCAATGTTTCTGACGAGATGGCCGGTTTTTCTACCGATCAGCGACAAAACCAGCTGATCTTGTCATTAGGAATTAGGTTGTTCTAGCCACTATAAGGCACCACATCTTACGGGGTAAAATAAAAGGAAGGAAGGTAGCTCAAATACCTGCCTTCCTTTGTTAGTGTAACCTTAGTCTGCTTTCGGATAGAGATATTTTGACCGTCCCTGAGCGTCTTTAAGGTGAAAGTACACGTTGCCGGCACGGGTTCCCGCGAATTTATAGTTTTTGGAGAAACCCTCAGGTTGGTCGATGTATTCGGAAGAAATCTTTTGGTGGAGATGGTTGTATATATCTACTTGTACACCGGGTTTTTCTAACCCTACTACCAGCAAGTTTACCGTATTTCTGTCTTTTAGTTTTCCGTAGGCCATCAAAGGGTATTCAACTTTTTTTCTTTCGACGGTTTTGATGTCATACACTGCGGTTTCGCCTTTCGTTTCTATTTTCACCCGATAATTACCCTCTGGCAGTTTGGAGAGGTTGTAAGGTACGCTAACCGCTTCTTTGGTTTTGTATTTCTTTTTAACGATCAAGTTCCCTTCAGCATCCAGGATAGAGATAAAGACTTTGTCCATGGGGTGCTTGAAGGTAATGAACACTTTTTGGTGATTGGTGCGTACCGAGGTCACCTCCATTAGGGTCTCGTCTTTTGGCTCAGCGAACGAGAAGAAAGAAAGGCCAATTACTAGAGCGGAAGTTAATAACATTTTCATGGTTTTATTGTTTGAGATTTTAAGATTCGTTTTGTTTTGAGCGCATCTATACGAATCGTGTACCATGAAAATCAGATGAAAATGCGACGTTCCCATTTGGGTTTTTTGTCACTCTACCCACAAAATTGGCAATGCGCTTGGTGAGGGAAGGTTGTTCAACATTTGACGTTTTGTCCGCCATTGTGTATAGCAAGCGGACAGTTTTTATAGGTTTTTGCCACTGAGGACAAGCCTTTCCTTGAACAAAAATTAACCTGATGAATAAAAATTTTTTTTTTAAAAAATATAGCGTGCTGATTATGTATGGGTTATAGTCTGTTTGGTGTACGGATACGTACAGATTTCTGTTCTCTAATAAGACAAAAAAAGGGTTCCAGCCACCGCTGGAACCCCTCCAAATTGGATAACCCCATTTTAACAGGAGTATGAACGTCTATTTCGCAGAGACATACCTGCCGAATCCGTCTTCATTGGAGACTTCAAAAGAAATCTCTTCTAAAGAGCGGACTCTCTCGAATTTAAATATTTTACCGAAAGTGTCTCCCTTGAAGGATTCTTCATGTACAAGCTGGCCATTCTGATAGATCCGGACTTTCTTTTCCGCGTCATCCAGCGTCTTGACCAAGAAGGCGATGTTATTCTCGTCGATCACTTTGGTTTTGGCAAAGTACTGCTTGCTTGCGGCGGCCGACCCCAGGGAAAGATCAAAGTTTTCCAAAACACCATGTTCTTTGCTGAAGATTTCTACGGAATAGTCGCCGTTCTCCAGGTAATTTAAGTCATAGTTTTTCTTGGTGAACTGTCCGCTTTCAATTACATCTTTGAAAATCACACGGTGGCTGTTGTTTTTAAACGTCACCAGGATTTTACCTTCTGGAATTTCGAATAGCTTAAGCTGGATTTTTTTGTCACCTAATTTTTCTACCGCAACGTTCGGGTTGTCGAGGTTAAAGGTGATCGGGTTGGCTTGCGCGCCAACGGCAAGGCAGAGAGCAGTTAATGTAGCAATAATTAATCTCATCGTTTTAAATTTTTAAAAGGTTTTAGAAAATTGATGGTAAACCCCTTGACAAATTTTTTTGAATTAGTTTGTTGAGGCTAATTATTTTGGGTGGGTAGGATGTTTCAGTCATCCACAGCTCAAAAGTACTACAATTTGCCTATGTTTGCAAATATGATAATGAAATTAACAATTTGTTAATGATATCACATATAATAGCCGATGATATTAAAGATTGAATAATTTGGTAATTTGATCTTTTGCCGCTTATTTTCATTTCGTTTTGAAACAAAAGTTGGTCATCAATTTATTTATGCCGATTATATTTGTTTTTATTAATTTTGTGGTATCAATACAGGTTCTTCCTTCTGTTTCTGTTCCCGTGATTAGTACATGAAGGGAAATAGATAAAATAGTGGTAGTTTTGAGGAGTCTTTTCAAAAAACCAACGTCTTGGCCGGTATTTATATCCATATTCCCTTCTGCAAACAAGCTTGCCACTACTGTGATTTCCACTTCAGCACCAACACTGGGTTAAAAAGCCAGATGGTCAGGATGATCTGTAGAGAGCTGGAGCTGCAGAAGGATTATTTGGGGAGGGGCACGAGCGTCGGCACCCTTTACTTCGGCGGGGGCACGCCTTCCTTATTGGAAGCAGCAGAGCTGGAGGAAATTTTGGACGCGGCGCATACGCACTACCGGCTGGAACTACAGGAGCTGACCATTGAGGCCAATCCGGATGATCTGCACCCATCCAAATTAAATGATTTGAAGAAAATGGGTTTCGATCGGCTAAGTATCGGCATCCAAAGCTTTGACGATCGCGTGTTGCGGTTCTATAACCGCGCCCACAGTGCGCAGGAATCCTCGGTGGCGATCGACAAGGCGCAGCAAGCGGGTTTTAATAAGCTCTCCATCGATTTGATGTATGGTTTTCCCCAGACGGGCCATGGGTTGTGGTTAAGCGACTTAGCCACGGCGATCGCACTGGATCCTGGTCATATCAGCAGCTATGCCCTTACCGTTGAGCCTGACACGGCCCTCGGCCGGTGGAGGGCAAAGGGGAAGTTTGCCCCTGCATCAGAGGACTTTGTCGCCGAGCAGTTTGAAATCATGCAGGATGAATTGGGCCGTGCAGGCTATATCCAGTATGAGATTTCCAATTTTGGCAGGCCTGGTGCCTTTGCTGTTCACAATACCAACTATTGGATGGGAGTACCCTATCTAGGTATAGGGCCGAGCGCCCATTCCTTTGATGGCAAAAACAGACAGCACAATCCGGCTAACAATATAAAGTATATTAAGGCGCTGGAAAAAGGTCAGCTCATCTTTGAATTGGACGAAATAGAACCCATTGACGCGCTCAATGAATACCTGTTGACTTCATTAAGAACGATCTGGGGCGCCGATCTGGATTACATCCAGGAAAAATATCAGAAAGATTTTTTAAAAGAGAAAGGAGAAACCATCCGTCAACTGGGTCGGGAAGGATGGCTGCAGCTGAAGGAGGGGAGGCTTACGCTGACAGAGCGGGGAAAATTGCTAGCCGATGCTTTGGCCCTTAAGCTTTTTCTTTAGATAAAAGGCTTAACTTTGAATGATGAACAAGTACAGGGATACTTCTGGAAGAAAAAGCAACATCTCTCCATTACAGGATGTGTTTGAGGAGCTGTTGCAGGCTTATGCGCTTAAAGATCGGTTTAATGAGAGAAAGGTCGTTAGCTCCTGGGGAGAAATCATGGGAAATACGGTGGCTAAGCGAACCTCCGAACTCTCTGTTAAGAATAAAAAGCTGTATGTAAAATTAAGCTCAGGGCCTATCAAGAAGGAGTTGATGATGAACAAATCGAAGGTCTTACAGCTCATCGCTGAGCGGTTTGGTCCGGATACAATTGAGGACATCATTTTTCTTTGACCCTTAATCCTGGGCTGCAAAAACCCTTTTCATCAATAGGGTGGTTCTTTCCAATGGGTTTTCCCTGATATTTTTTTCTTCTTCCGCGATAAGTTTAAACAGCCCATCAAGTGCTTTTTCTGTCACATAAGCATTTAGATCAGGGTTCAGATTCCTGGTGGACGGGATGGCATTATATGCTTTTACCAGATCCGTATAGTGCCGGGTTGCGCCCACCTGGTTGAGGGACTCCTGGATCTTTGGTTGAAAGAGGGCGGTCAGCTGGTCACTGGTAGTTCGCCTGAGGAACTGTGTAGCGGCATCAGATTCACCCTTCAGGATCGAGAAGGCATCCTGGATGGTCAGCTGCTTGATGGCATTGATAAAAATGGGTTTGGCTTCTTTGGCGGCGTTTTCCGCTCCCCGGTTGATGGCCAGCAGTACTTTATCGACTTCCCCTCCCAGCCCCAATTTCCTCATGGTCCCCTCTACTTTTCTGAATTCCTCAGGAAGGGCGATGCGGATCAGCTCATTTTTGAAAAATCCGTTTTCTTTCGACGCACTATCCGAGCCGACGGAGATGCCCTTTACCAGGGCTTCCTTCAGTCCGTTGGCGACATCCTCGTTTGATAGGACGGCATTGCTGGCACCCTGTAGTACCCGGTTTAAATCGGTAGCGGTGCATCCAAGCAGCAAAATAAAAATAGCTGTCAGACCAAAAGCATTTATCTTTTTCATTTTCTATCGGGTTTGTTCTTGGATAAAATTCTTACTAAGCGAAAGCTTTACTTGTCAGGAAATCCCGCTGACATTATGTAATATTGTGCCATATTTTGATAAATGTTCAATATAGGTAAACTAAATATCGGGAAAATTAGTGCGTTGGCGGCTGCTTTAGCCTGGCTTGCATTGCTTTTCACCGATTTAACCCGACTTTTCGGAGAGCTCAATCAGATCCATACTGCCATTGCTCCGGAAGTTAGCTGGGCATTGGAAATCATCTTTTTTATCCTGCTGTATATTTTCTACAACAATGCCATCAACAGAACGGGCAATTATCATTTTATCGGATTAATCTGGAAATCCGCCTCTACTGGATTGGTAGCTTCAGGCGTGTCCTTACTGATTTTTCTTTTTTATAATTTAATTCTGGACGGTAGCCGGCTATCCGAAGACCCGCTTCTTCTGACTTTCTTTTATCATGTGAATTTTGGGCTGACCACGGTGTTCCTGATTTCCGCCACCATGGTGTGGAAACATCTGATTCTCTACCAAAAGAACAAGATCGTCGTCCAGCAATGGCAGGCTTACGAAGTTGTCCTATTGATGAGCATGTTTTTCATGTTCTTTAATCAGAATACGTTCAACTACAGCTTCATGTTCGGCCTGGTGTTTTTGGTGATTTTCGGAGGGATCTTGTCAGCCAACCTTAAATGGATTCCCTATCTGAGCTTCAAAGACAAATGGAGGGCACTGCTTTTTGTTGTCATTATTCTTGTTTCCTCGGGGTATCTGTTTGCCCAGTTGCTCTCCTATAGCGACAGTAATTTTCATTTGGTGAACCTCACCGACAACCTGTTTCTTCTGGGGCTGTTCGGGTTTGTCTTTGTATATGCCTTGTTCAGCTTCTTAGTGACACTTTTTAACCTGCCGACTTCTTCCGTATTTGAACAAAAATTGACCGAGGCCATCAACTTCCAAAGGCTAAGTCGCTCCATTCAGCCTGGCCAAAGCGAAAGTCAGGTTCTGGATATTTTGATGGACAGCTGCATGAGTGCTGCCTATGTTGATGCGGCGTGGATGGAGATACAACTTAAACCTTTTCCCACCGAAGTGTTGCACCAGCGGTTTATCAGCAACCAAGGGCGGAAGGAAGTCAGGGAGATGATGCAGGATGCAAAGCCCTTCTCGGAATATTTTTCCGAAGGGATTCAGTGGAAAAGGGATTATGCCTTAGGCAAATTGAGCCATGATACCTATAGCTCGGCAATTGTTTTCCCTATCAAAATCAACAAGGACCTGATGGGGCACATATTCTTGTTGAAGGAGGTGAAGGATGGCTTCAATAAGGAGATGATTGATATCATATCCACCTTTGTCGGACAGGCGACTATCTCGGTTGAAAACCACCGGCTACTGAATGAGGCCATCAAAAACGAACGGTACAAAGAGGAGCTGGAAATCGCCCAAAGGGTGCAACGGAGCTTGTTGCCGTCAAAACTCCACCATAACAGTTGCTTCGACATCAGCGGTTTTTCCGAGGCAGCAGACGAAGTGGGGGGTGATTTTTATGAAACCTATCAGTTTGACGAGAGCAGCTTCGCCTTGATCATCGGAGACGTTTCGGGCAAGGGCACCTCGGCTGCCTTTAACATGTCGCAGATGAAGGGGGTATTCCACAGTCTGGTGCAGTTGGGGCTTAGTCCTGTTGAATTTTTGTCGAAGGCCAACAGTGCGCTGAGCCATTGCTTGGAAAGAAACCATTTCATTACCACTACGTATTACCATATCGATACGGCCATCAGCAGGATCCGGTATTCCAGAGCAGGGCATTGTCCTACCTTATACTATGATATAGCCAAAGGGAAGAGCGAATACCTAGAGGTCAAAGGGATGGGACTGGGAATCCTACGGAACGCGAGCTTCAGAGATTATATCTGCGAAAATGTGCTGACCTACCGACAGGGCGATGTGATGTTGCTTTATACCGACGGTATTGTGGAAGCCAGAAACCAGGAAGGTGAAGAATTCGGGTATGAACGCTTGAGGCAGGCGCTGGACGCCTCCCACGAACTGGAGGTGCGGGAGATCAAAGAACGGCTGATCCAGGCCTTGTATGACTTCGTAGGAGCCAGCACCCTGCCCGATGATGATTATTCCTTGGTGGTGGTCAAATTCCTGAAATAAACATAAAAGAGAACAGAGCGTATAAGTTATATGTTAAAAATTGAGAAAACGAAAGCGGATGGGCATATTGCGCTGAGGTTGGAAGGTGAAGTGGATGCAAGCAACTCCGTAGAGCTTGATTTGGCGATTCAACAGTTAATGGCTGAAAACGTAAAAAAGATATTGATCGACGGCTCTTCCTTGGAATACATTTCGTCAGCAGGCCTGGGGGTCTTCATGTCCTACCTGGAGGATTTTCAGGCCGGCGGCGTGAGGTTTGTCATTTTTGGCCTTAACGGCAAGGTCAAGAATGTTTTCCATATACTCGGGCTGGATCAGCTTTTGACAATCGAAGATGACGAGCAAGGGGCTCTCAAGTGGCTATATGAGGGATGAGTTAAAAATATATTGTGAGAAAAGTAGGTTGTCGGAACTTCGGCTGTTCCTATCAGATATTCTGGGGGATACGGCGCTGTCCGAAATCAACAAAAACCAGGTTATTTTGGCTGTGGAAGAGGTGTGTGCCAACCTGATAATCCATTCCCATGAATGCAATCCCAAGGACTTCATCCAGCTGGATGTGACCAAGGACAAACACAAGATCACTTTCGAAATAAAAGATTCGGGGAAAGCTTTTAACATTTTAGAATACCAGGTACCCCGGCTTGCTGATGTTATTAAAGAAAAGAAAAAAGGAGGAGTGGGGATTATTTTGGTGAAGAAAATCATGGATATGATCGAGTTCGAATCGACCCCTCATCAGAACATTTGCAGATTGACAAAATGCATCAATTCCAAATAAATGTTAATTCCATCCACTAATCGGGGCCAGGTGGTTCCTTTCTTCCTTAAAATTCGTAACATTGCACTATCATTTTCGGCGAGCCAAAAAATATGAAATTTAAGCCTTTATGTTTCCTCGTTTTGGGAATATTAGCTGCCTGTGCTCCAAAAGCAAGAGTCGAACCCGAACCCCTCATTGGTTCCAGGGAGCCTGATTTTTTATTTGCCATCGATGATGAACGGGTGTTTGCGGAAGATTTTTTATATGTCCTCACCAAAAACCAGCACCTAAAGGACACCAAAAGCCAAGTGCTTAGCCAAGAGGAATTTGACAGGAATTTTGAGCTCTTTCTCAACTTTAAGCTTAAGGTAAAAGAAGCCGAAAGGCTGGGAATGGACCAGACCGAGGAATTTCACAATGAATTTTCGATCATCAAAGAGGATTTGAAAAAACCCTATTTGCTTGAAAATAGCATCCAAGAAGGCGAGCTGAGAAAAGCTTACAACAGGATGCAAGAAGCCATTAAGGCTAGCCACATCCTGATCGAGTTTCCGCCCAATGCCGGCCAAGATGACTCCATAGCAGTGCTCCGAATGGCAGAAAACCTTAAAAGGAGAGCCGAAGACGGTGAGGATTTCAATCAGCTTGCTCTGGAGTATTCTGACGATCCTTCCGCACAGAGCAACCATGGTGACTTGGGCTATTTTACCGCTTTGCAAATGGTTTATCCATTTGAAGATGCTGCTTACGGACTTCAGATTGGCGAGATTTCGAATCCGGTGGCCACCAGCTTCGGCTACCATATCATCAAGCTCTTGGATCGAAGACCGAATCCCGGAGAGATACGCGTGTCCCATATTTTGATCCGGATCAATCCATCAAACCCTCTCTCGGAAGATAGGGCCAAGAGAAGGATTGCGGATATCTATACAGAACTCCAGCAGGGAGAGCCAACATGGGAAGAAGTCGTTAAGCAATATTCTGAAGATGAAGGCACCAAAAATGCAGGAGGCTTGCTCCCTTGGTTTGGGGTAGGGTCTATTGTTCCGGAGTTTGAGGAAATCGCTTTTTCGCTTACCGAACCCCAGGAGATTTCCCCGCCGGTAAAGACCGCTTTTGGTTTTCATATTATCCGGTTGGAAGACACCAAACCCATCGCTCCCTACGAGGAAATGGAGCCGGTTCTGAAATCGAAGATCCTACGGGACAGCCGTTCTCAGCTCATCCAGTCCCAGGTCCTTGCCATGCAGAAGGCTAAGTATGGCTTTAGGGAGAATGAAGCCTTAGTGGATACATTGCACCGCATTTTCAAGGCTGATTTCACTGCTGGTATTGAACCGCTTTCGGATAAACTGGCCGGGCTAGGCCTGTTGGACAGTACCTTGATGACCGTACAGGATGAGCCGATTGATGTCGGGTCTTTCATGGATTTTATTAAAGCAGACCAGGCCATCGTGCACACCGAACCGGGCGATGCCTTCGACCCGTGGTACAGCAAATACCAGGAGCATGTGCTGGACGAGGTGGAAGAGTCGGACTTGATGAACAATAATAGGGAGTACAGGATGCTGGTGAAAGAATACCGGGAGGGGATATTATTGTTCAGTTTGATGAATGACCTGGTATGGCAAAAAGCTTTGACTGATTCCCTTGCACAGGTGGAATACTACAAAAGCCATCTTGACCGTTATCAATGGTCAGAGCGGGTGCCGGGATTGATTGTGAAAATTGATGATGAAAGCCAGTTGGCTAAGGTTCGCCGCTTTTTGCAGGACAAAGTTTATCAAAAGAACCTAAAGCCAAGGTTGGAAGATCAGTTTCTAAATGACTATCCCTTCTTGTTTACGTTGGAAGAAGGTGTTTTTGTGATAGAAGAGCATCCGGTCGTATCGGGGGTTGACCTCCACAACAAGATGCAGGAAGTGGTTCATCAGGGCCAGCTTTGTTTTGTGCTTTTGGGGGATGTAATCCCGGCAGGGCCTAAGTCATTTGAAGATACGAGAGGGAAGGTCATTCAGGATTATCAAAAGCACCTGGATACCCAGCTTATCCAGACTTTAAAAGAAAAGCACGTTATTCAAATTAATGAGGGTGAAAAGGAAAGAATATCCCAAATGGTGGTTAAGGAGTAGTCTGTTCATAATGATGGGATCATTTATTCTCTCCAGCTGTGATCTGTTTAAGTTTAAGACGGAGGAAGAGCAAGTAGACGATGCGGTGCTGGCTTCGGTGGATGAGAACATGCTGATGCGCTCGGATCTGGATTTTATTACCAAGGATTCACCGTCAGAGGAGGATAGTGCCAATTTGGCGGAGAGATACATGCAGTCCTGGATCAGGAAACAACTGATGATCAAGGAAGCTGGGAAAAACATGGCTTTCGACGAAGCGGAATTAAACAGGAAGTTGCTGGATTACAAGTATGCATTGATGGTCTACGAATTCGAGAAATCATACGTCAATGAGAATCTGGGTAGGGAGGTGAGTGATGAAGAAATCAATGCGTACTATGAAGAGAACAAGGTCAACTTCACATTAAAGAAGATCATTGTACGCACGAATTTTTTGAAGATAGAGAAGGACATTCCCCAAAGGGCCCAGATCAGCAGGCTCCTGAGCAGCAATAGAGAAAGTGATAAGAAGGAATTGAGGGATTTAACGCTGAGGCTTGCCGCTAACTATTATCTAGAAGATTCCGTATGGATCGAGTTTGATGATATTGTGCTGAATACTCCTTTGGTAGAAAACAATAACCATGTGGAGTTGTTGAGGAGAAATGACCTTATTCAGGTAGATGATGATAGATTTTCTTACTATTTTAAAATCCTAGAGTATAAATTGCAGGACCAGATTCCTCCTCTGGAGTTTATGAAAGAAGAGATCTCCAAAATTATATTAAATAAAAGAAGGGTAGCTTTGGCCGAAAGCCTTCATAAGGAAGTCTACCAGCGAGCTTTAGAAAAAAATGATTTTAAAATATATGATTAGCAGTATAAGGAAAATGCTTATTGTACCGGTTGCTCTGTGCGCATCGCTATCGGCCCAGGCCCAAAATAGTGCCGAGACGCAAGAAAGACCTACCGGACAAGTAGTAGATAAGATCATAGCCAAAGTAGACAACAATATCATTTTAGAGTCCGATTTGCAAAAGGCTTATCTGGAAGCTCTCAGCCGGGCACAAGAGGGCTTTGCAACCCCTTCCCGATGCGAGGTGTTCGAATCCTTGTTGGTGAATAAGATGATGGTGGCTAAAGCAGAAATAGACTCGGTCATCGTGACGGAAGCCGAGGTGATTCTTCAGACAGACCAGCAGTTTAACATGACCATGCAGCAATTTGGCGGGGATGAGGAAACTTTGGTCGAAGCCTACGGCAAAACCGCAGATCAGCTTAAGAGTGAGATCCACGATGCCATCAGGGAACAGATGATTGTCAGAAAAATGCAGGGAGTAATCACCGAGGGCCTTTCCGTTTCCCCGGCAGATGTGAGGAAGTTTTTTGGACGGATCCCTGTGGATTCACTGCCTTTTTTCTCAGCTGAAGTAACGGTGGGGCAAATAGTCAAAAAGCCGGATGTATCAGAAGAAGAAAAGGAGAAAGTAACCCGGTTGTTGGCTTCCATCAAGCAACAGATTCTTGACGGTGAAGCGGATTTTGCCAGCATGGCCAGGAAGTATTCCGAAGATCCGGGATCAGCGGTCAGCGGAGGGGATCTGGGCTTTTTCAACAGGGGAGAGTTGGCTCCGGAGTATGAAGCTACCGCTTTAGGCCTTAAGCAGGGGGAAATCAGTGATCCTGTTGAAAGTATGTTTGGGATACACATGATCCAGCTGCTGGAGATAAGGGGTAACTCCTTCAACACCCGCCACATTCTGATTACACCCAAGCCGTCCGAAGAGGATATACAAGCCGCAGAACACTATTTGGACAGCCTGAGGACATTGATTGTCACCGACAGCATTACCTTTGCCAAAGCAGCCAAAGATTACTCAGACGACCGGGCGACTTCCGACAACGGAGGATTCTTTTCTGATCCCGCGACGGGCTCCAATAGGTTAACCTTAAGAACACTGGGTGATCCGGTATTGTATTTTACCCAGGATACGATGCAGTTAGGTTCTATTACCAAACCCCTTCGCTACGAAGATGTAGACCCGCGCAACGGCCGGTCTGAACCTGCGGTGAGGATTCTCTATTTGAAGGAAAGGTTTCCTGCACACAGGGCTAACCTCAATGACGATTACGAGAAATTAAAAGCAGCCACCCGTAGGCAGAAGGAAGAGGAACTTCTCAGCAATTGGTTTGTATTGGCCAAAGAGGAGGTCTTTATAGATATTGACCCTCAGTACGACAACTGCAATGTGCTTCAAGAAAAATAAACCCTTATATAATGAAAGAATACCACCTGCTCAAACTCTCGCTTTCGGTTCTTTGTTTTTTGGCTGTTTATACAGCCAGTGGACAGATTGAAGACAAAAAAAATATTGTGGCCAAGAATGCCCAAGTGGTGAAGCTGGGAGATGGCTATAGTTTTACTGAAGGGCCGGCCGTTGACCGGCCAGGCAACGTGTATTTTACAGACCAGCCTAATAACCGGATCATTAAGTGGTCATTCTCCAGTGGGGAATTGACGACTTTTACCGACGACGCCGGGAGGTCCAACGGCATGTATTTTAACAGAGAAGGAAAGTTGGTCACCTGTGCCGATATGGAAAACGAGGTATGGGTGTTTGACATGGACGGAAGCCGTGAGGTGCTGATCGAAAACTTTAAAGGAAAAAGGCTGAACGGCCCTAATGACCTTTGGATATCCCCAAGGGGTGGCATCTATCTTACTGACCCCTTGTATAAAAGGAATTATTGGGAGAGGGATCCGGAAATGGAGCAGGATGGCGAACATGTATATTACGTCAGTGCGGACGGCCTGCAGTTTTTTAGGGTCGATGAGGATTTGGTAAAACCTAATGGAATCGTCGGTACTCCGGACGGAAAACAACTGTACGTTGCGGATATCGGCGCCAATAAGACCTATGTTTATGACATAGAAGAAGATGGTTATTTGACCAATAGAAGGCTTTTTGCCGAAATGGGATCCGACGGGATGACCATTGACAACAAGGGAAATGTGTATCTGACAGGTAAAGGCGTCACGGTGTTTGATAGGAAGGGAAATAAAATAGCACACATACCCGTGAATGCTCCCTGGACGGCCAATGTCTGCTTTGGCGGAGGCGACCGAAAAACATTATTTATCACTGCATCTGATGCCGTTTATAGCCTCAATATGAAAACGAGGGGAGTGTGGTAGTCGCGGGGTAATGTGACAGTGCTTCTTTTTGTCCCCTCTCCGTATATGTTGTTATAACCAATGATAGGTCCAGAGAGGATAGCACAGATAGTGCGTTCATTTTTTTTAAAAGTTCTTTTTTTAGGACTTGTATTGATTGTTGTGCCCTTGATGGTATGCCAGGGGCAGATGCTGTTGAGATATCAGGTGGAGGATATAGCTTCCCAAAAAGGGGAGCTATATTTTTCCGATTCACTGTCCCGGGAAAATTATGTTCAAACCTTTCTCTACTCCCTTCAACTGGAGGGGCATCCTGCCGCATATGTTCTGAGCAAGACTTTTGGTGGCGATACCTTAACCGTCCGTTTGGAAGCCGGCAAGCTTTTCCATTGGCTACGGCTGAGTAAAGGTAATCTGGATGATAGGCTTGCAACCAGAGCAGGTTATCAAGAAACGGCTTTCCGTAGCCGCCCGTTAAATTTCAAACAACTAAGACTTTTTTTCAACCAGATTCTGGACGAAGCCCAGAACACCGGATATCCCTTTGCCGCCGTTCGGCTGGACAGCATGGCGATGGAGGAAGATGGCCTGAGTGCGTCCATTGCTTTCGATCCGGGACCTTATATAACTTTTGACACCCTCGAAGTAACGGGTGATTCCAAAACCCGGCCGTTGTACCTCAGTCGGCTATTGAGGATCCCGCCGGGTGCTCCCTTTTCCCAGGAGGATATTGACCGTTCCCTCAAGACTTTACAAAGAGTTCCCTATGTCCAACTTGTAGAGGAGCCGCAGCTGACTTTTCAAAACGAGACGGCCAGGCTCCATCTTCCCCTTAATGATAGACGGATCAATACGCTTGATGGGATCATCGGGGTGCTACCTAATGAGGCGGAAGACAATAAATTGCTTGTCACAGGACAGTTTGAATTATCCCTGCACAACGTGGGGGGAAGAGGCCGGGATTATCATTTGCAATGGCAACGCCTTAGTCGATACTCCCAAAGCTTGGCTGTGGGTGCGAAGGAACCGATGCTTTTTGGGTCTTTGCTTGATTTGACCCTTGCTTTCAATCTATTAAAAGAAGACACTACCTTCTTAAACAGGGATTTTAAAGTGGGGCTCGGGTACCGGGTTCATCCGGATGTGTCCATTGGTTTTTTTTCCCGGAGGCAGGCGGGGGATGTGTTGAAGGCTCCGGGGCATAATCCATCTGCCACGTTTTCGGATATTGTAGATTTTAGGTACAACAATTATGGGTTAAATCTCGAGTGGAATACGCTGGATCAGACATTTGTTCCGAGGAGGGGCTGGCTTTCTGCCGTGGAAGTCGGTATTGGTAATAAGAGGATATTAGAGAACACCGCATGGCCTTCTTCAGCTTACGAGGGTTTGGACAGGAGCGCGACCCAGTATTATGCTATATTTTCGGCGGAAAGGCATCTACAGGTTAGCCCTGCCCTAGGTGCGCTGGTCAGGGTGAGAGGCGGGGAGATGGCCAACAAGGATCTCTTTTTGAACGATTTGTTCCGGATAGGAGGGCTCAACAGCATCAGGGGCTTTAACGAGAATTTCTTTTTCGCAAAACGGTATGTTTATGCTAATTTTGAACCTAGGTATTATTTCGATAACTATTCTTATTTCCTGTTGTTTTTCGATTGGGGGGGAATAAAAGATAATAAAGGAATTATGGATCAACCTTTGGCGCTGGGAGGAGGTATAAGCTTGGAGACGGACCAAGGTGTGTTTAATTTTATTTACGCATTGGGAAAGTCTAA
The DNA here is from genome assembly GCA_964537165.1 of uncultured Roseivirgaceae bacterium. Classification (GTDB taxonomy): domain Bacteria; phylum Bacteroidota; class Bacteroidia; order Cytophagales; family Cyclobacteriaceae; genus DATGMS01. The sequence continues at coordinate 2,950 of CAZHZP010000011.1, read as the reverse complement.
TACCCAGAAGATGGGTTTTAATTTTTCGAAGGTCCACTTCGGCTACACAGGGAGATTTTGATAATGGAACAGCTTCGACGGTTTGTACTTTCTTTTGCTTTGGTGGTATCGCTTTGTGGCGCCTCTCTGGGACAGGTATTGGTCAATTATGATGAAGGCATTAGCATTGATGACGGAGGGGATTGGCGTTTTGTGCCGGAGATAGCGCGGGTTACCATTGATGTGGATGAATTTCCGATGGCGGAGCTGGGGATAACACTGCCTGCCGGGGCTGCTTTATTCATCGACGAGGTAATGTGGGCCTACACGGAAAGGGACAGTAGCTTTACTGTTCCATTACAAGAGATCAGGGAAAGGTTTACCGAGGCTTCGAGGCTCCGTGAACTGATCATCTACAAAAAAGGGATCCAGGCGGGAGACGTAACAGTCAAAAAAGGATTGTTCGGCAAGGGGTCAGGAGGGGCTCTGGCCCAGCAGGCTCTGGAGCCTTCTAATAGCCGTGCGAAGTCGCCTCTTGAGCAGTTTTTTCTTCTGGCGGTATTGGTTGTTTTTTTTCTGATCGCATTGTTTAAGATGATCTATCCCACGGTCTTGACCTTCATGGTACATCCCGTATTGGTTTTCTCTTCAGAGGATTTTTCCGAATCCAATGCTATCACTAAGTTTTTTACGGAGGAGGTTTTGTTTTTTTTGGTGATTTTCAACATGCTTTTAATGGGGATCATCTTGATCAGTGCCTTTTTGTTGGAGATACCCATATTGGGAGAGTTGATTAGTGGTGATTTGAATCGGCTGTTTTTGATTTGGCTGTTGGGCACAGCGGTTTTGGTGCCGATTTCTTTGTTGAAGTTTATGTGGCTAAAAATATCCGCGCTGATTTTCGGCATCAGCAAGATTGAATTCATTCATTTCTTTTACATGTTGCGGGTGGCGTCGATCATCTTGATAGGGATGTATCTGGTTCTGATCCTTGGTTTTGCCAATGATATCTCGCCCCTGACGGTTTTGATGAGCTCTTTGTTAAAAAGCTTTTTTGTCCTCTACATCCTCGGCGTCATCATGCTGTTTTTTATGATGGTTACCCACGTATCCCTTAAAAATTACCATTTATTTTCGTACCTTTGCACCGCAGAATTGGTTCCCTTTTTAGTTCTTTCAAAACTAATTGTTGGGTAATTCTTTGATTATTGATAATAATAAAAGAAGGAATAAAGCAGTATGACTAAATCTACCAAAGACAGATTGACCAGAGTAAGGAGTATCTTAGTATCTCAACCCAAGCCTACAGATGAGCGATCCCCTTATTTTCAACTGGCTGAAAAATACAATCTCAAAATTGACTTTAGGTCGTTTATCCAAGTGGAGCCAGTGTCCATGAAGGACTTCCGTAAGCAGAAGATAGATATTTTAAAACACACTGCTATCATCTTTACCAGCAGGAACGCCATAGATCATTTTTTCAAAATCTGCCAGGAGTTAAAGACCGAAATGCCGGCAGACATGAAGTATTTCTGTATTTCGGAGCAGACCGCCCATTACCTGCAGAAGTATATTGTGATCAGAAAGAGAAAGCTCTTCGTAGGGGTTAAATCCGCTTCGGATCTTTTCGATTATTTCAAAAAACACAAAAACGAAAAATACCTGTTCCCCTGCTCCGACATCAGAAAGGATGATATTCCGGATTTCCTCTCCAAGAATGGCATTGAATTTACGGAAGCGATTATCTATCACACCGTGGCGGCGGATTTGTCGGATTTGAAGGACATCAAATATGATATATTGGCTTTCTTCAGTCCCTCGGGAATTAAATCGCTGTTTCAGAATTTTCCGGAATTCGAGCAGAACAACACCCGGATCGCTGCTTTTGGGCCTACTACCGCCCAGTCTGCACGGGAGGCGAATCTTATTCTGGACATAGAAGCGCCGATGCCTAACGCTCCCAGTATGACGGGCGCACTGGAATTATACATCAAAAAGGCCAATAATTTATAAGAATTTACAGCCTTGTTAAGGTAATTTCAGTTTAAATGTGTAAAATGGATGGTCAAATGAGAAAAGGCTTTTAACACATGAAACGACAGATTTACCGGTATTTTTGGGTCTTTATGTTTAGCTGTCTTCTTGTTGTTCCGGCCTTTTCCCAGCAAGATGCCCAGTTTACACAATACATGTACAACGGGATCTTTTATAATCCCGCCTTTTCGGGTAAAGGAGAAGGTTATCAGTTTGCCGGGCTGCATAGAAGCCAGTGGTCAGGATATAGCACCGCCGCGGGGCAAGGCGGCGCACCTTCGACCCAATTGTTGACAGCATCAGGAGGCATGGAGGAATTTAATTTCGGCTTTGGCCTCGTTTTTGTGAATGAGAAGATCGGTGCTACCTCTAACCAAGAAGCCAATCTGTCTTTGGCTTACCACTATTCGATAGGCCGCGGGGTATTGAGCATTGGTGGGTCTGCTGGAATCTTTTCCAGTACGATGGATTTTGACGTTCTTGAGTTGATCAATCCGGATTTGGTAGTGCCTGCTGCAGGCAGCGAAAACCAGTACAACATGAACTTTAGTGCGGGTGCACTGTATGACAGGGGGAATTTGTACATAGGCTTGAGTGGCCGGCATTTGAATGAGCCGGACTTTGACTTTGGGGAAGGAGAACTCGGAAACCAGCTTAAGATACACAGCTATCTGCTGGCGGGATACCGAATCAGGGCCTCCGCATTCTGGACAGTGGAGCCCAGCGTACTCCTAAAATCGGTCAAGGTGGATAATTTTTCCTATGACCTCAGCGTTATAGCCTCGTACAATAACAAAGTAAGTGGGGGGCTGGCATATAGGGGAGAGGAATCGGCTTCGGTCATATTAGGATATAGTTTGTTGAATGATAACTCATTAAGACTAGGCTATGCCTTTGATCTGGTGGTGGGAGGCTTGGAAGCCAAGTCGCCTTCTTC
>CAZHZP010000010.1:5443-31039 GCA_964537165.1 uncultured Roseivirgaceae bacterium | reverse complement strand
CAACCTGGTGCTTTTGCTGGTGCCGATGGTGACCATTATTTTTTCTACCATCTACTATTATAACATGTATGAGTTCATTGTGTTACTGCTGGCACAACCGTTGAAAAGAAGGACAGTTTTGGGAAGTATTTATCTGGGCTTGTCGTTTTCCTTTGGTTTGGCCCTTCTTGTCGGGTTGGGCCTGCCGCTTTTATTGATGAATCCTTCAGCGGTGTCAGCCATTCTGTTGCTGGTATCGTTCATGTTGACTTTGGTATTTATAGCCCTGGCTTTATTGGCAGGTATCTGGTCCAGAGACAAAGCCCGAGGTATGGGCGTCTCCTTATTGTTTTGGGTATATTTTGTACTCATTTTTGATGGGATCATCTTGTTGTTGATGTACAACTTCAGTGACTATCCTATCGAAAGGGGCGTGCTTTTTATCACCTTCCTGAACCCGGTCGATCTGGGAAGAATCCTGGTATTGATGCAGACGGAGGCCGCGGCTCTGATGGGCTATAGCGGAGCGATCTTTAACAAGTTCTTTAACGACTGGTGGGGCGTATTGGGCAGTTTGATCGTGTTGATTCTTTGGGCGGTGTTACCTGTGGGTCTATCTTTCAGTATCTTCAGGCGAAAAGATCTATAAAGGACAAGTTTGTCTTTATCTGAGGTTTTGGTTAATTTCGCATAGATGTTAACATTATCTCACACTTGAACCGCCCCGAAGGGTAATCGTATGGCTAAACCATTAAAAAGACATCCGGCTCTGGTACCTCTGTCCCAAGACCATCATTTTGGTCTTCTGCTGTCATGGAAAATCCGCCAGGGGTTAAACAGAGGCATTGACCTGAAGAGGATTTTCAAGTATGTGGCGTATTTTGTCAACGAACACCTGGAGGTTCATTTTCAAAATGAAGAACATTACCTGTTCACTTATTTGGCAAAAAATGATTTGCTTCGAAAGGATGCTGAAACCCAGCACGAGTATCTGCGCGACCTGTTCGGGAAGATGAAAACGGCTTCAGAAGTGAATGAAAGTAATCTCAACGAGTACGCAGATTCTTTGGAAAGCCATATCCGCTTTGAGGAAAGGAAGCTTTTTCCTTACATTCAAGTGGAATTATTGGAAGATGATCTGAAAGAGTTCCAGAAGAAAATGGAGATGATTCATGAGAAGGTGCAGGAGAACTGGGCGGATGAATTTTGGGCTAAAACTAAACAATGATGTTTTCAAAAGCTTGTGAATATGGGATTAGAGCAGTGATTTATATCTGGTCCCAGAACGATAAAGGAAAGAAACTGGGAATTAAAGATATCTGCAGGGAAATAGATGCTCCCGAATTTTTTACAGCTAAAATTCTTCAGTCGCTGGCTAAACAGGGCATCATAAGCTCTGCAAAAGGCCCCAATGGGGGGTTTTATGTGGAAAAGTCCCAGGAAGACCAGACTTTGATGGAACTGGTGCTTGCGATAGACGGGGGGCAGTTATTCAGTGGCTGCGGCCTGGGCTTACAGCAATGTTCAGAAGAAACACCCTGTCCTATCCATAACGATTTTAAAGGGATCCGTGAACAGTTGATCGAGATGTTGAAAAATAAAAAGCTAGTGGATCTCGCTTCGGACATTAACCGTGGCACTGCCATCCTTTCCCAACTGAATATATAAAGCCAGCTTGAGGGTATTTGCTTTTTCTTCTGAAAAGCCTATCTTCATCGGATGAAGTGGGTCTATTCAATCAAGTACAAATTACAAGCGGCACTGGTATTAACCATTATCGTGTTTTTCGTTTTTGCAAAAAACATTGCGGACAGGAGGAACATCACCGATTTGGGCAGGGATTTCATTTCTTTTTATGACGATAGGCTTGTCGTTGAAAGCTATATTTTTGAAATCACCGAACACCTTTTTTTGATGAAGCTGTCCATCAACCAACCGGACTTCAAAAGCACATTGTTAGACGGAGATCTGAACTCCCATCGTATTGCCATACTGGACATCATTGGGGATTTTGAAAACACCAACCTCACCAGAGACGAAGCCAGCCATCTGTCGCAGCTGAAGCAAAAGATCCACCACCTCGGTACTTACGCCCACGACGCGCCCGATAGTAACCAGCAGGCGCATGCCGAGCTTTTCAATAAGGACTTTGAGGCGGCCTTTCAAGACATAAAGGCGCTCTCAGCCATACAGCTTTATGAAGGGGGGAAACTCACCAAAGAATCGGGAAGGATAGTGGAACGGTCGGGAATATGGACCCAGTTGGAAATGGCGGTGATGGTAATCCTGTTGGTAATTATTTACCTGCTGATCTTTTCTTCCCGATCCATCCGAAGTAAGATGAAGCAAAACCCTTCTCTAAACTGACTCTTCCAATTCCCGTAGATCCACCGGCACCACGCGGGAGACCCCTGCCTCGATCATGGTGATACCATAGATGATATCCGTACTGGCCATCGTCCGTTTATTGTGGGTGACGATGATGAATTGCGACTCTTTGGAAAAAGTCTGAATGATATGGTTGAACTTGTCGATATTGGCATCGTCAAGTGGCGCATCCACCTCATCAAAAATACAGAAGGGAGCCGGTTTTAGAAGATAAATGGCAAACAACAAAGAAGTAGCTGTCAGCGTCTTTTCCCCCCCCGACAACTGGTTGATGGACAATGGCCTTTTGCCCTTGGGCTTCGCCATGATCTCTATTGGGCTTTCCAGCGGGTTGTCCGAATCTACCAATTTGATGTCGCAGTCATCTTCAGCGGTAAATAGAGAACGGAACACCCGGATAAAGTTTTCTTTGATCTTCCCAAAAGCGTCCAGGAAGGTCTCCTTAGCGACCTCGTCTATAGACTGAATGGTTTCCATTAAGGAATTTTTGGCCTTGATCAAATCATCTCTTTGTTCAGTAATAAAGGTATGTCTTTCTTTTATTTCATCATAAGCCTCCATGGCCATGGGGTTGATAGGGCCCATTTTTTCCATTTTTTCTTTCGCTCGGTTGACCTCTTCACGGATGGCCACCTCGTCTTTTTCCCTGTATTCGGGAGCGATTTCGGGATCCTCCTCCATCAGTGCTTCCAGGTCAATCTCAAACTCTATACTCAGCCTTTCTTTCAAACCGTTTAGTTTCAGCTTCACCTCGTTCAGGGACTGCTGCAGCTCCATGGCCAGAACATCTATGTTCTCCTTCGCCCGCTGGATTTCCCGAAGTGATTTTTCCAGTTCATCAATGCTTCCCCTAATGGCATAGTAGCCTTTTTCAGCCTCATTGACACCGGTTTCTATGGCTTCTTTTTCGGTGTAGAGTTCGATCAGTTCATCGTCTTTGATCTCATTATTATCCAACAGTGACTTGATTTCATGGTCTGTCGCCGAGAGTTCGTCCTGTGATTTTTTGACTCTTTCCCCGCTGCTCTCAAAGGCACTTTGTTTAAATGAGATCTCTTGTTCTAGTCGGTCTACCTGGTTGGCTTGCTGGTGATATTGGATGTTTTCTTGGTTGTAGAGATTAGACTTGACCGACAAAATCCCGGATTCCCGTTGCAGTCCGTCACCGACTTCCGCCAACTCTTCCTCGAGATTCTTAAACTCTTCCTGCTCTTCGGAAAGTCGGTTTTTGATCTCCACCATTTCTTCTTCCAATAGACCCACACGCTCAAGGATGTCCTCTTTCTTATTGGCGTTCGAGGAAAGCAGCTCCGTCAATTGTTCTTTTTTGGTTCGGACAGAGACGTATTCCTGGTTGATTTCATTGATCTCATTCCGGAGATTTTCGAGCGAACTGCGGTAGGACACCTCTTTCAGTTTCATCAAGTCAGAGACCTTCCCGTCGAGATTTGCCCTTGTACTGCTTATTTTCTTCTGCAGCTCCTTGATTTCCTTTTCAAGCTTCTCCAGGTTTTTAGCCCGGCCTATCCTTTTTCCTTCAAACAGCCCGACAGATCCGCCCGAGATGCTGAATTTTCTTTTGATAAACTTGCCGCTTTCCGTGATGAAAATGGCACTGCTGTCGTTGGGTACTTTGTTGATTTCTGAACCAACCACATAAACGTCATCCAGGATAAAAGACACTAGTTTAGCATATTTCAGGTCATACTCTACAATTTCCGTAGCAGCAACTGCCTGGGGGTAGAGCTTGTTTTGGGAAGGCTGGAACCTTTCAAAATGTTCCAGCACAAAGAAATTCGCCTTCCCCCGGGCGGCATCGCTCAAGAGCTTTACCGCGGCAATGGCCTGCTCTTCTGTGTCCACCACGTAATAGTTCATGTAGTTTTCCAGGTAGTTTTCAATGGCCACCCGGTATCTTTCGTCCGTAGTCAGGATGTCTGAAAGGAGCGGGGTGTCCTTGCCCCAGGATGAATTTTTCTTTAGGAACTTAATCGCTTCCGGAAAACCCTCCAGGTTATCCACCATGGACTTCGTGAGGTTGTATTCGTTTTGACGGGCATCCAGTTTTCTGCCGGATTGGGTGATTTCCTCCCTGATCAGCTCAATGGTATGGTTAGCCTGTTCGATTTGCAGTGCCTGTTCTTCTTCTTTGGTTTTTAGTTGGGCAAGATTGCTGGATTTCCAGTCCAGCTCCTCCCGTAACCGGACTAATTTATCTTCAAAATCAGAAAGGTGTTCCTCTTGGTTATTGTCCTGGGAAGCGGTCTTTTCCAGCTCTTGCTTTAAAGTGGACAGCTGGATCTGGTGGATCTCCAAGTCCTTAGCCAACTGGTAGACCGCATCTTTCTTGTCGGTATGGTTCCTGCTGAGCACCTTGTGGTTTTCCTGCATTAGGGCATGAGCTTGTTTTTGCTGCTCGTAATCCGTTTTGAGTGAAGTGATGACTGCTTCTTTTTCAGCCAAGAGCTTTTGGGCCACCTCTTTCTCCGCCTGCAAGGATTTGATGCTGAAGGCAGCCCGCTCGTTACTTTGCCGGTCCAGTTCAATTTGCTCACGCAGCTTTTGAGCCCGGTCTTCCAGGAAACGCAGCCTTTCGTTTTTTATCTTTTTATCGCTCTCGAACTGCCGGATTTTGTTTACGTGTTCGTTGAGGGATTTTTGACGGGAACTGAGCAGCTTTTCCCTATTGATCAGCTCAACCTTGTTTTTTTCCAACATGGCTTCTGTCTCAGCCATCCGGCTGTTGAGCTGGACCTTTTTGTCATTTTCCTCCTCAGTTTTGAGGTTGATGGACAGCAGGTTATCCGTGAATTTGGTGATGTTCTTCTTCGCCAAGGCGATACTGGCGGCTTTGTATTCTTTTTTGACTTCAAAGTACCTCGCCGTCTGTCTGGCCTGTTTTTCCAGAGACTTCAGGTTTTTTTCTATCTCGTATAAAATGTCCTCTACACGATCCAAATCCGCATCCGTATCTTCCAGTTTTTTGAGCGTTTCTTTTTTTCTGGATTTGAATTTGGATATCCCGGCTGCCTCTTCAAAGAGTTCCCTTCTGGAGTTGTTCTTGTCATTGAGCAGTTCGTCGATCATTTTCAGCTCGATGATGGCATAGCTGTTGGACTGCACGCCCGTATCCATAAAGAGGTTATTGATGTCTTTGAGCCTGCAGGTAATGCCATTGAGCAGGTATTCACTTTCTCCCGACCGGTAGTATCGTCTGGTGATGGTGACATAGGTGTATTCTGTGGGCAGCAGATTTTTGGTGTTTTCAAAAGTCAAAGACACCTCCGCCATGTTCACCGGCTTACGGCTCTTGGTGCCGTTAAAAATGATGTTTTCCATTTTCTCGGAACGGAGCATCCTGGTTTTCTGCTCGCCCAGCACCCATCGGATAGCATCCACCACATTGGACTTACCACAGCCATTGGGTCCCACGATGCCGGTAATCCCTTTGTCAAAATGGATCACCACCCGGTCGCCGAAGCTTTTAAATCCCTTTATCTCCAACTTGGTCAGTTGCATAATCAATATTGAAATGGAAAACACAGCAAAAATAAGCAGATCAAAGGAATAACCAAGAGAAGGATGTGGGATAGCCGATCCGGACATCAAGGAGTAGGTGGATGTGTCTTTCTAGTTGAGTGAATGAAAGATGTGGGAGCAGGTGACTCAAGTAGAAGACCTATGGAGGCACTCCGTTGGCGGAAGCGGTAAATTTTGTAACAAACTTTCTTTACACGGAGGACCGTACGGAATGGGGCATCCATACAGGAGTTTCTTTTAGTCTTCGTTGAACTTGGCAATCCTTGTACAGGTACGGGTCTATTGCTTACCCGCAACTTCTTGCCGCCTTTGGTAACGAATTTTTCAGAATAACCTGTTTTGGTTCTTACAGGGGGATATGTTTCTTCCTGAGAACTGTCCGGTTAACTACAGCAGGATAACATCTGGTGGGTCACTGCGCCAGTCCCAGAAAAAAGCCACCTTTCTAAAAAAGGTGGCTTTAGAAGAGTTAACAGTGACAATCACTCTGGACAAGTTCCCCAGACTGGTTCAGGCAGCACCCATGCGGTGGCTCCGGTACGAAAGCTTCCCGGTCTAGTCGGAATCTTTTCTACACACCATTTTGACAAGTCTTGGTTAAAATGTGCGTTCCCGTTAAACATATACAACATAGTTGTAACCCTACCTACCTTCCAGTTCCCTATGGGCTGATTGAACACTGAGTTTGAAAACATCATCCCCATATCAGTTACATTACTTACATTCCAATTTCCTATGGGTTGGTCAAATGGCGATCCATTAAACATCCATTTCATATTTCTGACCCTGCTTACATTCCAATCGCCTATAGGTTGGTTAAATTGGGAATTTTCAAACATTGCTGCCATATCTGTGACATTGCCTACATCCCAGCTCCCTATAGGTTGGTTGAAAGATGATTCAGCAAACATTGCAATCATATTTCTGACATTTCTTACATCCCAATTTTCTATGGGTTGGTTGAATGAAGAACGGGCAAACATCATCCACATATTTACCACGTTTCTTACATTCCATTCCGAAATAGGTTGGTTGAATGACGACTCGTAAAACATATTTTCCATATTTGAAACTTTGCTCACATCCCAGTTTCCTATGGGTTGGTTGAATGTGGAAACTCTAAACAAATGCGACATGTCTGTAACCAGGGAAGTACACAATCTTGTCATGTCGACACCCTCGGCTCTCCTTTGCCTCAATGAATTGTTGTTAACCGCTTCGTATTCAACGCCATTTATTACTCCTTTGTCACCGGGTTTGGCCCCCTCACATTTACAGGTTATTCCGTTTTCGGCAAGATAAAATACGGAGTTGTTATGGGGTTTAAACGTTACCGTTACGCTCTTTTCTCCATCGACGGTGATTCTTTGGGGAGTTTCACTACCGCTTAATTCCCCGCCCCAGCTTTCAAATACCCATCCTTCCCCCGCGACGGGAGTAAGTTCCACCGTAGTTCCGTGGGGATATTCCTTGGCTGCCGGATTGGTGATGATGACCTCATTGACTTTTCCCTCGCCCTCAATGGTAATATTCAGAGGATAATCCCTTTTCACAAATACACCTGTCACAGCTTTGTGCGCATTCATGGTAATGGTTAAGGGAATTGAGCTTCCGCTGGCATCACCTTCCCAACGCCCAAATACCCAATTGAGGCTGGGCTCTGGAGTAAGTTTTACGGTTTGTCCCTGATTGTAGGTGCCGGAGCTGGGGGAGACGGTTATCGTGCCTCCTTCAGCAGGAGATACCGTGGCGGACAGAGAAAAGGAAGGCTCCGGTTCTTCGGTTCCGCTTGTACAGGAAGCTGCTACTGCAAGTAAAGCAAACAGGACAGGATAAGGAATTCGTTTGGCTCTCATAGGATATATAATTTAGTGAATTCCCATAAATGTGTGATTGGCAACCGGACGGAGTTTATATGCCGTTGATCCGTTGCTGATATCCGAGAATTACCATCGCTTTCCTTGCATTCCCGTCCGGTACTAGATCAAAAGCAGGGTGCTTTAGTCGCCTACCAATTTAAGGGCGTGGGAAGAAGATGATCTTCCTACCATTAATTTAAACAACACCTTCTTTGAAACGAACCCGACTAGAGCACTCTATAAATCTTTGGTGTCCTCTTTATTACTGCATCTGAAGCGGTTTATAATACAGGGTATCCGTAATTTTCAAGCGAAAATAAGGAAATATTTCATAAATGCAATATTTTATAAAAAAGATATATTATTATTAAGTTAGGCCGACAGCGATCTCAAAATTTAGCAGAGCGTTGTACCCACGCTGAATTTTGATGGTCTCACAGGGGATGCAACACCGTATAAATTGAAAAGATAAAGGTGCGTTTTCGGACATGCCTTATTGTTTATTTGAAGGTAGTTGGAATGGTTGACCAGGGATGAAACACTGTCGGCGCAGCGAATTCTCCCCGCCAGGTGTCACACTGGAGGGCAAAGGTTAAAGCGTTTCACCCAGTTTTCGGATTTTATTGGAGCCATTACATATAATCATGCATAAACAACCCCCAAAATTTGATATGTTTGTTTTACATTTTTATTAAACCGAATAAACAATCCACAAATGAAGAATCAGATGATTTACAAAATGATGATGACGGCCTTGATCATCGGGCTGTCCGGGATGTATAGCTTACAGGCGCAGACGACCATGGAGGAATTCCTGGCAAAATGGGACAACAGCAAGGCTTTTACCTTAAACGTCTTGGAAACGATGCCCGATAATCTGCTGGATTATCGTCCTCACGAGTCCGCAATGAGCTTCAAGGAGCAGGTGGCCCATGTGGCGGGAAGCGTCGGGGGCTTGACCCAAGGCTTTATGTTAGGGGCTGAGCCCGGATTCAAAATGGACGCTAAGCCCCAGACACGTGAGGAGCTAAAGCAATACATCAACGATTGTTATGACTATGGCAAAGCGACTATCAGCAAATTGACGGAAGCCCAATTGGCAGAGAAAATAGATACTTTTGCCGGCAAAGTTACCCGCAGGCAGATGTTGGCGCTGATCGATGACCATGCTACCCATCACAGGGGCGCGGCGATATCTTACATCCGTTCGAATGGTATCGATCCGCCGGCATTTAGTGGCCTGTGATTTATCTTGAACCCGATATAAGAAGATCGGTAGAGAAGTTGATAACTCAGGTGGCGCAGGTTTCCCTGTCCCTGAGTTATCTTTGGTTTCCTCCATGGACGCTGCAGACTGTCCAAAGAAATACGGCCGCTTCACACTCATATCTCTATACCCCATTCTATACCACCATAATTTTTTTTAACTTTAGGCCTTGAATCTATTAACCCTATTGAATAATGAAGATCGCACTAATTGCCCATGATGGGAAGAAAGCCGAAATGGTTCATTTTCTGTCTGGTTTCAAAGAAATTTTGCAGGGGGTGTCCCTTGTAGCGACTGGGACCACAGGCAATCATATTGTAAAGGCAGGATTTGAGGTGCAAAAACTGCTTTCGGGCCCAATCGGCGGGGATGCCCAGATTGCTGCGATGGCCGCGCAAAAAGAACTGGACCTGGTGATATTTTTTCGGGATCCACTGGGTAAGCATCCTCATGAACCCGACGTCCAGATGCTGATGAGAATATGCGATGTCCATAATATTCCGCTGGCCACTAACTTAGCGACGGCCGAATTGATTTTTAAACATTTAAGCATCAAGATTGGGGATGGAAAATAAAGTGATTTCTAGAATTGGCGTCTTGACCTCCGGGGGCGATGCTCCTGGGATGAATGCAGCTATCAGGGCTGTGGTGAGGTCTGCCATGTATTATAAGATAGAAGTTTATGGGATCTACCGCGGCTATGAGGGGATGATCCAGGATGAGATCAAAAAGCTGGAAACCAAAGATGTGGCCTATATTCTCGAAAGAGGGGGTACGTTTCTTAGATCCGCAAGAAGCACCACCTTCCGTACGCCGGAAGGCCGAAAAAAGGCCTACGAAAATCTCCAGAAGCACGGGATAGATGCCTTGGTGGTGATCGGTGGTGACGGCTCTCTTACGGGGGCTCACCTGTTGTTTGAGGAATATGGGATACCCTCTATAGGCCTGCCCGGAACCATAGATAATGACCTCTCTGGCACGGACAGCACCATAGGGTTTGACACAGCCTGTAATACGGCGATTCAGGCGATAGACAAGATTCGTGATACAGCCTCCTCCCATGACCGTTTGTTTTTTGTAGAAGTGATGGGCAGGGATGCGGGTTTTATCGCCGTTAATGCTGGTATAGGCAGCGGTGCGGCGGCAACCCTAATTCCAGAGAAAAAAATGCCCGTAGAAGACTTGATCAAGCGGCTGAACAAGCGGGCCAGGGCCAAGAAGCAGTCGAATATCGTGATTGTGGCGGAAGGGGGAAAAAGCGGCGGCGCTTTGGAGATTTCCCAGAAGGTGAAAAAAATCTTGCCTCAATATGATATAAAAGTAACCATATTAGGCCATTTGCAGCGGGGTGGTTCGCCCACCTCTTATGACCGGTTGCTGGCCAGTAAGCTGGGGGTGGCAGCCGTTGAAGGCTTGATGCACGGCAAATACGACGTGATGGCGGGAGTGATCAACAACAAGGTCGTGTACACTCCCATCAAGAAAGCTATCGTCGACGACAAGGAAGTGGACGAGGACGATTTCAGAATTGCCAAGATGCTATCCACCTAATCTCAACAGGACCAGAGAAGGCATAAAAAAACCGTGGAAGGTGCTTCCACGGTTTTTTTAGTTATCGTTGTCTAATAAATTAGTTTCTGTTTATCGCGTCGAGCATATCAAAAGCCAATTCCAACCTTTTGACAAAGTTTTCCTCGCCTTTTCTCAACCAAACCCGTGGATCGTAGTTCTTCTTGTTAGGCTTGTCATCCCCTTCAGGATTGCCCAATTGGCCTTGAAGGTAGCCTTCTTTGTCTTTATAGTATTTCAACACACCTTCCCAGAAAGCCCACTGCATATCGGTATCGATGTTCATTTTAATTGAACCGTAGCTGTTGGCTTCTCTGATTTCTTCGACGGTAGAACCTGATCCACCGTGGAATACAAAATTTACTGGTTTGCCGGTAGTGCCGAATTTTTTGTTGATATAATCTTGGGAGTTTTTCAAGATAACAGGGGTCAGGCTGACATTACCCGGCTTGTAAACCCCATGCACGTTACCAAAGGCCGCTGCAACGGTAAACAGGTCGCTCACTTTCTTTAGTTCTTCATAAGCATAAGCCACTTCTTCCGGTTGGGTGTAGAGCTTGGAGCTGTCGACATCTGTATTGTCCACACCATCTTCCTCACCACCGGTGACCCCTAATTCGATTTCGATCGCCATCTGTAGCTTTGCAAATTCCTTAAAGTACTGCACAGAGGTTTCGATGTTTTCTTCTATACTCTCCTCAGAAAGGTCCAGCATATGGGAACTGAACAAAGGTTTTTTGAAAGCTTCATAATGCTTTTTGCCTTCGGCTAATAGGCCGTCGATCCATGGGAGCAGTTTTTTGGCAGCGTGGTCAGTATGTAAAACGACCGGAACGCCATAAGCTTCCGCCATTCTATGAACATGCATCGCGCCTGAGACCGCTCCGGCGATGGAAGCTTGCTGCTGATCATTGGGAAGGCTTTTCCCCGCAAAAAATTGTGCACCGCCATTTGAAAATTGGATCATGACGGGAGAGTTGACTTTTTTTGCGGTTTCCAGTACAGCATTTACCGTGTTTGAATTGATCACGTTCACTGCAGGCAAAGCAAAAGAGTTTTCTTTGGCATAGGCCAATAGGTCTTTCAGCTCTTCCCCGTATTTTACTCCAGGTTTGAATTTCATATTTATAGATTTAAAAGGTTTGATGATTGCTTGATAATCGTTTCCTACTGACAGGAGTCCAGTTCATTAGCGCCAAAGATAGAAATACCTGTATTAATATCCTTGGATTAAGGCGATTTTTGGTCTTGCTGTCCCAGGGCGCCATCCATCTCAACAAGGGGGCTGCGCAAAAAGTTTGTCCGACCCTATTTGCTACCTATCTTTGTTTATGGACAAAATAAGAATCATCGGCGTTCCCGAACATTTCAACTTCCCTTGGTTGAAAGTAGTGGAGGAACAACCGTTTAAAACGCATGGGATGCGCTTGGAATGGACAGACGAACCCAAGGGATCCGGTGCCATGAACAAGGCGCTCAGGGAAGGGGAGGCGGATGTGGCGGTTATTCTGACGGAAAGCTTTATCAAAGACCGTTTAGAAGGCAATCCCGGAAGAATCATTGGATACCATGTGCAGAGTCCATTGATTTGGGGGATTCATCTGGCTTCCCGCTATGCGGGCAAATCCCTGGAGGAACTTTCGGATGTTCCTTTTGCCATCAGTCGGTATGGTTCAGGATCGCACCTCATGGCCTTCCTGCTGGCAGAAAGAATGGGATGGGATACCGGTCGGTTGCGATTTGAGTTGGTGGGGGATTTAGCAGGCGCGAGGGCTGCCTTAGAAGCCCATGAAGCTAAGATTTTTCTTTGGGAGAAATTTATGACCAAGCCCTTAGTGGATCAGGGTTTGTTTGCTAGGGTAGGGGAAATACCGACACCTTGGCCTTGCTTTGTTGTCGTTGCTTCTCCAGCAGCAATCGGCCGGCACCCTGAAGTGCTAAAGCAGTTGCTGGATATGGTTTATGCAAAATCCGCCGGCCTTTTAGAGAGCGGGCGTCTTCCCCAGTTGCTAAGCCGGCAATATGGTATCTTAGAAGAAGATATAGAGGCCTGGCTGAAGCAGACAAAATGGGCCAGTCAACGTGTCATTCCGACGAAAACATTGGCCGAAACAATGGAGATACTCAAGACATTGGGTCTCATTGAGGCAACGGCTCCAGTCGAAGCGTTGGTGAATACGGATTTTGTGAAACTGGTATAGCCTGTCAAAATAATGCCGCGCCATCAGGCACACTACTGTACTTGATGGCGCAGTCTGCATTAAGGCTTCAGTTCCTCCCAGTTCCAATCATCGTTGAGCTGGGAAATCGCGTGATGCGCAGTCATATCAAATTTGCAAGGGACTATAGAAGCATAATTATTGGCGATAGCCCACTCATCATTGTCCTCGCCTTTGTCAAAGTTGACAAAGTTGCCGGCCAACCAAAAATACCTTCTGCCATTCGGGTCAAACCGCTCTTCAAATTCTTCCTGCCACTTGGCCCGGGCTTGTCTGCACACTTTTGCCCCTTTTATCGGTTCGTGGCGTTTTGGCGGAAAATTGACATTTAAGGCCACCCCCTTGGGCATACCGTTTTCCAACACCTGCTTTGCGATCTTATATACCCATTCTTCGGTATGGCTGAAATCAGCCTGGGCGCTAAAATCACACAGACTGAATCCTATAGAGGGATACCCTTCAATGGCCCCTTCAATAGCTGCCGACATGGTGCCGGAATACAACACGCTGATCGAGGTGTTGCTGCCGTGATTGATGCCGCTGACGATTAAGTCCGGTTTTCTGTCCTTCAACACATGAAACTTGGCAAGCTTGACGCAATCAGCAGGGGTCCCGCTGGATTTATAAGCTATCACATCTTCGAAAATCTCTTCTTCGGTCAATCTAAGGGTATTGCCTATCGTGATGGCATGGCCGGTACCGGACTGGGGGCCGTCGGGAGCTACGACGACGACGTCTCCCAGTCTCTGCATGACATCGACCAATACCCGAATCCCACGGGAGGTGATCCCGTCGTCATTTGAAACTAAAATAAGGGGTTTTGACATTAAAACTATTTTTTTAACTGGTTGTAATATGCGGTAATCCTTAACAGATCGCCCCGCTTATCATGTGATAATCTGTTCTTTCGGATAAAGAGTTTTACCTCGTCGGATTTATCCTCCATTAACTTTAAAAGCTCTTTCTTCTTTTGGCTGTATTTCGATATTCCTGAGTCTTCCAAAAAATAGAATTCAAAGGCCAGTCTGGAGGAGGCCATCATCGGCATCCCGTACATGGGGTTCATGTACATGGGATGGTACATGCCCCTCCGCATTCCCCGTGAGTCCGTCGTGATGTATTCCCTACAGAGTAAAGTGACCTCCTCCCCCTGCACCAGCAATTCGAAAAAGATGGGAACCTTATAATCTGTGTTTACTGCATAAGGTAAGCTATAGAAGGTCCTGATCCCGCCGTAGAATTCATCAAATATCTCAAACCGATCAACGGTCGTCGCACTGAAAGTTTCTATGCTTTCCCGCTGCAGTTGTACCACATTCGCATCTAAGTCATATTTGACTTTGCCGGCCAGTGACTCACCGGTAGTAAGGAAGATCTTCCCCTGGTGCCAGACCTGCGAAGGAAAGTCCTGGGCTTGCGCCAAGTGACCGATAAATAACAAGGATATTAATAGCGTGAATAACTGTCTCATTTCCCTTAAATTTAATTCTTACAGAAATAACGAATTAAATTCATTAAAAGTTAGTAAATCCATTTTTTATCTAATAAATGGGAATGATACGTTGATTGCCCTTATTTGAGCTTATTGATTGCCGCCTGCAATATTTGATGGCCCATCTTATCCCGTTTGGTGGTCAGGTACCTTTCGTTGTGGGCATTGGGATAAATTTCCAGTGGAACGGTGTCCACGATTTCAAGTCCATAGCCTAAAAGCCCCGCACGCTTGGTAGGGTTGTTGGTCATGAGCCTTAGCTTGGAAATCCCAAGATCCCTCAGGATCTGCGCACCTACCCCGTAGTCCCGTTTATCCATCGGGAAGCCCAAGGCTAGATTAGCCTGCACGGTATCCATACCCTGTTCCTGCAGTTTGTAGGCTTTTAATTTGTTCAGCAAGCCTATGCCACGGCCTTCCTGATTCATATAGATGATCACCCCCTTTCCTTCTTTTTCGACCATTTCCATGGCTTTATGAAGTTGCGGGCCACAGTCACATCTGCAGGAGCCAAAGATATCCCCGGTAATACAGGAAGAATGAACCCTTACCATCACCGGTTCGTCCTCCTTCCACTCTCCCTTGATCAGGGCCAGATGAAGATCATTGGTATTGGTCTGCCGAAAAGCGATCATGTCGAAGTTGCCCCACTGGGTAGGCATGTCCACGCCTATTTCCCGTTTGATCAGGGACTCATGTTTTAAACGATAAGCTATAAGGTCTTTGATAGAAATCAGTCTCAGGTTAAAGCGTTTGGCTACTTCCACCAGATCGGGAAGTCTTGCCATGGTGCCGTCCTCATTCATAATCTCTACCAGTACCCCTGCGGGATATAGTCCAGCCAGTCTGGCCAGATCCATAGCTGCTTCCGTATGGCCTGCACGCCGAAGGACACCGCCACGCTTCGCTTTTAAGGGGAAAATATGCCCCGGCTTGCCCAGTTCTTCAGGATGAATGTCGGGGTCGATGAGCGCTTTGATGGTTTTTGATCTGTCACTTGCCGAAATACCGGTGGTACAGCCATGTCCGACCAAGTCTACCGATACGGTAAATGGTGTCTCATAGGCAGCCGTATTTCTTCCCACCATCAGTTCAAGCCCCAGTTCCTCACATCGGTCTTCAATTAGAGGAGCACAAATTAAACCCCTCCCATGGGTAGCCATAAAATTGATGATTTCCGGCGTCACCTTTTCCGCGGCACATACGAAATCGCCCTCATTTTCTCTATCCTCATCATCTACCACAATGATGGTCTCCCCGTTCCTTATTGCTTCAATTGCATCCTCTATGCGGTCGAGTTTAATTTCTTCAGCCATATGATAATTAGAATGATCAAAATAGGACGCAAAATTACATCCTTTATCCACTAAAACCGAAACCGCTCTGTTTTAGTTTTCTTAATAGGAGATTACCGTCCCCAGCTGCCGGTCGATATCCACCTGGTAATATTTTAACTCCATATAAACCTCCTGAAGTGCTTGCACCTCATCTTCCCGGGCATCTTTCATTTTAAGCATCGCTTCGTCCAGCAGTTTTTTAACCACTTTTCTTTTTAGCCGTAAAACTGTTTCATAGACGGTTTTGGACAGGTTGTCCGCCTCTTTGTTGGTGAAGATCTGGTGCTTCATCTCCCAGTTAGGGGAGATCTCATGTTCCTGTGTCACCAGTCCTATGACTTCCCTTTTTACCTCTGCATCGTCGATTCCCAAGAAAAAGCCGGTATCGGGAAGGATGTCTTTTTGCAAAGCTGTTTTGTACTCCTTTAGTATTTTCTGGTAGACCGGGGTTTCAAATTGCAGGTCCTGCACTTCCTGAAGGAGGTAGTCACAAACGTGAAGGTCTTCCGAGATTTTTTCAAATCCGTAATTGATCAACAGCCGAAGGGTTTCCCTTTCTGATAAGGCAAGGATTTTGGCAGAAGAAAAGGCCCCTCGTTTTTCTCCGGGCAGAAAGCTTTCCAAAGGCGTCACCTGCTCCGCCTCAATAGATGGCTGCTCCTTCTTCTTTTTCAGAAGGATTTTATTGAGCTCGGTATGGATGATATCCTCCTCGATCTGGAGCAGTTTGGACGACTCCTTGGTATAAGCCGCCCTGATCAGTGGATCTGGTATTTTGGCAATGCTCTGAACCACCTGTCTGATCACCTCAGCCCTTTTTATAGGATCCCTTTCGGCTTCATTGGCATAAAGGGCGATTTTGAAGGCGATGAAGTCCTTGGAGTTTTCATTTAGATAGTCCTTGAAACGCTGGGAGCCTACTTTCCTGGAATAACTGTCAGGATCTTCCCCTTCGGGAAAAACCACAGCCCTGACATTCAGCCCCCCTTCCAACAGCATATCTATTCCTCTGAGGGAGGCTTTGATCCCTGCCGAATCGCCATCATAGAGTACGGTGACATTATCCGTAAACCGCTTGATCAGCTTGATCTGGTTTTCTGTCAAGGAGGTACCCGAGGAGGCGACCACATTTTCTATTCCCGACAGATGCAGGGAAATAACGTCCGTGTAACCTTCCACCAGGTAGCAGTTGTCCAGCTGGCGCATCGCCTGTTTGGCTTGGAAGATACCGTAAAGTATATCACTCTTGTGGTAGACCTCCGTCTCGGGAGAGTTGATGTATTTAGGTTGCTTTTTGTCCTGCTTGAGGATCCTGGCGCCAAATCCTATCGGTTTGCCGCCCAGATTGTGGATGGTGAAAATTACGCGGTTTCTGAACCGGTCATATACCCTGGAGCTGTCGCCTTCTTTCTCCAGGATAAGCCCCGCCTTCAACAGGACGTCCTCTTGGAAACCCGCTGTTTTGGCGTCTTTCAATAAATGGTCCCAGCCATCTAATGCATAGCCCAGATCAAATTTTTCAATAATCTTGGGCGTGAAGCCCCTTTCTTTGAAATAGCTTTGCCCGATGGCTTTGCCTTCTGCGGTGTTGAGGTTTTTTACGAAAAAATCCCTGGCAAAACCCAAGGCGATATACAGACTCTCACGCTCATTGTAGGCCTGGATCAATTCAGGAGTGGGGACCCTGTCTTCTTCTACCTCAATCCCGTATTTGTTGGCCAGTTGCCGGACCGCCTCATTGAATCCAATTCCTTCAATGTCCATGATAAACTGGATGGCGTCCCCGGCTTTACCACAGCCAAAACATTTGTAGAATTGCTTGATCGGGGTGACCGAAAAGGAAGGGGATTTTTCGTTGTGGAAGGGGCAGCAGGCCCAGAGATTTTGACCCCGCTTCTTCAAAGGGACATAGTCACTCACCACGTCCTCAATGTCCGCCCGTTCCCTTACTTTTTCGGTAGTGATTCTGCTTATGCCCATTTTTGAATAAAGATACCCAAAGGTAAAAGTATTTCTACAATATCCATTGGTCTTGGGTGTAGTACCCACTGGGTATCGAGCACATGCTCTTAACGGCCGGCTATTGGTTCACGTAGGGAGCGGTGATGTCGAAGAGCTCATGCTCTGTTTTGACTGTTTTTTCTTCCTGGTCTTTAATGTGTATTCTCACCGTACCGCCGTGCTTTATATGCTCTTTTAGTTTGATCAGCATCGCATCCCCTTTGGGCACCAACAAATCTTCCGGAAGGTGTAAACTCAGTTCATTCTTTTCTTCCATGTCTGGGTTGTTTTTTATTTGAAATATCAGGCGTAAGTCAGGTAAGTCAGCACAAGCAGACAGGCAATATTCCGGCCCGTTGCTTTATTACTTCTAGTCTGCAACTAAAATGAAGCCAAGATTGTATAGATAAGGTAGGGCACTCCGATCATTTTCGTATTTTTGTAGAAGAAGAGAATAGATCCCATAAAAGTAGATATAATGAATTTAAGCAAAGAAAGGGTGCTGAAGGCGCTTTCAACGGTTGAAGACCCCGATTTAAAAAGGGACCTGGTGACCTTGAATATGATTCAGGATGTGGCCATGGAAGGAAACAAGATAAGTTTTAAGGTAGTCCTTACGACGCCAGCCTGTCCCTTGAAGGAGTTGATCAAAAACAATTGTATTGGGGCTTTGGAAAAGGAATTCGGGGAGGATATCGAATTGGATATCTTTATGACTTCCAATGTCTCCACCATTAGGGTAGGCGCAGAGCTTTTGCCGGGGGTAAAAAACATCATTGCCATTGCCTCCGGTAAGGGAGGGGTAGGTAAATCGACTTCTGCGGCTAATTTGGCCGTGGCTTTGGCTAAGACAGGTGCTAAAGTAGGGCTGATCGATGCGGATATTTCCGGTCCTTCTGTTCCCACCATGTTCAATGTGGAGGGCGAACAGCCAGCGGTCAAACAGGAGGACGGTAAAAATATCATTTTGCCCATCGAACAATATGGTGTCAAACTGATGTCAATCGGTTTTCTTACGCCCGCCGACAGTGCGGTAGTTTGGAGAGGCCCGATGGCGAGTTCCGCCTTGCGTCAGTTTATTTCTGATGTGGATTGGGGCGAATTGGATTATTTATTGCTAGATCTTCCTCCCGGTACATCCGATATTCACCTCACCATGGTGCAGACGGTGCCGGTGACGGGTGCGGTGATTGTGACCACTCCCCAAAAAGTAGCTTTAACTGACGCTTCAAGGGGCTTGTCGATGTTTAGACAGCCTCAAATAAACGTTCCCGTCCTAGGTGTTGTGGAAAATATGGCTTATTTTACGCCGGACGAATTGCCGGATAACAAGTATTATCTGTTTGGTAAAGAGGGCGGAAGAAAGCTTGCTGAAAAATATGGGGTTCCTTTCTTAGGGGAGATTCCAATCGTACAAAGTATAAGAGAGAGCGGGGATACCGGTTATCCAGCAGTGCTGACAGAAGGGGTGACCGCCCGGGCATTCGCTAGCCTAGCAGAAAACCTCGCCAGGCAGGTGGCCATCAGAAATGCGGAAAGAGAAAAGACAGCAGTGGTACAGATTAAAGCATAAGAGAAGGTGATGTTAGAAAATTATAAGATACAGATAGAGGAGGCTTTAGACAATATCCGCCCCTACTTAGAAGCGGATGGGGGCAATGTAAGGGTGATTGATCTTACAGATGACATGGTATTGAAGCTGGAGTTGCTCGGCAATTGTGGTTCTTGCCCCATGTCGACGATGACTTTAAAAGCAGGGGTGGAGGAAGCCATTAAAAAAGTTGTTCCTGAGATTAAGAAAGTCGTTGCGATCAATGTAGAAGTCGCATGAGCGACCTAACGGGACATTCGTATATGAGAAGCATATTTTTGAACAATAGGATAAGATTCGTCTTATCCTTTTTCTTTGTTTTTGGGGCCGAAGCCGCCATGGCCCAGCAAATCAATACGCTACCAGATGATGTGCAGTTGCTCGAAAAATGTGCGGCCACCTACGTTGAACAGAAACAGGTCGACCAACTGGGCATCTACGGCACCCGAGAGTATTTTGAAGTGTGGCTACAGGAGAGGCAAAGGGAGATGCAAAGAAACCCATACAGGTTTCGGTCCCAAGCTGAGGGGAAAAGGCAGATTCCGGTAGTAGTGCACGTTATCCATAATGGAACCCCGGTAGGACAAGATGCCAACATCCCTTTTTCACAAATCCAAGCCCAAATAGACATTCTCAATCAGGATTATTCCCGGCAAAATCCAGATGCCATTAATACTTCAGACGAATTTTTAGGGGTTGCGGCTTCAGCCAATATTGAATTTGTTCTGGCTAAGCAAGATCCCAATGGATTGCCAACTACCGGTGTGAACAGGGTGGTTGGGTCCAAA
Organism: uncultured Roseivirgaceae bacterium; assembly: GCA_964537165.1. Lineage (GTDB taxonomy): Bacteria > Bacteroidota > Bacteroidia > Cytophagales > Cyclobacteriaceae > DATGMS01. The sequence goes on along the minus strand of CAZHZP010000010.1, from coordinate 11,009 downwards.
CCTGTTTATACCCCAGATGATGACGCATTGATCGGCCAGTTGGCATTATGGTCACCGGAGGAGTATATGAATATTTGGGTGGTTCCCCTTCAGGCGCCTTATCTGGGTTATTCCTCTTTTCCGATCTCGGAGCTTCCGGGCTTAGATTTCCCGCCTTATACCAGGGAAACGGATGGCGTCACCATTGATTATCGCATGTTTGGTACAGGGGGAAATGCCTCCAGTACTTCGGCAGGAAGAACAGCGACTCATGAAATCGGTCATTATTTTGGCTTGAGGCATATTTGGGGTGATGGCGGATGTGATGTTGATGACTTTGTAGAAGATACGCCCAACCAGAGCATGTCCAACAACAGCTGTCCCGTGTCACCAAGATATACCTGCGATTCCCGGGATATGATTGAAAACTTCATGGACTATACTCCGGACCGGTGTATGAACGTATTTACCTCTGGACAGGTAGAGAGAATGGATGTGGTGTTGAACTTCAGTCCGCGACGGGCTTCATTGGTAAATGGAAGAGCCACACAGGAGCCGGTGCTTTCTCCTAATAATTTGTCGCTTCTGGCGATCAATAATCCGCAGGACTTCTCCTGCGCTGTGGATGTTGTTCCCGGTATTACTGTTCTCAATGCGGGAAACAATCCCGTTACTTCTGCGACCATCGCTATTTCCTTAAATGGAGAGGTGTTGCAGCGTCGGAACTTCACCGTCAATATAGCACCGGGCGCTGAGGTAGACCTATCTTTTAATGAGATCTCCCTGCCGCCTTCTACACAGAATGAGTTTAGCGTGGAAATAACCACCGTAAACGGTGCCACAGACTCCGATCTTTCCGATAACAAGTTGGTGTCTTACCCGCGGGTTCAGCCAGCCATTGGACTTCCGCATGCTTTAACGGGGAGTGAATTTTCAGCTTTATGGTCTCTTAAAAACCCTGACAATGGCATAACCTGGAGTGAAACGACCGCCGATATCAACGGAGAAGAGCAGGATTTAATTTATCTCCACGGGTTTAATTATGACACCCAGGGAGAGCTGGATTATTTGATTTCTCCGCGGATTAATCTTGCGGCGGCTCCTAACGCCCAATTGAAATTTAAGTTGGCTTATGCGCCTTACCCAAATACCGATTTCCAGGAGTCATTGCTGGTGGCGGTGTCTACGGATTGCGGCAATACGTTTGAGTTACTGGAGGCTCCGTATCATAAAACCGGGAAGTCTTTACAAACTGCTGATCCCACATCGGATGAATTTTTCCCTGATGCAGAACAACAGTTCAGAACCGAGTTGGTCAATCTAAGCCGATACGCAGAGCAGGGCGAGATTAGGATTGCTTTTGTTGCTGTCAATGGCTTCGGCAACAACATGTTTATAAAAGATATTGAGATCCTGACGACGGAGGAGTACCGCTACCAAGCCGAAATCAACCGTATGCTAAAGCCCGGGCCTATAACAGATGGAAGCGGGAGTGGGGAAAGCCTGCAGATTACCAATACAGGTAATCTTCCTATATCCGACTTTGTTATCCGACGGGAAGTCAGTGACGGAAGATCGCAGAACTTTTTGATAGAGGATGAAACGCTGAACCCTGGTGAATCTAATGCTTTTGATTTATCCACAAGCCTGAATAGCGGTTTTACCGCAGTAGACTACACCATTTTAGATCCTAACTACGACCAGAACCCAGGAAGTAGCAGTACTTTGACTTGGCATTACGTCCAGGATGACTCTACCATCACGGTGCCATGGAGGCAGCATTTCGAGGATCCAGCTGGGTTAGGATCTTGGCTGACGATTAACCCCGAAAGTGGTGAACACCAATGGGACATTGTTACGCTTTCGGCCGAAGGGGATAATCAAGTATTATTGCTGAGTGGATCCAATAAAGGTAATAGCTATTGGTTGGGGGCTCCGTTGTTTGATCTCAGTTCAGCCACGCAAGCCAGTATTTTCTTTAATTGGGCAGCGGCTGGATTCCTTTCGGCAGACGAGACATCACTCAGCATGATGGTGAGCAGGGATGGCGGCAATTCTTATGAGGAGCTGTGGAGGAAGGAAAATGCAGCACTCAACACGGTGTCAGGCGCTGGGGCTTCAGTAAATTCAGGAGCGGATTTTGGCCGACAGCATATCGACCTTTCTGCCTTTACCGGTGAGGGAAATGAAAAGATCCGGCTCGCTTTCAAAGTTGAGCATCAGGGTGGAAGAAGCCTACCCGTTTACCTGGATGACATCGAGCTTTTTCTTTCCGCCAATCCCGATCCTGTAGATCCTGGAATCGGTAATGCGGCGATTTTCCCTAACCCGGCATTTGATGTCTTTAACCTGGCTTTTAACCTGCCGGACTATGAAGATGTCAACATACAGGTTATCAGTTCTTCCGGCAAGGTGGTCCATGATGTTGATTATCCCAACACGTTGAACCAAACCTATACCTTTAGTACCGCCTTATTTTCGAGGGGAGTGTTTATCGTGAAGATTACCGGGGATAAAATTTCTGCGACAAAAAGGTTAATTATCCAGTAAATTATGCGAACAGCTTCGTCTTATACGTTTAGATGAATTAGTGGATAATCGGTTTTTATCATAAATTTATATTTTCAAACGAAAATCAAGTACAGGGTAAATGAGTGAAGTTAAAGAAGGGTTTAAAAAAATTGGAATTCATATTCTAATGATTCTTGGGGTATTGTTTGCCCTACTTTTTGTCTTTTTCAAGGTGTATTTGCCCAATTACACCAATCATGGTGAAACTGTCACTGTTCCCGATCTTGAGGGTTTTCACTATGGAGAATTAGAAAGGTACCTGACTGAGAGGGATTTGGTGTTGAGGGTAACTCCTGATAGTGGTTTTCAGGCAGATGTCCCTCCCTTGCAGGTGCTTAAGCAGAATCCTAAGCCGGGAGCCAAGGTAAAGCAGAGCCGGAAGATTTATGTGACATTAAATGCAGCGAATCCTCCCTTGGTCGTTATGCCCAATCTGGTCAATACACCGCTGAAAAATGCGCAGGAAATTCTTTCGAATTATGGCTTAGTGAGAGGAGAAATCATCTATGTTCCGGATATTGGCCGTAATGTGGTGTTGGAGCAGAAGTACCGTGGCAGGGATATCAAGGAAGGTATGGAAATCGCAAAAGGTTCGCAGATTGATCTTGTCGTAGGCGACGGGTTGGGCAATCAATCCCTGGACATTCCTAATCTTTTGGGGATGGATGAAGGCGAAGCGGAATTTCTGGTGATCGGTTCAGGATTAAGAATGGGAAATCTGACATATGTGCCCACAGACACTGTACCCAAAGGTACGATCATACAGCAGCTGCCCCCACCGGGTGTCAGTGCCAAGACGGGAGAGATCATTGACTTGTGGGTTTCTGAAATGGGCAATGTAACTGATTTTTAAAATGACGAAGACCCCGGCGTCTTTAAATTTAGTACTTACAGCTTTTCTCTCTTTGATTTTGGCTGAAGGGGTCATGGCACAGTTCAGCCAGCTGCCGATAGGTCACGCCGACGGGAAAATTGCAGCCACTAATGCCCATCTGAAGATCCAGGCCGAACCCCTTACGTTGCCTTTTTGGGATGACTTCTATTCAGGCCATGTCGATAGCCTAAAATGGGAGAATAAGGGTGCGTTAGCATCCCAGACGATCGGTATTGATCCCCCCAGTATCGGCGTGGTTTATCTGGATGGAGTGGATGGGAGAGGGAAGCCTTATTCTACTGCGATATCGGAAAACGGGGAAGGGGATCAGCTCATCTCCCGGGAAATTGACCTTTCCGTCTATCAAGCTCGGGATTCGCTTTATCTGAGTTTTTTCTGGCAGGCCGGGGGCCAGGCCGAGCTGCCTGATGAGCAGGACCAGCTGGAACTTTATTTCGCGGACGATAGCGGAGAATGGCAGCTTGTATGGAGTGTGGCCGGCGGGGATTTAGAAAATCAAAGCGTTTTCAGCCACGAAATGGTCAAGGTCAATGCACCTTTCTATCACAGCCAGTTTCGTTTTCGCTTTCTTAACAAAGGCAGGCTCTCCGGGCCGTTTGATAGCTGGATACTGGATTATATTTACCTCAACAGGGATAGGAGTATGTATGAGGTTCATTATGAGGACCGCACGTTGACCAAGAGCCCTTCCAGTTTACTTGGCAAATACAGCGCCTTGCCCTTCTGGGAATGGAACAGCAATAGAGATCGTTATTTAAGCCCCATTCAGGGCCAATTTAAGAATCTATCAGGAAGATTTAGAGCGATGGAATATACCGTCTTGCTTCGGGATAAATTAACCCGGGAGGTGTTGCGGCAGGTCCATTCGCAGACGCCCTTCAACCCGGTGCCACAGGCTTTGGAAAGGCGGGATTTCAGCAGTATTGCCCTTAGGGAACTGGACCTGGAGCTTACCGAAGCGTTTGATTTGGAGACGGTAGTTTATCTGACCACTGGCGACGGTTTTTTGGTAGAAGACATTTCAGGTAGCGACACGCTTTATGCCAATCAAGTCGACTACAGGGTCAATGACAGTATTTACCATACGTTGCCATTGAGAGATTTTATGGCTTATGACAATGGCAGGGTGGATTATGCTGCCGGTATCAATCAGCGATCAGGCATGCTGGCATTGAGATACGAAATGTCGACACCTGCTTATCTCAAAGGCATGAGCATTAATTTTGCGAATCTTTCCCAGGCAGGGTCGCCCCTGGAGCTGATGGTATGGAGTGACCTGGATGCCGAACCCATATATCGGAAGGAAATATTGATACCGGACAAGGAGCTGCTCGATGAGTTTTCCTACTTTCCCTTAGACACCAATGTAGCTCTCTCAGACACTTTTTACATTGGCTTCACCCAGTTTAGCAATGACTTTATCTATGTAGGTTTGGATAAGTCAAACAATACAGGTGAGGAGGTCTTCTTTAATGTATCGGGGTCTTGGCAACAAAATGAGGAGGTTGAGGGGAGTCTGATGATGCGGCCCCATTTGTCTCTTTCGGCTCCAGCCGAGGCAACAGGGGAGGCTAGCCAGGGGGAAATTGTTGCTTATCCCAATCCGGTGGTGGAAAGGCTTTTTGTAGAAGGGGAGGTCGACGGGATCAAGGTGTTCGATGCTTATGGGAGACAAATAAAAGTGGCCGTCGAGTCCTTCGAAAAGGGTAAAATCCTTAATTTTACCGGGAGGGAAAAAGGTGTCTATATAGTACATGCCTGGACAGATAGTAAACCCAGTTCAATAAGGATATTAGTAAAATAATTATGGAAGATATTACAGTAGAAGAATTAAAAGAGCGATTGGAAAATAAAGAAGAGTTTGTCTTTTTGGATGTGAGGGAGGAATGGGAATATGAAGAAGACAACCTCGGCGCTCTCAATATTCCATTGGGGCAACTGCCTCATCAGCTAAATCAAATCGAAGATTTCAAAAACCAGGAGATCGTGGTCCACTGCCGGTCCGGTGCGCGGAGCGGAAATGCAAAGACTTTTTTGGAAACCAAAGGGTATAAAAAAGTCCGCAATGTGCTCGGTGGAATTCTCGCCTATAGGCATCTGGAAGAAGAGGAGGGCTAAGGC
>CAZHZP010000010.1:0-5343 GCA_964537165.1 uncultured Roseivirgaceae bacterium | reverse complement strand
ATTGGTTTTGGTTGGATCAAGCGCGCGAATATTTCTTTGGCAATTATAAGGCGGAAGAAGATTATGCGCTGGAAGACGACCAACAATATGTAGGGGAAGCCTTTTTTTCCTCATTGTCCTTTTAGGCTCGGGGATTATGGGGATATTCAGCAGATTACCCATGAACTCAAAACCAATTGCCCAAAAGGCTACTATCCTGACATGACTACCATCAACTCCATTCTTATTACTGAAATTGTATTGAACCCTGACCTTACTCAAAACTCCGGTCGGAAGAAAAAAGGAGAAAGAACATATCGTTTTTTCTCCTTTTTTTTGATCAACCTATCTACTTCTAGTGAGAGTCCCGTACCACTTCGCTTCCAGAACCCCCCCGGAGAAAATCCATATCGGCTCCTAGATGGGCCTGCTGCACGTGGTTGATATACAGATTAACATAGCCTCTTGATGCATCAAACTGTAAAGGCTTCCATTCCTTTTTCCTTTGTTGGATTTCTTCTGCATCCACATGGAGATGTAGTGATCTGTTGGCTACATCCAGAGTGATAAGATCTCCGTCTTCTACAATCCCAAGGGTGCCTCCATCCGCTGCCTCCGGCGATACGTGTAGGATGATGGTGCCAAAAGCGGTGCCGCTCATTCTGCCATCAGATATCCGCACCATATCGGTGACGCCTTCCATCAGCAACTTGTGAGGAATGCCCATATTGCCAACTTCGGGCATGCCGGGATAGCCTTTAGGTCCTACATTTTGCAGTATCAACACACTGCTTGGATCTACTTCCAGATCGGGGTCGTCGATTCTGGCCTTGTAATCCTCTATATTTTTAAATACCACAGCTTTGCCGGTATGTTGCATCATTTCAACCGTGGCACAAGCCGGTTTGAGCACGGCCCCGTTTTCGCAGAGATTCCCTTTCAGCACGACGAGCCCCGAAATCGGGTTGAATGGTGCATCCACGGTGGTGATGATGTCCCGGTTGTAGCAGACGCTGTCTTTATAATTTTCCTCTATGGTTTTGCCGTTGACGGTGATGCAGTCATTGTGGAGATAATCCTTGAGTTCTTTAAGAACGGCAGGAATGCCCCCGGCATAGAAGAGGTCTTCCATAAAATACTTCCCCGCAGGCTGTAGGTTGGCGATTAGGGGTACATTGGTGGTCACGTCGTCAAAGTCCTCCAATGTCAGGTCTACCCCAATCCTTCCCGCTATGGCCAATAAGTGGATGGCGAAGTTGGATGACCCGCCAATCGCCGCATTGGTGATGATAGAATTGATAAATGCTTCTTTGGTCAATATATCCGACAGCTTGAGGTCTTCCTTGACCATTTCCACGATCCTTATTCCGGATAAATGGGCGAGGACTTTCCTTCTGGCATCGGCTGCTGGTATGGCGGCATTATGAGGCAGTGATAATCCCAAGGACTCTACCATGCTGGCCATGGTAGATGCCGTTCCCATTACCGCGCAGTGGCCTTGGCTGCGGCACATGCCCGCCTCTGCGTCTGCCAAGGCTTGGAGGCTCATTTTTCCGGATCTACTGGATTCGCTGAATCGCCACAGGTCCGAGGTCCCGATGTCCTGACCGTTGTATTTCCCGGTCAACATGGGGCCACCGGAAACCACCAGTGTCGGGATATCCACACTACAAGCTCCCATGACAAGGGAAGGGGTAGTTTTATCACAGCCACACAAAAGAACCACGCCGTCGACCGGATTGGCCCGAATGGATTCTTCCACATCCATACTGGCCAGATTGCGGTACAGCATGGCGGTTGGTTTAATAAGTGTCTCTCCCAATGACATCACGGGAAATTCAACGGGAAATCCCCCTGCTTCCAGGATACCGTTTTTTACCGACTGGGCCAGCTCCCGGAAATGTCCGTTGCATGGGGTTAGTTCCGACCAGGTGTTACAGATGCCGATGACCGGTTTGCCTTCAAATTGATGGTTTGGCGTTCCTTGGTTTTTCATCCATGCCCGATAGATGAAGCCGTCTTTTCCTGTTCTGCCAAACCATTCTCTACTCCTAAGTTCTTTGTCCTTCTTCAATGTTAAAAATTTTGGTGGTTATTCCCTAAAAATATAAAATATTACCAAGCAAAGGAATTGTGGAGTGAGAAAAACGGCCGGGTTTAGGCTTTTTTGAAGAATAAACAAAAAAGAGACAGTATTAAGCTGTCTCTTTATATTTTTCGTAAACCGAAGGGTTTAAGCTTCTACGTTATTTGATAATTTGGATGCTTTCATCAAGCCATGCAAATCTTCGTCTGTTATTTCTTTCTGCCGGTCAGCCTGTTCGAGGAACAAGGTGTAGATCTCATCAAGCTCGGTTTTGGTGAGTGTGTAGCCGATTTTATGCGCACGATAGGCCAAAGCCGCCCTTCCGCTTCTTGCTGTCAATCGAATAGTTGATTCATCCACCCCGACTTCCTGTGGATCGATTATTTCGTAGGTCTCGCGGTTTTTGATGACACCGTCTTGGTGGATGCCCGAGGAATGGGCAAAAGCGTTGGATCCGACGATCGCTTTATTTGGCTGTACCATCATACCCATCCTATCGGTGACCAATCTGCTCACCGGATTTAACAATCTTGTATTGATGTCGGTATAAACGTCCAGGCGGGGGTGCTGTTTGATTACCATCACCACTTCTTCCAGGGAAGTGTTGCCAGCCCTTTCACCGATGCCGTTGATCGTACATTCCACCTGTCTGGCGCCGTTCATTACTGCGGAGATGGCGTTGGCAGTAGCGAGCCCCAGATCGTTGTGGCAGTGAGCGGATACAATGACATTCTCGATGCCCCTCACATTATCCATCAAATATTTGATCTTAGCGCCATATTCATCGGGAAGACAATAGCCTGTCGTGTCAGGAATATTAAGGACAGTAGCGCCGGCTTTGATTACTGCCTCGCAGACACGTGCCAAATAATCATTGTCCGTTCTGCCGGCATCTTCTGCGTAAAATTCAACGTCCTCAACGAAAGTTTTTGCGTATTTGACTGCATCGGTGGCCCAAGTTAAGATTTGGTCGCGGTTGCTGTTGAATTTATGTAGTATGTGACTGTCTGAGGTTCCTAAACCGGTGTGGATACGGGGTCTTTTGGCATATTTCAATGCTTCGCCCGCTGTTTCGATGTCTTTTTTGACAGCGCGGGATAGGCCGCAGATGATAGGCTGAGAAACATTCTTTGATATTTCTACTACAGATTTAAAATCCCCGGGACTGGAGATGGGAAAACCAGCTTCGATGACATCCACGCCGAGTTTCTCTAGCTCCAGTGCAATCTCGATCTTTTCAGGGGTGTTTAATTTGCAGCCGGGGACTTGCTCCCCGTCCCTCAAAGTGGTATCAAAGATAAGTACTTTCCTATTTTCCATATTTTTGACTATTTAATAAAAATCTAAAGTAAAGTTTAAAGGATTGATGGGAAATTGGGTTAGATTTGATTGTCCAATACCCAGTATAGGTTTGAGTTTTATAAATAGTTGACAACAAAACACTTATGTCAGTTTTTAGTACGATATCAAGTAAAGAGAAAGATTTCTTGTTTATACTGATCAAGTCCTTATCCCAGGCGGAAAAGAGGAGTTTTAAGCTGTATGCGAAAAGATTTGAGGCCAATGAGAACGCTAAATTCGTTCGGCTTTTTGATATTCTGGACAAACTGGAGGTATATGATGAGCAATTGATTCTCAAGAAGGCTCCTATCACCAAAAAGCAATTGGCCAATATGAAGGCCCATTTGTACAAACAGATCCTCGTCGGCCTGAGACTCATCTATGCCGACCAGAATGTGGAGCTTCAGCTAAACGAACAGATCGACTTTGCCCGTATTTTATATAATAAAGGCCTGTACCAGCAAAGCCTAAAATTACTGGCCAAAGCGAAGAACATTGCGGAGCGTTATTTTTTGGACACCATTGTCCTTCGGATTGTAGAGCTGGAAAAGGTGATCGAATCCCAACACATCACCCGAAGTATGAGGGATAGGGCGGAGGTTCTGGCCGCGGAATCCAAAGGTTTGACGAAGAACGTCTCTTTAAAAAATGCGTTGAGCAACCTTTCCTTACAATTATATGGTCTTTACTTGAAGGTGGGCTATGTGCGCGACGAAAATGACATTCAGATGGTGGAGGAGTTTTATCGTAATAATCTACCTGATATGGATCAGGACAGCCTCACCTTCTATGAAAAACTGTACTTCTATCAGGCGCAGGTTTGGTTTTATCATATTCTTCAGGATTTCCCCCATTGCTACCGTTCCGCCCAGAAATGGGTCAATCTTTTTGTTGAACATCCCCATATGAGAAAAGTGGCGACGGGCAATTATCTTAAAGCTTATCACTACCTCTTGGACACCCTTTTTTATATGGGGCAGTTCGAACGCTTCTCCTACGTTTTCATTGAATTCAGGGAAAGTCTTGAGGCGGATGATTTCAAGATGGATGAAAACTGCCGGGTGCTTTCCTTTCTTTACTATTATTCCAACAGTATCAACTATCATTTTATGACCGGTAATTTCACCGAAGGTGTCAATACCGTCATCCCTGCTTTGCTGAAAGAGATGAAACTGTTAAAGAACAAGCTCGATGTTCACCATGTGATGGTGCTACACTATAAGGTAGCCTGTCTTTACTTCGGGAGCGGGGATAACATAAATGCCATTCTCCATTTAAATCAGGTAATTAACCATACAGGGGATGGGCTGAGGGAAGACCTCCAGAGCTTTGCGCATATCCTTAAACTGATCGCGAGCTATGAAGAAGGAATGGATGATGATTTGGAGCAACAGATTCGGACGGTTTACAAATTTCTCATCAAAATGAATGACCTCCACATGGTCCAGAAGGAAATGATGAGCTTTATCCGTAATTTGAACAGGATATATGACTATCAATTAAAGAGCGCCTTTATCGAGTTGCGTGAGCGCCTTATCCAGTACGAGGACCATCCATACGAAAAGCGCGCCTTCCTCTACCTGGACATTATATCTTGGCTGGAAAGCAAGATAGAAGGAAGGCCGGTGCAGGAAATCATCAGGGAAAAATTCAACAAAAAGAAAAAGGAATACCCGGAAAAATAGAAGCTGTTGGATCGAAGAAAAAGAAGGCTTATCTTGGATTGGAAGTGGTTCACGTCATAGCCTGTTCTTCATTTTTATAGGCTGGTCGAAGAATTCCCACAGCCACGAGAATACAGAGCGTCCCAATATCCTGCTGTTTGTGTCGGATGATATGGGTTGGGCCGGTACCTCTGTTCCTTTTTGGAAGAAGGGGATGGACAACAACCGGTACTTTCGAACACCGTATATGGAGGAACTGGAGGCAGCGGGTTG
>CAZHZP010000009.1:0-32416 GCA_964537165.1 uncultured Roseivirgaceae bacterium | reverse complement strand
AAGTAGCGGTTTCCCCTGTCGTCCCTTGTACGACGAGATAATCAATTCCCCCTGCAATCAGATGCTCCACTACGCCTTCCAATGCAACGTAGTCGATAGACTGATCTTCATTGAAAGGGGTAACCATGGCGACACCCGAACCTCTTAAATTCTTCATTTTAGATTACTTGCTTTAAATATTTCAGTAGATTTTCAACATTTTGTTTTTGATCCAAATCCTCTTTGGCCACCATCAGGTCCAGATAGGGAGTGTGACTCTCATCATAAAAGCCCACCGAATAGGATTGCGGGTTCAAATATAGAAGATATAGGGAGAAAATATCGAGTTTTGCCGACGATGCGACGATTAAATCCGCTTTATTGTCGATGAATTCAGCCACAACACTCTTTGGCTTGCCCGATAAAGAAAAATCCCTGTATGAAAAGGCTTCTTTTGCTTCGGATCCTTCGCCGTAGAAGAGACCGGCAATATTAGTATTTTGACCCAGGATCGGGACGATCGCCTCCGTGGTTTCAGTGAGTTCTACCAAAGATGGGGCGATGATGCCGATATTCTTAATGCGGTCCAACGACAGATGTTTCTTTTTGAGCGGAGATACTCCTTTTAAAGCGTTCTTTATAAAATATTCCGTGATCCATTTCATAGTTATTGGGAAGGCATTCCCATCATTTTTAAGAATTCTTCTTCCGATATCAGTTTGACGCCGAGGGCTTGGGCTTTTTCTTTTTTACTCGGCCCCATTTCCTCGCCCTCAATGATGAAGTCCAGACTTTTCGAAACCGATTTGACGTAGTTGCCGCCTTGGGACTCGATAAAGCTGATGATTTCATCCCTCGTAAAATAATTGAATTTGCCGGAAGCCAATATTTTTAGCCCCCTCAGCTTATCGCCGGATAGCGCCGATACCTGTTCATCAGACTCCAACTGCAAACCATGGACGCCTAGCCGCTGGATGATATCCAGATTTTCCGGCTGTGCAAAGAAATCCCGGATACTCCATACCAATGTCTCGCCCACGCCATTGACCTGCAACAAATCCTCGGCACTAGCCTCTCTTAGGGTTTGAATATCTCTGAAATGGTTGGCCAAGAGTTTGGCGGTATTTTCCCCCACATTTCTGATTCCTAACCCGAATAGCACCTTCTCAAAAGGCTGGCTTCGGGAAGCTTCAATCCCGGCGAACATATTCGAAATCACCCCTTCCTGAAAGGTGTTGCCTTTCATTCTCTTCAGCCTCTTATAGAATGGGTCATCGTGTGCGATCCCGGAGGCCAGCGCAATGTCGTGCAGGGTTGCGTGATGACGGGACAGCTCCATGTACCCGTCAATCAAGGTATCGCTACCCGCTAAGATGGACAGTACGATTGCTACCGGTACAAAATCTTCTATAATTTCAAAACGCTCCAGGGAAAGCATCGCCATCAATTTCTCGATAGCCGACTTGTTCGTGCCGACCTTTTTGCCGTTTTTCTGAATTAAATCGATAAACAACGGCAGCTTTCCTTCCAAATCGACATCTTCATAATCAGCCAAAAACTGGTCAACAGCTGATAGGGAGATGCCTTCTGTCAATCCATAGAGCACTTTCCTGAGAGCGAGATAGAGGTAGGCATCGCTGTGTTTCAAATACTGTTCAGGATTAATTTCCAGTCCCAATAAGGCATCTCTTTTGTCTAGGAGGTCATAGATGTCCGCCGGGTTGGTAATATAACCATGGTCAATTAAGGCCCTGATCCTTTCCGTGCCTAAAGAGTCGATGTCCATGGCTCTTTTTGAAACGAAATGTTCAACGCGCCCCAATACCTGTGGGGGGCAGGTTTTCATATTGGGACAAAAGTGCTTGGCTTCTCCTTCTTTTCTTTCCAACAGCGTCCCGCATTCCGGACAATGGTTGATATAAGGAACCGGCACGCCCCCAGCTTTGCGTTCCTCCAGTACCACACCGGTGATTTTCGGAATGATATCACCGCCTTTTTCTACCGACACAAAGTCCCCCGTATACAGACCCAGCCTTTCTATTTCGTTGGCGTTGTGTAGGGAAGCGCGTTTCACTGTGGTTCCGGCCAGGCTCACAGGCGATAGATTGGCCACCGGCGTGATGGCACCTGTCCTGCCTACCTGATAGGTGACAGAGAGTAGCTGGCTTACCGCAGTTTCAGCCTGAAATTTATAAGCTATAGCCCAGCGGGGAATTTTGGCTGTGTAGCCCAGCTCTTCCCTTTGTTCATAATTATTCACCTTGAGCACGACACCGTCTGTATCCAACGGCAGTTCCCGTCTTTTATCTTTCCAGTGCTCAATATAGTTTAGCACAGACTGGATATCCGTGCAGTTTTTATAAGTAGGGGAGACGTTAAAACCCCATTTTTCGAGTAATGCAATGGCTGCATGGTGGTGGCTTACGCCAATGTTTTCGCCCAGTAGCTGGTAAAAATAACAGTTGAGCCTGCGCCTGGCCACAATGCTGCTGTCCTGCATCTTCAAGGTGCCGGAGGCGGCATTTCTGGGATTGGCCAAGAGGGGCTCGCCGTTAGCCTCTCTCTCTGCATTGATTTTGACGAATTCCTTCCTGGGAAGAAATATTTCCCCCCTCACTTCGAAGCTTTCGGGTACATTGTCGCCTTTGATGGATAGAGGGATGTTGCGTATGGTTTTGACATTTTCTGTCACATTGTCCCCCCGGACTCCGTCACCGCGCGTCACCGCCCTGAGGAGTTTTCCTTTTTCATAGACAAGGCTTATCGCCACCCCGTCAAATTTTAATTCGCAGAAATACGTGTAATTCCTATGTGTTAGATTTTTTGCTACCCTTTCATCAAAAGCCCGTAGTTCAGTCTCCGAATAGGTGTTGCCCAGTGACAGCATCCTGTAGCCGTGAAGGCTGGTTTCAAACTCCTTGGTAATGGTGCCGCCTACCCTTTGGGAAGGGCTGTCCTCCTGCAAGAATTCGGGGAACTGCTGCTCCAGTTGGATAAGCTCCTCCATGAGTTTGTCAAATTCAAAATCACTTATCTCACTTCTGTCTTCCTGGTAATAGAGCTGGTTGTGGAAGTTGATTTTATCAGCGAGTTCGGCTATTTTCAGTTTAGCCTCTTCTTTGGATATGGGATTCATGGGTCAACAATGAAATGACAGGAAACAATTTTTGATAGGCACATGCGGGAGTTGGCTAGCATTTCCTTTACAGGCATGGTTAATCCACTTGTCCAAAAGCCTTTTGGATATCGTCTTCCGTCGTCCTCAACTTGGTCTTGCAATCTTTGATCAGACTGCTTGCTTCCCTGACAAGGGCAGAAAGTTCGTCGATGCTTTTATTGTCTTCTTCCAGTTGTTTGACGATTTCTTCGATTCTCTTCAACGTGGAGTCGTAACTAAAGGGAGTTTTGTTGTTCATATTCACTAATGTCTTCTACGGTACTGGTGATTTTTTGGCTGAGGGTAAAGGTGGTGATTTGATCCCCTGTCTTAATCTTGCTTTGCTTCAAAGGTATACCGTTTATTTCCGTTCTCGTATAGCCTCTTTCCAAAAAGTAATGCGGACTCAAACGGTTCATCTCTTTTTCAAGCGACTGCAAGTGCAGCTTTTGCTGCTCCATCTTGAACTTTAAGTTTTTCTTCAATGACTGTTCGAAGTTCTCTAAGGCTATGTGCTGCATTTTTATATTCATCACAGCGATGGAATGGAGCTGGTGGTTGTAATTCGCCAGTTTTTCCTTGGCAGCCCTTACTTTGTGGAGAAATAAATTGGTGAGGAGATGTTCTTTGTCCCGCACGACACCGTCCTCCCGCTGCAGCCTGCTTCCGGCCCTCCGCTCGATGACTTTAAGGTTTTCTTTTAATTTTTCCTCAAATCCCCGAAACCCCGACAAAACGAATTCAGCGACAGCAGTGGGGGTTTTCATTCTTGTATTGGCCACCAAATCGGCAATACACTCATCCCTTTCATGCCCGATGCCGGTGACCACAGGGAGGGAGGTGTTGGCAATGGCTTTGGCCATATCGTAGTCATCAAAGCAATCCATATCGGTGGTGGCGCCCCCGCCACGGATAATAACCAATAAATCGAATTTTTCATCCGGCAGCGCCGCTTCTATGGCGGCTATGGCATTTACAACGGACACCGAGGCGTCGTTGCCCTGCATGGTCGCGGGATACAGTTTGGAATATACCCGATAGCCCGAATGGTTCTTTTCCAATTGATCAAGAAAATCCCCATAGCCCGCAGCTGTGGATGAGCTGATTACTGCCAGTCTCTGCGGAACCAGTGGAAGCGGGTATTGCTTGTTGAGATGGATCAAGCCCTCGCGGGTGAGCCGATCGATGATTTCCTGCTTCCTTCTGGCCCTTTCTCCCACCGTATAATTGGGGTCAATATCTTTGATAGTCGCACTCAGGCCGTACAGTTCATGAAATTGAACATTGACCAAAGCCAATATTTTCATTCCTGGGCTGAGCGTCTGGCCGGTGGCTGACACAAACCGGGACCGGATACCTTGATAAGTATAAGACCAGATATTAGCCTTGATTTTTGCTGCCAGGTGGTTGCCCGACTTCTCGACCAGTTCCAGGTAAGCATGTCCCTTGACGGAATCCCGCAGTTCCCCTATTTCAGCAATTACCCAATAGCTGGGGGCCAGATTTCTGTCCAGCGTCTGACGGATCAGCTGGTTGAGTTCCGATAAAGAAAGCGGCTTTTGCATGTGGCAAATTAACAAAAAAGTAGGGAGAGGGAAAGAATTAGCGGTTAAGTTCTTTCCCTCTCCCCTTATCTACCAGATCTCGTGGATTTAATGTTCCGCATCTACTTGTCGCGTTTCTGCATGCGGTAGATGTGCCGGGCAAAATCCTTGTTGACATCGTCGAGTTTGATTGCCTGCACAGGACTGATGATTTTGACGATATTCTTTAAAAAATCTTTTTCAAGGTCAAGGATTTGTTGTTGTATTTCAAGCCGCTTTTCTAGTAGCTGGGTGGCTTGCACATTGGTCATTTCTTCGCCTTCTTTGACCAGCCTGTCCATTTCTTTCATCAGGCTCCTTTTTTTCTTGTTGTGCTGGTTGTATGCGGGCCAAAACTTCTCTGCCTGTTCCGGGCTGAGATCAAGTCTTTGGGTGATAAAGGCTACTTTAGCCGACTCCAGTTTCTCTCTGTCGTAATTGGATTTCTCTTCTTTCTGTGCCATCGCCGGCAGGGCAAAGAAGAACATCAGTGCGTATATAACTGCGTGTTTCATTTTCATAACTTTAATATTCCAGGTCATCTAGGGGAAGTTGCTCATCGGAAAGGTCATATCCCGACCATTCTTCGGCAATTATCATATCCAAAAGTTTATCGGGGTCATCGGAAAAGCTGATGACATCCTCTGCATCCCAGTATCCGCTGTTGATATAAAACTCAACTTCTTGATCTATTTCTGTCTGAAAGGCGACATCCGGTACAGAAGATAGCTTAACGCCAAATAGGACCAGTCCAACGGCTATTACCGCCGCCGCGGCCATGCGGTAGGTGAAGGCTTGGCGGGCCTTGACCTTCTTTGTCCGGATAATCCGGTCGGGCAGGGTTTCGAAATATCCCTCCGGCACCATGTAGATAGAATTTTTTTGGGTCTTGTTCATGTCTTTGGTTATTAGACAGTCGCCATGTCCAAAGGTTTACTGATCCTCCAGAATATCAACTGTTATGTGAGTTTATCATCTTTATCGCGCTTTCGATTTTTTTGGTCGCATGGTGATAGCTGGCTTTCAGCGAACCGATAGAAGTTTTGGTAATCTGGCTGATCTCCTCATAGCTCAGGTCTTCATAATATTTAAGGTTGAATACCAATCGCTGCTTTTCTGGGAGAGTAAGGATTATTTTTTGAAGGCTTCTTTCTATTTCATCTCCGGTGATATAGGAGCTACCGTCCAGGTGTTCCTCCATCACTTTTTGATGATCTTCCAAAGGAAAGAACAGATGTCTTTTCTTTTTTTCGAGGAAGTTGAGGCTTTCGTTGGTAGCAATCCGGTAGAGCCAGGTGAATATGCTGGAGTCTCCGTTAAACCGGTGAATATTTCTAAATGCTTTGATAAAGGTGTTCTGAAGCACATCGTCGGCATCTTCGTGGATGATCACCATCTTTCTGATAATACCGTAGACCCGCATTTGATAAATTTCAACCAAAGCTCTGAACCCCTGCTCTTTTGTGGCAGGATCCTTTATCAGCTCTAATAGTTCAGTATCGCTTATGGGGGTCATTCCTTTTTTAGACAACTAAGCTAGCAATTAGTTTAACTCAAAAAAACAGGATATGACAGAATTAAAAAAATCTGAAAATACATTTGCTATGGATTCAATAACTATCTACTTTTGCTCTCCCAAAAGCGCACGTGGTGAAACTGGTAGACACGCCATCTTGAGGGGGTGGTGCCTTAATTGGTGTGGAAGTTCGAATCTTCTCGTGCGCACATAAAGCCTTCAGGTATGCCTGAGGGCTTTTTGCTTTCAGAATGGATTTGAAACCCACCGTTTGCGAACTAGAAGGAAACTCCGCGTATTTTTTCATCATCCTACCCTAAACAGAAAACGCAGTCACTGATCATCGGGCGGAGAGATGACGGCTCATTCGGCGCTTACCCGGCACCAGGTTCGAAGAATGCTCATTGTCCACACCCATTAGATTCCGGCGCCACTTCAAAACAAACCATAAAGGACAGTTAGCAATGGCCAATTGTTTCTTTACTACTCCGATAATTTCGGAACTAAAACATATTTTTAAAACCGCCTGCGGCGATGAATGTGAAGTGGTTTGGAAAAGGCTTTTTAGCCTGTTTCTCTTAAAATAGGATTACCGGACAAAACCATCCCCAAGACTTTCTTATCTTTGGCCTTGGAAAAAAGAGGCAGTGTGAAGCCGGTTCTTTTACGGCCCCATATTTGGGAGCACCCGTCTCTTTTGTATCCAGTTGATTTTCATTTATACAATGATTGTAAAAGCAGAAATACTGGCCATAGGCGATGAACTCCTTTATGGCCAGATTGTCGATACCAACAGCCATTGGATCAGCCAAGAATTGGATCGTATTGGCGTTAAAGTGGTGCGCAGGACTACTGTCGGTGACGACAAAGAGGCCATGTTAGCAGCCTTTTCGGCGGCCGAACAACGTGCGGACATCGTGCTGATCACCGGCGGGCTCGGCCCCACTAGTGATGATCTCACCAAGCCCTTGCTGGCGGAATATTTCAATTGTTCCGTCGAACTTGTGCCGGAGGCACTGGAAGACGTACGTTCTTTTTTTGCCAGAAGAGGCCGGGAACTTACCGAAATTAACGCTCTCCAGGCCCATCTTCCCTCCAGGTGTACTTACGTTCGCAATGAAGTGGGGACGGCGCCGGGGATGTGGTTTGACGAACGCGGTGTGGTATGGATGTCCATGCCAGGCGTGCCCCATGAGATGAAAAAGCTGATGACGGACTATGTGTTGCCGACACTCAAAAAGCGGTTTGAGCTTCCTGTCATCTACCACAAGGTCATCAAAACAGTGGGCATAGGGGAGAGTTGGCTTGCCTCCCTTATCCAGGAGTGGGAAAAAAATCTTCCTGAACACATTAAGCTGGCCTACCTGCCCTCCGTAGGTGAGGTGAAGTTAAGGCTGACGGCTATCGGAAAGGAGGAGAGGCGCTTAGTCAATGATGTCGGCGAAGCGATCGAAAAAGTAGTCCCTTTGATTCATCAATATATTTACGGATTTGATGCGGATACCCTCCAGGAGGCTGTAGGAGTGCTTTTGCGAAATAAAAATAAAACAGTAGCTTTAGCAGAAAGCTGTTCGGGCGGTTATATTTCGCACCTGATCACCAGCATACCCGGCAGCAGTACTTATTTCAACGGAGCAGTGATCCCTTACCATAACCAGTTTAAGGTTTCGCAGCTTGATGTTCGAGAGGAGACGTTGGCTACGGTGGGAGCGGTCAGTGAAGAAACCGTGAAGGAAATGGCTAAGAATGTGCGGCGGAGATACCGGGCGGACTTTGGCCTGTCCACCAGCGGCATAGCCGGTCCAGGGGGAGGATCCGAAGAAAAGCCTGTGGGAACGGTATGGGTTGCCTGCGATTTTGATGGCGGCACCGTCACGAGGAAACTTCAACTGTCCCATGAACGGGATTTGAATATTCGTTACACCGCAGTGTTTGCTTTGAACCTTTTAAGGCAGTGCATCCACGAGAGCGCGTGAAGAAGGAAGTTGTCCTTCAGTTGATTTTATTATCCTATTGTACCAATATAAAGAAGCAGTATGGCAACTATAGAAATGGTAATGCCCCAAATGGGAGAAAGCATTATAGAGGGCACCATCCTCTCTTGGTTAAAGAAAGAAGGGGACACCATTGAACAGGATGATTCGGTCCTCGAAGTGGCTACGGATAAGGTGGATACCGAGGTGCCTGCACCCCAAGGGGGAATTTTGAAAAAAATATTGGCAAAGGAAGGGGAGGTAGTAGGGGTCGGTTTCCCCATCGCCTTGATCGAAACAAGTGAGGAAGCTGTGGATGTACCGGAAACTGACATTCCCTACGTCCCTAAGCAGGAGTCGAGTGTTGCGGCTAGTATTGCCGCGCCTGATATCGAAATCCCCGCTTCAACGCCGACTGGTACCGACGTGGAGGATCTTAGGTTTTATTCGCCTCTGGTAAGGAATATAGCCAAGGAAGAGGGAATCAGTGCGAAGGAAATGTCGACAATTCCGGGCACCGGAAAGGAAGGGCGTGTCACCAAGCAGGATATGCTTAATTATCTGGAAAGCAGGGCCAACGCCGAAACGCCGCGGTTTGATACTTCCCCCAGCCTGGCAGCGAGTACCAGTGCTGAGGATGAAATAATCGAAATGGATCGGATGAGAACCCTGATCGCCCAGCGGATGCTTGATTCGAAGCGGATATCAGCCCACGTGACCTCTTTCGTGGAGGCGGACGTCACGAACCTTGTATTATGGAGGGAGAAAAACAAAGAGAAATACAAGCAGAAAGAAGGGGAGGCACTTACCTATACGCCTTTTTTTGTGCACGCAATTGCCAAAGCCATTAAAGATTTTCCCATGATCAATGTGTCTGTTGACGGCAATAAAATTATCGCAAAAAAAGACATCAACATCGGCGTGGCCGTAGCGTTGCCTACGGGCAATCTCATCGTACCGGTGATCAAAAGGGCGGATCAGCTAAACCTCATGGGTTTGGCGAAGAAAGTAAATGATATGGCTACCCGGGCAAGAAGCAACAAGCTGACGGCTGATGAAGTACAAGGTGGAACCTATACCCTCTCTAATGTAGGCGTATTCGGAAATGTGATGGGGACTCCCATCATCGTTCAGCCTCAGGTGGCTATTTTAGCGGTGGGAACGATCACCAAGAAGCCAGCAGTCATCGAAACCCCTACCGGGGATGTAATCGGTATCAGACATAAAATGTTCCTTTCCCACTCTTATGACCACCGGGTTGTCGATGGTGCCCTGGGAGGGATGTTTGTCAAACGGGTCGCTGAGTACCTTGAGGCATTCAATTTAAATATGGAGTTCTAACACCAGAAGGGCCGGTCTTTTTGACGGCCCTTCTTCGTTCGGCTCAGGTATTAGCTAGTCCGCTCAAAACTGGCTTTTATCGTGTCGATGATGGTTTCTATTTTTACAGGCTTGGTCAGGTAGCCGTCGTTACCATCCTGATAGAGATCTTTTAAGGAATTGTCCAATACGTTGGCGGATAGGCCGATAATCCTCGCATTTTTCCCATTATCCATTGTTCTTATCATCCGGGTAGCCTCAGCCCCGTTCATGTTCGGCATCTGATGATCCATAAAAATGAGATCGTATTCCTTCACCTTTATCATTTCAACGGCCTGCTGTCCATTGTGGGCTAGATCAGGTGTGTAGCCCATCTGGGACAACACAATGGTCATGAATTTTTGGTTGATTTCATTGTCTTCCACCAATAAGATCCTCATCGGATAATCCTTGGCGAAGTTGACAAAATCGATGTTCTCTATGCAAGGTTTCTGTTCAGTGGCCGGCTCTGTGGCATAATCTTCGTCCGGTACAGACGCAATGATGGTAAAGGAAAATTCGGAACCATTGTTTTCTTCGCTTTCCACCTGCAGAATCCCTCCCATCAGTTCTATGAGCTTGCTGGCAATAGCCAAGCCCAGGCCCGTGCCGGTATGCTCCCGTGTGTCGCTGCTGTCCACTTGTATAAATGGTTGGATCAGCTTATGGATGTGTTCAGGGGGTATGCCTTTGCCGGTGTCCTTTATTGCAAAGTAAAGCATCAGGTTGTTAGAGATGATCACCTCCCCGGAGACGGTCACATCGATAGCCCCTCCACGAGGAGTGAACTTGACGGCATTACCAATGATGTTGAAGAGGATCTGCTTTAGTTTTTTGCGGTCAAGTAAGACTGTCTCCGGTATTTTGTCACTTATAGCGAGGGACATCTTAATGTTTTTTTCGATGATCATGCCGGAAAAAATGTCGGCAGTTGCCTTGATTTCATCCCTAAAATGAAAGGCAGACAGCTGCAGTTCAAGTTTACCTGCTTCTATTTTGGAGTAGTCCAGGATGTCGTTGACAATAGACAAGAGGGACTCTCCTGAATTCTCTATGATGGATACATACTTCCTTTGTTCTTCGTCGAGCCCGGTCGTGCCCAACAAACCGACCATTCCCAACAGGCCATTCATTGGTGTCCTGATTTCGTGGCTCATGTTGGCAAGGAACTCAGACTTGTGCCTATTGGCCGACTCTGCCGCTTCCTTGGCTTCTCTCAAGCCATTTTCCCAAAGTTTTTGATCCGTAATGTCCCGGGCCAAGGAAATAACCTTCATGTCGTCCAATTTGAAGAAGCGGATTTCGAAAAACTTTTTACCGCCATTGATGATCACGTCGATTTCCTGTGTCTGCATTTTGGCCGTTTTTAGAGACTTATTGAAGGTATCCTTTATCTTCTCATTAAGCGGATAAGGAAAAATCTCAGAAATGGTGCTTCCCACTGCTTCTTTGGCCGGTCCAGTCAAAAGATCTTCATGCTGGACGTAATAGTCCAGAAATACGCCTTCGTTGTTGTAGATATAGATCGTGTCTGGCAGGCTGTTGAGTACCGCCCGTAACCTGTTTTCACTCTTAATCAATTCTTGATCTGCCAGGTATTTTTCATTGATGTCCGTACAGATGCCAATGCTTCCGGTAAAATTCCCGTGGACATCAAAAAAGAATTTTTCAAAATTCTTGGTTCTGATCACGGAGCCGTCTGCTTTGGTAAGGCTGATTTCATAATAGATGTATTCTTTTTTGTTTTCCAATCCATCCATGGCCACTACCTGGATTTTCATCAAGTCCTCTTGTGGGATTAATTGCTTGACCTTTGCTACAAACTCCTCAGGGCTGTACCCGAGCACGTCCTTGACGTTTTCACTGGCCTTGTAAACCTTCCCATACTTGTCGTGGTAGTAGACAAACCCGTTCGACTGCTGTAGTAGCATGGTCTGCTGCTTAAAAAGCAGGTTGATTTCGTTCGCGTTCTTCTCCAGCAAAAGTTTGTTTCTGTGCGTGTTTTCAAAAAACATCCACATGAGAAACAATACGAATAGAAGTATGCCAAATAGGGCCACAAAAAGATATAGATATGGATTGTAGAGATCTGAGATCAAGGTCTTCTGTTCTTCCACAAAGAGAAAGGCAAAGGGCTGCGGGAAAGGGTTCAGTTTGAAGGGAACCTGTACGATAGTTGCGTTTTGCATCTCCTTTTCTCCTTCGAATCGGATGGCTACGGGGCTCTGGTAGCTAGCCCAGCGGCCTTCATTGATGTCCCCATGCATAGCGTCCATTAAAGACAAGGGGAAAGCAGTCGCCTCTTCATATCGCCCGGTGTTCAACTCGAACAGTTTTCCGTTCTCATAAAAAAACTTCTTGCCGGACACAAAATAAGGTGAGGCTACCTCTCTAAAAAATCCAGTTAAATTGATTTTTGCTATTAAAGTAGCGTCTCCTGTACTAGACCTGGCAGACAAATGGTTGCTGTTGCTGCTCCTGACTTCACCTCCAAAGTCCGTCCTAACCAGGGAATCGGATGCGTCGAGCGTGAAGACAAGGGTTTGGTCTGGTGTTTGAAGAAAAAGAGAATCAACAATAACAGGATACTTATTCAGCAGCCTGCTGATGCGCTTCTCATCCAGGTTGTGGTTGTTCTCCAATACCCGGTTGGCATAATAGCCTAAATCTTCCTTTAGGGCAGTAAAACCCCTTTGGATATCACTGGAGGCCAGCTGCGCTTCTTTACTCAGGTATTCCCGTGCGCTCGTCGAAATGTGTTCGGATAATGTAGAATACAAAAAATAGGAGAGCATCCCAATCATGAGCACCGAGGCCATTCCCATTCCGGTTAGCACCCAGAATCTCCTGGAAATATTTGTATTGCTTGTGCTTGCTTCTTTCTCCACCGAAATCCAAGTTCAATAGTGCTCAATATGTTAACCAGTGGCCGCTACTGACAGCCACTTATCCAACAACGATTGTAAAAAGGGAGTACGCCGTATGCGCCGTTACTGAATCTATATCTGATTATACTGGAAAATGCCTGAAAAGGCTACTCCTTAATGCATAAATAGCTTATCTGTAACGGCCTCCACAGGAACAGAGCGCTTGTAATCTACTGTCGCGACTAAGCCTATGGTCTATTGGATTGATTTTGGTCACGATAAGTGATTGTAAAAAACAATAAACGCATCCGCTTGACTGAAAAGCCATACTTCATCCTCGAATAATTAAAGATATGGCAAGTTAAATATTTTCCAGCTGATTTCTAAGTAATTGGTGCATATCGTCGAATCTTTTTTGGATATCTACGAGGAAGTCCTCTGACCAGAAAATATGGAGGTCTTCTTCGTCGCCCAGGTCCATCTCGCTGACTTTAAAAGTCTGCTCCACCATGCCTTGCTCAAACTTCAGCAAGTATTTGTTGTTCCATGAAAACAGCGAAATCTTGATCCCGTTTTTGGATAGTTCTTTGATTACTCTCATGCCAGTCGGACTACCATGGAGGAATAAGTGATTTCGGATTTCAGGGAAGACGCTACCGAACAATATTTCTCCACGGCAAGTTTGATCACCTTCTCAAACTCTTCTTGGGTAGCATCCGGTGAGCTGAGGGTAAACTTAAGGTGAATAGATTTGTAAAAAGCCGGAATTCCATCATTTCTTTCCCCTTCAGCCTCTACTTTAAAATCCTGTATCGCTCTTCTTTTCTTCTTCATCATCAAGACAGCATCTACTGACGCGCAACTTGCCAAGGCAGACAGGAGCAGTTCCATGGGAGATTGATGTTTCTTATCCTCCCCATCATACATATCGATGGCCACTTTATTGCCGGTTGCGTTCGCTGATTCATATTCCCGATCAGCGATCATTTTTAATGTAATTGATCTTTTTGACATATGTTTGATTTCGATTTTTATTTACATGTTTCTTCTGTACTGACCGCCCACCTCATATAAGGCATGGGTGATCTGGCCTAGCGAACAGTGTTTTGTAGTGTCCATCAGCTTTTCAAATAGGTTCTCGTTGTCGATTGCGGCCTTTTGGAGCGCGGTAAGCATTGCATTGGATTTATCGGCATTTTGCTGATGGAGGTGCTTCAAAGTTTGGATTTGGCGTTCTTTTTCTTCTTCTGTTGCCCGGATGACTTCTCCTGGACTTATCGTAGGAGAACCGGTGGGGGACAGGAAGGTGTTGACCCCGATGATCGGCAAATCCCCTTTATGCTTCAGTGTTTCGTAATATAGGCTTTCTTCTTGGATTTTCCCCCTTTGATACATGGTCTCCATTGCCCCTAGAACCCCTCCACGCTCGGTGAGCCGGTCAAACTCCGCATAGACGGCTTCCTCTACCAGGTCCGTCAGCTCTTCAATCACAAAAGCCCCCTGCATCGGGTTTTCATTTTTGGTCAGCCCCAGTTCCTTATTGATGATCAGTTGAATGGCCATGGCCCGGCGTACGGAAGCCTCGGTAGGGGTGGTGATCGCTTCATCATAGGCATTGGTGTGAAGCGAATTACAGTTGTCGTATATGGCATGCAGCGCCTGTAACGTAGTTCTGATGTCATTGAAGTCAATTTCCTGCGCGTGGAGCGACCGGCCCGATGTCTGGATGTGGTATTTTAACATCTGGGAACGTTCGTTAGCGCCATATTTCAGCTTCATCGCTTTTGCCCAGATCCTCCGCGCAACCCGTCCAATCACTGCATACTCTGGATCAATCCCGTTAGAAAAGAAAAAGGACAGGTTGGGGGCGAATTGGTTGATGTCCATCCCCCTTGACAAATAATATTCCACGTAAGTAAATCCATTGGACAAGGTCAAAGCCAGTTGGGTAATCGGATTGGCACCCGCCTCTGCTATGTGGTAGCCGGATATCGAAACGGAATAGAAATTCCGTACCTTCTGGTCAATGAAATATTGCTGTACGTCGCCCATCAACCGAAGCGAAAATTCAGTGGAAAATATACAGGTATTTTGGGCCTGATCCTCTTTCAGGATATCAGCCTGTACCGTCCCCCGCACTTTTGCTAAGGTTTCCTTTTTGATGGCCTCATAAATTCCTATCGGAAGTACCTGGTCGCCCGTCACGCCCAACAGCATCAGGCCTAAGCTATCATGCCCTTCGGGAAGGGAACCAATATACCTGGGGCGGGACTGTGGGGAAGAGGAATAGATTAGATCAATTTTCGCCGCAACCTCTTGTTCCAAGCCGTTTTCCTTGATATATAGCTCGCATTGCTGGTCAATGGCTGCGTTCATAAAGAAAGCGGTCATGGTGGCGGCCGGCCCGTTGATGGTCATCGAGACGGAAGTCATAGGATCCGCAAGATTAAAACCCGAATAGAGCTTTTTGGCATCATCCAAGCAGCAGATATTCACCCCGGAATTCCCTATTTTTCCATAAACGTCCAAACGGTGGCCCGGATCTTCCCCGTACAGGGTGACGGAGTCAAAGGCGGTGGAAAGCCTTTTGGCCGGGGTGTTTCGGGATAGGTAATGAAAGCGCTTATTGGTTCGTTCGGGACCTCCTTCTCCCGCAAACATCCGGGTGGGGTCTTCTCCCTCTCTTTTAAACGGAAAGACGCCGGCGGTGAAAGGAAATCGACCCGGTACATTTTCGGTAAGGAGCCATTTTAACAGGTCACCCCAGGCTTCGTATTTGGGCAGGGAAATTTTAGGTAATCGGCTATGCGACAGGGATTCCGTGAAAGTTTTAATCCTCAGCTCTTTGTCCCTTACCCAAAATGAGTAATAATCCTGTGAATAATCCGTTACGGTATCAGGCCATGCCTCTAGTAGTTTTTTGTTTGCCGGGTCTAACTCCTGTTCGATTTGCCGGTATAGCACCTGTAATTCTTCCAGGAGATTTTCTTTGGCAGGTATGGCACTGCTCCGAACGGCTTCCATCGACTTTTGGAGGCCAAATAACTGTTGAGCGGTTTCCTTTTGTTGCTCCGCCCATTGAGCATAATTCCGGTTGGTTTCGGCGATTTCGGATAGGTACCTTATCCGTGAGGGCGGGATGATGTGGGGCTTTTCAGGCAAGTCGGCTGAGGCATCCCCGGGAGCCTCGATCCTGAAAAGGGTCTCTTCATTTAGTCTGGACAGAATGGCCTTATAAAGCTGGTCAACTCCGGGATCATTAAACTGCGACGCAATGGTGCCAAAAACCGGGAGCTCTTCCTCGGCGAGATCCCAAAGGCCCTGATTCCTTCTGTACTGCTTTTTGACGTCTCTAAATGCGTCCAGCGCACCTCTTTTATCAAATTTGTTTAACGCGATCAGATCGGCATAATCCAGCATGTCGATTTTCTCCAGTTGGGAAGCGGCACCATATTCATGGGTCATGACATAGAGCGACAGGTCAGCATGCTCTGTGATCTCAGAACCGGACTGGCCTATGCCGGAAGTCTCCAGAATAATCAGGTCGAAATCAGCGGCTTTTAAGAGGTCTGTGACGTCTTTGACAGATTTAGAAAGCGATAGATGGGCCTGCCGGGTTGCCAGGGACCTCATATAAACCTGAGGATGATGGATGGCGTTCATACGGATCCTGTCACCCAGCAGCGCGCCTCCCGTTTTTCTTTTAGAAGGATCGACGGAAATGATGCCGATGTTCTTTTCCAAAGATTGCTCTTTGAAGCTGGCCAAAAACCGTCTTACCAATTCATCCACCAAAGAGGATTTCCCGGAGCCCCCTGTACCGGTGATCCCTAAGACAGGCGCCTTGCTCCTGGAGGCAATTGAACGGATCTCGGCAAGTAAGGACTGGTGCCGGTCCGGGAAATTGTCCGCGGCCGTAATCAGCCGGGCAAGGGTATACCGGTCTTTTATCGGGAAACTTGGCGGTTTTGCCAGCTCCTGGCCGAGTGGGAAATCTGCCTGCTGAATCAAATCATTGATCATGCCCTGCAGTCCCAAGACCCTGCCTTCGTCCGGCGAATAGATGCGGGTGATCCCATAAGCTTCTAATTCTTGCTTCTCTTCAGGTAGGATAGTGCCCCCCCCTCCGCCAAAAAGTCTGATGTGGGAGGCTCCTCTTTCTTGAAGTAAATCACACATGTAGCGGAAAAACTCCATGTGTCCTCCTTGGTAGGAGGTCACCGCTATGGCCTGTACATCCTCCTGAAGGGCACAGTCCACAATTTCCTGGACGGACCGGTTATGCCCCAGATGAATGACTTCGCAACCGGAGGCCTGTATGATCCTTCTCATGATATTGATGGCGGCGTCATGCCCGTCAAAAAGGGAACCTGCCGTGACTATTCTGACAGCACTCTTGGGAGTATATCGTTCAGGGGATCCTGACATAGAAAGTTTATTTAGTGATCGATCTGCTTCTATAGCTTGTTATATTTCCGGGAAAATTAAGGTATTTATAAGACTATATTGATAACTTACCAGAATATCTAGAGACTTGCGATCTGGCGCTATTCTGGATGATCGGCTTTTATAGGACAATATTACTCTAAAATGTTCTCAATCAAAATGACTGCATACCGATTGGTCGCCAACCAGTTAGAAATTGAATTCAGTTACCATAAAAATATACAAACCTATGAGCATACCATACGTTAGTGCGGAAGAAGCTGTAAAAGTGATTAAAAGCGATCAACGTGTTTTTGTACATGGAAGCGCGGCTACTCCAACTACCCTTCTCAAGGCTTTGGCTGATAGAAAAGATGAATTAGAGAATGTAGAGATCGTGTCCATCACTACCTTGGGGGATATGCCACTGGCGGATCCCGGATGCAAGGGAAGCTTTTTTATCAACTCGCTGTTTGTTTCGGAGAATGTCCGAAAAGCAGTGAACTCCGAACAGGGCGGCTATGTGCCGATATTCCTCAGTGAGATCGGGCAATTGTTCCGCAGGAATATTCTTCCCCTGGATGTGGCGCTTATCAATGTGTCTCCTCCCGATTTACATGGTTTCTGTTCTCTTGGCGTTTCCGTTGACATAGCCAAGGCCGCTATTGAGACAGCCAGTATAATCGTTGCACAAGTCAATAAAAATATGCCCCGTACGCATGGGGATGGCTTAATCCATTTTAGCAAATTTGATGCAGCCGTCGAGGTAGCCGATCCCCTGCCACAGGTTAATTATGGTGACAAGCTGACCGAGAGCGAATTGCAGATCGGCCGATATATTGCGGAACTGATTGAAGACCGTTCTACCCTCCAGTTAGGCATAGGCGCCATACCGGACGCAGTCCTCAGGGTTTTGGGAAATCACAAAGATTTGGGTATCCACACGGAGATGTTCTCGGACGGCGTGATCAACCTGCTAGAAACCGGTGCGATAACCAACAGGTACAAAAGAACCCACCCCGGTAAAATTGTTTCATCTTTCGCTATCGGGACGGATAAGCTTTATCAAAAAGTGCACGATAACCCTGAGTTCTCTTTTCACGAAACGGCCTATGTCAATGACACGGCAGTGATCAGAAAAAACCCCAAAATGATTTCCATCAACTCCTGCCTGGAACTGGATCTCACCGGCCAGGTCTGCGCGGACTCCATTGGAAGTTACCATTATTCAGGTGTAGGCGGACAAATGGACTTTATGAGGGGAGCGTCTTTGTCCGAAGGGGGCAAGCCGATCATGGCGCTTAATGCTGTTACCCGGAAAGGCGGCTCCAAAATAGTGCCTTTCCTTAAGGAAGGGGCGGGGGTGGTCACCACCCGGGCGCACGTCCAATATGTGGTGACGCAATACGGAACCGCCTATCTCTATGGCAAAAACCTCCGGCAGAGGGCCTACGAGTTGATGAGGATCGCAGCGCCGGAGCATCAGGAAGAGTTGGAGAGGAGCATCATTGAGAGGTTTGGTACTTACGTATATCCGGTAAGGTAATTGTAAAGGGATCTTCTTAGATTTGTCCGATCAACGGAGATTTGATCATTGCATTAGAAATTGTGAAAGGATTGATGAGATACCCCTTTGTTTTTTTGTGCCTTATTGCGCTGGCTTCATGTTTGAGTGAGGAGGAAAAACGGCTGCAGACCGACCAGAGCTTCGAGGGAGAAGAGATGTTTAATCTGAGTTATGCGCTGGATGAACATGTTGCTTATGCATTTCGGTCGTTGGAATTCTATCGCGATACGCTCAATCAGACAACCCTTACGGGATGTCCAGTGGTTACCATCAATGATGTATTCAAGGAAGTCACGCTGACATTTGGCGAGGGGGAATGTCCGAGCAATAAGGCCTTGAGGACCGGTAAGCTTATACTTTCCTATTCCGCGGATACTTTGGCTGAGGCACACCATCCCGCCGAGATGCGGTATGAGGATTATTGGGTAAGAGGCATCAAGGTAGAAGGGATCAGGGCGTTTCACCAGGTGGACAGCATAACTACTTCCATTGCCTTGATGGACAGTGTTTCCAACTTTGTTATTACCGATGCCAATAGATCTACCAGCAAGGTGAATGCCTTCTTCTCACATGAAGTCTTTGTGGAAGGCGATAGCCTCCGCTACTATACTACCACGGGATCGGGGACAGGGAGGAACCTCGCAGGAAGGCCCTTTACACTGGAAATCGACCAGAAGAAGCGTTTTTCTGCTGGCTGTTTGCAGGAAGGTTTTCAGCTGGCGGAGAGTGGCCGGGAAAGCTGGACTTTTGAAAGGACTGCCACCCGTCATGTTATCCATACCGTAAACTTCCAACAGGCTGAGGATTGTAACCATACGGCCCAGATACAATTGGATGATGGGCAGGAATTGGTGAAAAAACAATAAAAAAACCGTCACGAGAGCGTGACGGTTTTTTTTAGCTGCCGTTAAGGGCATAAACAGTTTAGTACCGATAGTATTCAGGCTTGAACGGCCCTTCAGGCTTCACGCCGATGTACTCGGCTTGCTCCTCTGATAGCACTTCAAGCTCCACATCCAGTTTAGCCAGGTGAAGGGCTGCTACCTTTTCATCCAGGTGTTTTGGAAGGACATATACACCGGGCTTGTAATTTTCGGAGTTGGTCCATAGTTCCAATTGCGCCAAGGTCTGGTTGCTGAAGGAATTAGACATGACGAAAGAGGGGTGTCCTGTAGCACAGCCCAAGTTCACCAATCTGCCCTCTGCCAATACAATGATGTCTGCACCATCTATGTTATAAAGATCCACTTGGGGTTTAATGACATCTTTGGTGTGGCCGTAGTTCCTGTTAAGCCAAGCCATATCAATTTCATTGTCGAAGTGGCCTATGTTACAGACGATGGTCTTGTCTTTCATCAACCGGAAGTGCTTCTCACCGATAATGTCTTTGTTGCCTGTTGCGGTAACCACGATGTTGGCTTCTTTGACAGCATCTTCCATTTTCTTGACGGCATAGCCATCCATGGCTGCCTGAAGGGCACAGATCGGGTCGATCTCGGTAACAATCACCCTGGCGCCTGCTCCCCGCAGGGAGGCAGCGGAGCCTTTTCCTACATCACCATATCCTGCTACTACAGCTACCTTACCAGCCATCATGACGTCTGTGGCCCTTCTGATCGCATCTACCAAGGATTCCTTACAACCGTACTTGTTATCAAATTTAGATTTGGTGACGGAGTCATTGACATTAATGGAGGGGATTGGAAGGGTTCCTTTCTTCATTCTGTCGTACAGTCTGAGCACCCCGGTGGTGGTTTCCTCAGAAATCCCCTTAATCCCTGACACCAGTTCGGGGTATTTGTCCAGCACCATATTGGTGAGGTCACCCCCGTCGTCAAGGATCATATTGAGAGGCTGTTTCTCTTCGCCGAAAAACAAGGTCTGTTCGATGCACCAATCAAATTCTTCTTCACTCAAACCTTTCCACGCATATACGCTGATGCCTGCGGCAGCAATAGCGGCAGCGGCATGGTCCTGGGTAGAGAAGATATTACAGGAAGACCAGGTCACCTCTGCGCCTAGTGCTACCAATGTCTCGATCAGGACAGCAGTTTGGATGGTCATGTGGAGACAGCCTGCGATGCGTGCACCTTTAAGTGGCTGGGAGGCTCCGAATTCTTCCCTCAAAGCCATTAATCCTGGCATCTCGGCCTCGGCAAGCCGTATTTCTTTTCTACCGTACGCAGCCAAAGAAATGTCTTTTACTTTGTACTTGGTATACGTTTGGGATGTTATTTCTGACATAAATATTGGTTTATATTACTTATTAGGAGTCTACAAATTTAAGGAATAGTTTAGACAAATAAAATCCGTGACTCTATAGGAAGCGTACTTCCTTAAAAGCGTACTCGTGTCGGCCGCCGGCTTCTTTTTGAATCACAAGTTTCCCCTGATCCGATACCCCAGTGATTTTCCCTAAAAACCTCTCCCCGTCGTCATAGGCTGAAAGCTCCCCAAATCTAAATAAATGGGACTGAAAAAGTTCCTTGAGGGGCTTGGCTCCATGGCGTTTTAGGAGGCTATAGTAATGTTCAATGCGGGATATCACGGTCTCAAAAATTTCGTCTTTATCCAAGGGTGCTCCAGATAGGCAGGCCATAGAAGTGGCGTTGGGGCAGGAAAATGCTGTCTGGTTGATATTCAGCCCGATGCCTACAATGGACACTTCCATTCCTTTGTGGCTGATGGTGTTTTCGATGAGAATCCCCCCGATTTTGCCGTGCCGGTCGTGTACAATATCATTGGGCCATTTTACCAAGATTCCTGGGCAGGAGGCGGCAAGGGCCTCCCTTATCCCTAAAGCAATGGCCATATTCAACCCAAACTGTTCCTGCGGATCCAAAAAGCGGGGGGTAAGAACCAGGGAGAATGTGAGGTTCTGGTACGGTTCGCTTTCCCATCGGTTCCCCCTTTGTCCTCGGCCGGCGGTTTGGCGGTCTGTAATAACGATGCTTCCTTCGCTTAGCTCCTTATTTTTGTATTTTTGCAAAGCGGTATCATTAGTGGAGTGACATTCTGGCAGGTAGAGGATGTCTTTTCCTAAAAATGAGGTCTTGGCAAGGATTTTATGCATGAGTTATTAGTTATTTCGTTCGACAATAAAGATATTTAAACTTTTATTTAAGGAACAAATAGTTAGTAGGAAAATCAACAGGGAAACATAAGAATAACATATGACAGCAGAAGAGCTGAGTAAAACAATAGTAAAAGGAATGGAAGAAAAAAAGGCTTCCGATATTGTGGTGATGGATTTAAGGGACATTAAAAATACAGTTGCTGATTTTTTCGTCATTTGTTCCGGTACCTCGGATACCCAACTGGATGCGATTTCCTCTTCAGTCGAAGAAGAAGTTTTGAAAGCAAGCAAGGAGTTGCCTTGGAGAAGTGAAGGGAAGACCAACAGGCAGTGGATCTTGATGGATTACGTAAACGTAGTCGTCCATATTTTCCTGAAGGATACCAGGGAATTTTATGGATTGGAAGAACTTTGGGGAGATGCCAAGGTCACTCATGTAAAATAGTTTCCTTGAACTTTCATTTTTTTATATTGTTGTATCAAAAGTTATTGCATTAACCATTGTAAGATGACGGAAAAAAATAAAAATAAAAAATTTATACCTAAACCACCCCAAAAACCCAATTTTCAGCTTTGGCTAATCATCACCGCGGTAATTGTGTTGGTCGGCGTGACCTGGTTTAACCAATCCAATGCGGTGGTGGAGATCACGATCAAGCGTTTTGAAGACATGATGCTGAGCAACGATGTCAAAAAAATCGTGGTGATCAACAATCAGGATTATGTCGAAGTCACGCTTAAGGAGGAGGCCCTGGAAAACCAGCGGTATAAAGATGAGCTTGGCGCCCAAAACAGCTTTTATAATGTCACCGGACCGCATTATCGGATTAATGTTGTTTCAGGGGAGAGCTTTATAGCCAGGTTAAGCGAATTAGAACAGCAACTGCCCGAAGATCAAAGGATAGGCTACACCGCGAAAAATGAGGAGAGTTGGGGGAACTGGATTTCCACCTTCGGATTCCTCATCCTTATTTTCTTTTTGTTCTGGATGATGATGAGGAGAATGTCCGGGCCGAGCGGACCCGGAGGCCAGATCTTCAATGTGGGCAAGTCACGGGCACAACTATTTGATGCGGAAAACAAAGTAAAAATCACGTTTGACAATGTGGCAGGTTTGGATGAAGCGAAGGAAGAGGTGGAGGAAATTGTGGAGTTCCTGAAGAACCCGGGCAAATTCACAAAACTGGGAGGCAAAATCCCTAAAGGTGCCCTGTTGATAGGCCCTCCCGGTACCGGCAAGACCTTGTTGGCCAAAGCTGTGGCTGGAGAAGCCGGCGTTCCTTTCTTTACCCTTTCGGGCTCTGACTTTGTGGAGATGTTCGTAGGTGTGGGCGCGGCGCGGGTAAGAGACCTCTTTAAGCAGGCCAAAGAAAAAGCTCCCTGTATTATCTTCATTGACGAGATTGATGCCATCGGACGCTCCAGAGGTAAAGGGCAGATGCCCGGATCCAACGATGAACGGGAAAATACCCTTAACTCCCTTCTGGTGGAAATGGACGGGTTTGGCACGGATTCAGGCGTAATCGTTCTGGGCGCTACCAACCGACCCGATGTGTTGGATTCAGCTTTGTTGAGAGCGGGGAGATTTGATCGGCAGATAAGCATAGATAAGCCGGATATCATCGGCAGAGAAGCCATTTTTCAAGTTCATTTAGGCCCTATCAAGACCTCCGACAATGTGGATGCTAAGAAGCTGGCGGCACAGACTCCCGGTTTTGCCGGTGCGGAGATCGCTAACGTCTGTAATGAAGCCGCGTTAATCGCTGCCCGTAGAAACAAAGAAGAGGTGGATATGCAGGATTTCCAAGACGCCGTAGACCGTGTCATAGGAGGTTTGGAGAAGAAGAACAAAATTATATCGCCGGAAGAGAAAATGATCGTAGCCTATCATGAGGCCGGTCACGCCGTTGCGGGCTGGTTCCTGGAACATGCGGATCCGTTGGTTAAAGTAAGTATCGTCCCTCGGGGGATTGCGGCGCTGGGCTACGCCCAGTATTTGCCCAAGGAGCAGTTTCTTTATCAGACCGAACAGCTTATCGACGATATGTGTATGGCGCTGGGAGGAAGGGCAGCGGAAGAGTTGATTTTCGGAAAGATATCGACCGGCGCACTAAGCGATTTGGAAAGGATCACCAAAATGGCCTATTCTATTGTTTCTGTCTACGGCATGAACGAGAAGGTAGGGAATGTCTCTTTTTACGATAGCAAGTCCAGCGATTATAAATTCAACAAGCCTTATTCGGAAGCTACCGCGCAGACCATAGATGAAGAGGTGCGGAAGTTGATTCATTTTGCCTATGAACGAACCAAGGATTTGTTAAGCGACAAAAAGGAGGAATTGGAAAAAATCGCGCAGGAATTGCTGGAGAAAGAGATTTTATTCCAGTCTGATCTGGAGAGTATCATCGGGAAGCGGCCGTTTGCATCAGAGACCGCCTACCAAGCTTTTACCCGAAGAATTGATGCCCGGGATGAAGCAGAAGCGCTTCTGAAAAAGGAAGCCGAAAATAAGGCTGGGTTAAAAAAAGATGATCCGGGAGAGACGAACCAGTAGAGTTCACTGGGTCAGTTTGTTCCTGATCTATTCATTTAAATAGTCTTTACCGAATGGCCTTTGTGTAGTGTTTATACAAAGGCCATTCATTTTTACAAGATCCTATTATAATCAGCGTTTCTTTATGAACATTTCTTTAAATAGCCAACAAAGGGTGTTTTTTGCGTCGGACTTCCATTTGGGGGCACCCGACTACTCTTCCAGTCGGCAAAGGGAAGAGAAAATTGTCAGGTGGCTCTCGCTTATTCAGGACGATGCGGCAGCGGTGTTTTTGTTAGGTGACATTTTCGATTTTTGGTTCGAATACGAAAAAGTGGTTCCAAAAGGATTCATCCGCTTTGTAAGTAAAATAACAGCCCTAAGAGAGCAGGGCATTCCCATATTTTTTTTCACAGGAAACCATGACCTTTGGATGAGGGATTACTTTACCGAAGAGCTTGATATACCTGTTTTCACTAATCCCATAGAAATAGAAATCAACCATCAAAAATTTCTTATTGGGCACGGGGATGGGCTGGGGCCTGGTGACGAGCGCTATAAGCTGCTAAAAAAAATATTTACGAATAAAGCCTGCCAGTGGTTATTCAAGTGGCTCCATCCGGATATAGGGATCGCCCTTGCTCAGAAATGGTCGGGTAGCAGCCGGATCAGCAATAACCTGAAGAATGAAGATACTTTTAAAGGGGAAGAAGGAGAGTGGCTTTGGCAATATTGTAGCTCGGTAGAGGAAAGAATGCATTTTGATTACTATATTTTCGGGCACCGTCACCTACCTTTGGAGCTGCCGGTGGGGGAATGCTCTACTTATATTAACCTAGGGGAATGGGTAAGTCAATATCATTATGGAGAGTTTGACGGGGAAACCTTTCTGCTCAAAAAGTTTGAGTCAGAATGAGAGCAGTGGCTATAGCTTTTTTTCTGTTGATGACTGTCCCTTTCGGATACGGCCGGCAGCGGGTCTGGCATCAACTTCCCCCGATAGCCGTGGAAGAGGTTGACCTGGTCTCCCTGGATAATCGCGGCCGTATTTTCTATTCTGATACAAAAGGAAATGTGTTTAAGTTGGGCGAGGCGGGGGAGGTCAGGAGTCGGTATTCGCCGCCGATTCAAGGCCGGTTAAATCAGCTGGATGCCTTTCAGACCATGATTTTGTTTTTGTTCTCGGCAGATTTACAGCAAGTAACCTTGTTGGACAGCCACCTGGCGCCCATCCAGAATATCCCTTTTCAAGATGAGGACATCGGCCTTGTCAAAGCCGCTGCCTTAGGTAATAACCATGTTTTTTGGTTATTTGACGAAGTCGATTTGTCTCTGAAAAAGTACGACTACAGGAGCGGGCAAATCCTCCAAGTCCAGTCGCTTGTGCCCTTGGTGGGCGACAATACAATCGAGGTAATTGAAATCCTGGAGAGAAAGAATCTGGTCTTGATGAACATCAAAGACCGCGGCTTGTTCGTATTCGATAACCAAGGAAATTTTATCAGAAAACATGATGTCCTTCTGCCCCAGCCTTTAGCGGTGCATGATGGTCTGGTCTATTTTGTTCAAAATGATGCCCTTCACCGCCTGAATATCTATTCCGGTGAGGAAAATGTGTCGGCTTTGCCTGATGTTCGGGGTGATCGAGTTGCCGTTTCAGCCCAGCGGTTGGTAATCTATTCGTCAGACTCTCTCTTTCCTCTTGCTGTGCCGGGTTTCTAATAGAGATTTTATTGGCCGAAATATTGTTTTATTAAGAATATGTTTCACCATATTCATTTATTTTTTGCAAATTGCACCAATATGGAGAAAGTTCTACGGGAAAATTTATACTGTCCATTTTTAATTTTTATGGTGGCCTGCCTGATCGTTTGTTCGATGACCGGCGCAAGTGCACAACAGCTTTCCGTTCAAGCCGACAGAGGGGTGACATTCCCTGCAGCCCTGAATGTATCGGATGTGAATTTTAACCTAAAACTAACCGGCAAAAAGAAGTTTAAGATCGTTTTGGAGAAGAAGGCCACGACCCAAACCAAGGTCAAAATTTATGACATTTTGGGGAATCTGATAAAAGAGGATAAGATCGCCCCGGAGGACGGCACTGAGAAGAATTTTGATCTTTCTAATATCAATAGCCAACTGTTTGTGGTTGAGGTAGGCAACTCGAAATACAACAAAACAAAAAGCATCTATGCCCAGTCGCCGGGCGTGCGGAAAAAGACCGTGGAAGCATCAGAATGAAAAAGACCCGGTGGATACCGGGTCTTTAGCTTTAGTCTTTTATGCGATTTCTACCAATTGGATATCGAAAGAGAGGTCTTGTCCGGCCAAAGGATGATTGGCGTCAAGGGTGATTTTTTGATCATCTACATGTACTACTTTGACTGGCATAGGCTGTCCATTTTGGTTTTGGATAGACAGGTCCATTCCCACTTCTGGTTTGATGTCCGCAGGCACTTGTTCCAGTGGTATATCCACCATCATGTCCTCTCTTTTAGCTCCGTAGGCGTCTTCAGAAGGAATGACAACATTGACACTGCCACCAACTTCCATCCCCTGGACTGCTGCATCAAATCCTTTGATCATGTTGCCATCACCTAAAACAAACTCTAACGGTTCTCTGTTTTCAGATGAATCAAATACGGTTCCGTCATTAAGTTTGCCGGTGTAATGGACTTTTACTCTGTTACCTTTGTTAGCTACAGCCATTGAATTGTGTTTTTGGTTATAATAAGATAAAGGTATGGAATTTTAAAAGAGAACAAAAACATATGGAATTGTATTACAAAAGTGTTCACATCCGACCCTTTTTTGTACGGTAGTGAACATTCTTTTTTTCTGATAGATGGATTTTGGGTATCTTGGGGCTGAATATTTAATGGCACTGTTTAAGTAAGGTATTGTTTTATGGAAGAAAAGAAACTGGGTAATATTCTTATTATAGATGATAATGAAGACCTGCTCTTCGCAGCCAAGATGCTTCTGAAAAAGCATGCTAAAGAAGTCACCATAGAACAGGATCCCAGGAGGATCCCATTTTTAATCAATAACCACAGTTATGATGTGATCCTGCTGGATATGAATTTCAACGAAGACACCACTTCGGGTAAAGAGGGTTTTCATTGGCTGAGGCAGATTAAGGAAATTGACCCTAAAGCGGTGGTGATTTTAATTACGGCTTTCGGTGATGTGGAAATGGCGGTGCAGGCGCTAAAGGAAGGTGCGACGGATTTTATCCTCAAACCCTGGCAGAACGAAAAACTCTTGGCGACCTTGTCCGCCGCGGTGAGGTTAAAAGAAAGCTACAACCAGGTGGAGAAGCTGTCGGGGAAGCAAAAGCAGCTTCAGGCAGATCTTAAAAAGCCCTTTTCCGAGATCATCGGACACTGTTCGGCCATGAAGAATGTGTTTTCTATTATTGATAAAGTGGCAAAGACCGACGCCAATGTGTTGATTCTCGGGGAAAACGGAACGGGAAAGGAGCTGATTGCAAGGGCGATCCATGACCGCTCTTTGCGCGCGGAGGAGATCTTTGTCGGGGTGGACATGGGCGCGATTACCGAAAGCCTGTTTGAAAGTGAGCTTTTCGGGCACAAAAGAGGATCTTACACGGATGCCAAGGAGGACAGGGCTGGCCGGTTTGAAGTAGCCGATGGGGGCACTTTGTTTTTGGATGAAATAGGGAACCTCAGTATGCCGTTGCAATCCAAGCTTCTGACTGTGCTCCAAAAAAGAGAAGTGACCAGGATCGGTACCAACAAAGCCATTCCCGTTGATATCCGGTTGATCTGCGCCACCAATATGTCGGTGCACGATATGGTGATGGACAATACCTTTAGACAGGATTTGCTGTACAGGATCAATACGGTGGAGATTTTTCTTCCGCCCCTTCGGGAGCGACAGGATGATATCCCGGAATTGGCCGAGCACTTTCTGCAGATTTATGCGCAGAAATACCGAAAGGATTTCGTCGGCTTCAAAGCTTCTGCCATGCAGTTGTTGCAACGGTACAGCTGGCCAGGTAATATCCGTGAACTGCAACATGCCATAGAACGGGCCATTATCATGGCAGAAGGCAAGGAACTGGACAGCCGGGATTTCTTTTTCCTCTCCGCAAAGCCCACCAATGAGAAAATCAACGCCAGTGCCTCTTACAATTTGGATGAGGTAGAGAAAAACGTTATACAGAGAGCAATAGACAAAAATGGCGGCAACATATCTAAAGCCGCAAAAGAGCTGGGGCTGACCCGGGCCTCTTTGTACAGAAGGTTGGAAAAGTATGGACTATAAGATCGGTTTACTGGGCCGTGTGGTATTACTTGCCGCGACCTTTTTTATTTTGTCCTATACCATTATTAATGATTCTGGTGTTTTCCCTATTTCCCTTTTTATCATTCTGGTCACTGCCCAGATCGTGTTTCTGTTGAAATATGCTGAAAGCAGTTTTAAGAAAGTAAGGCAGTTTCTAAACAACATCAAGCAGGACAACTTTGCCACCGTTTATCCGGTCAAGTTTGACGGGACGGAGCTGGATGACCTGCATATCGAATTCAACGCCATTCTGGCTAAACTACGGGAAGACCAAGCCGAGAAAGAAGCCAATTACCAATATTTCCGTTCAGTATTCCAGCATGTCAGCATCGGGTTGATCACCTTTGAGGAAGATGGACGGATACAGATCCTGAACACCGCTGCCAAGCGCATGCTGGACATCCAGCAGCTGATCAATATTTCTGAAATAGAAAAAGTCAACAAAGAACTGTTTTTGGCGATCAACAGCCTGCGAACCGGCGGGAGCGAACTGATTAAAATTGCCCATCCGGACGGCATCATGCAGCTTTCCGTCTATGTGATCGAGCTCGTGTTGCGGGATGTGAAATTCAAGCTGGTGTCCCTACAAAATATCCAGAGTGAATTGGAAGAAAAGGAAATGGAGGCCTGGCAGAACCTGGTGAAGGTATTGACCCATGAAATCATGAATTCTATCGCTCCGATTTCTTCCTTGGCCGCCACGATCCGTGACGATATCCAAAGTTATGTCGATAAGAAATCCGCCATCCCTGCCGAAGATATGGCGGATTACCTGATGGGGATCAATACGATAGAAAAAAGGAGTGAAGGGCTGACTACGTTTGTGAGTGACTTCAGGAGTCTGGCGCACATACCCATGCCTAAATTTACCGCCATCAGGATCCGCGAGCTTTTTGATCAGGTGGAAAAGCTTTTTGAAAGCCAGCTGAGGGCGGACAATATTTCCCTTACCAAAAACATAGCGCCTGCCGACCTGTTGCTTTTTGCGGACTGCACCCTGATAGAACAGGTAATGATCAACCTCACCCAAAATGCCGTACATTCGGTGGAGGACAAAGAGGAAAAACTAATCCGGTTCAACGCGTTTATTGATGACAACGGAAAGATCATTATTGAAGTCTCCGATTCGGGAAAGGGAATAGAAGAGGAGGCATTGGCGAAGATTTTTATTCCTTTCTTTACAACGAAGAAAAAGGGTTCCGGAATCGGTCTAAGTTTATCCAAGCAGATCATGCGGCGGCATAAGGGGAATATCCAGGTACGGTCAGAATTCGGAAAAGGCACAACTTTCAAGTTGATTTTTAACGGCTGACGGGAGAGACGGCCCCTAGCCTGATGCCGTTTATGAGCCAAGAGCAGAAGGGGCAGTTCAAGCCCGTTCCCATTGAACTTCAGAAAGACCAGGTGACTTTCCACCATCTTTTGATGGTACATGGTAGCTAAAGCAATACCTCGGAGGTCTCCAGAAGGGCATTTGTGCTGAACGTCTTTGCCGACGGCACGCTCTCCAACTAGCTTTTAGTGGAAGGAGTTCCTGCCATTGCCAAGTGAAAAAATGGACGGACAGTTTTTTCCTTTGACTTTTGATGCTAGGTAGTTGGCAGGTACCAGACCTAGGTTGTATCTACGCATTACTATGGTGTAGGATTTGCGTTCTATGCAAACCGACAACCCAATCCTACCTGTTCAGCAGTTTGATGAGCTTATGGAATACTTCCGTATTCTCATACACGCCTCTGAACTCATCCGCATGGGCGCCATAAGCAAAGATCGGCACCATTATCCCGGTGTGGTCATCGCTGTGGTAGGCAAGTTCCACCGTGTTTGCGGCCATGTCGCCCTGCGGAATGGACACGCCTCCCGTCTCATGATCCGCTGTCACCAGCACCAAAGTCCCCGGATGCTCATCGGCAAACCGGATCACAGCTCCGATCACCTCATCAAAATCCAAGGTCTCGGATACAATCATGGCGGTGTTGTTGCCATGGCCGCCTGAATCAATAGCTGCTGCTTCTACCATCAGGAAAAACGGTGTGTTTTTTTGCTTCAAAAACTGCAGCGCGGCCATGGTGCTTTTTAAAAGATAATCTCCTCTTCCTTTTGATTTTTTGGGCAGGGAGCCTTGGGCGGCAAAATAACCTACCCGGTCCCCGCTTAGGTCATCCAAGCTTTCGGTCAGGGTAAAGCCCGCGTTTTTCAGGTTTTCCCTTTCCCCCGCAAAGGTATCGCTGCCACCTCCGATAAACAGGTCCAGATGACTCTTCGAAAGATAGCTGGCAATATCTTTTGAATCGTCCCTCTCTGGATGGTGTGCATAAAAGGCCGCCGGCGTGGCCCCTGTCAAGCGGTCTGTGGTAACAATCCCGCTGGAGAAGCCCAGTTCCTTCAGTCTGCCCGGCAGGTTTCTTAGGGGTTTGCCTGCCGGACCGACTCCCAATGCCCTGTTGTTTACTTTTTCGCCCGTGGCAAAGGCCGTCGCCCCAGCGGCGGAGTCGGTCGTGAAGTCATCCGCAGCCTGGGTTTTTACCAGCCCGATATTCTTCAGCTGAGTCAGGTTCAGCTCGTTCTTATGGGTGAACAAGGCGGACGAAATCTGCGCCAATCCATTGCCATCACCAATCATCAAAACAACGTTTTTGACAGGGACTTTAGCACCGTCCACATCAAATCCCGGCTGATAAATTTCATGTAGGGCTGTGTTTTGATAGACATTTGCCTGTAGGGTATGGAGGTAGTTCCTGGCTTCTATGGGGTGGTCGGTATTGATATAATCCATGCCCATTTCAGAGAAGGCTTTCCAGGCGGATTTGCTGTCCGGAGAAGCCCATAGACGGGCCGGCTGATCAAAACCGTGTGCCAGGTCAATGAAATCCTGAACAGCCTGCCGCTCGCTTTCGACCATTCTGCCTTTGCCGTTCCATACCGAAAACTGCCGGAAGCTCAGGCTGACCATCCCGATTTTGTCCCAAGGCAAATCATGCGACAATTCCTTGCTTTGGTAATCAAAAAACATCCAGTCAGGGTAGTTCCTATACTCCTCCGGCTCGGGCCTGTTGCCGGAGATAATCAGTTTTAGGCCCTTTGGATTATCATTGCCATAAAGAATAGCTTCATAAGGCTTTATGTTTTCTAACAAAACATCTAAAGTCGGGTGAGCCGCCGTTTTCAGATCGACCAGCAAATGGAAGTTAATGGAAGAAATGATACCGCTTTTTAACCCCTCGGCAATCGGATCTAAATACAGGCTCTCGATGGTGCGTTTTGGATCAATGGTTTCAGGCTCATGGGCCACCATCAGCCGGCCGTCTTGCAGGATGACATCCACTTCAATAGACAATGCCCCGGCGCTGAAAGCAGTCCAAAAGGGTACCGTCTGCAAGTAGTCATTGTGGGAATGGAGTTGAAATTTCCTCGTGTCCTGGGCGTTCAGCCCAACAACAAGAAACAAAAGAAAAAGAGAAAGAGACGAGATTTTACGCATGTCCAAAAATAGCGCATTCACTATGAATTACGAACAGGAACATCAGGAAAGTGGCAAGACTAAACATAAGGGCTGTTTGTGATGGGGCAGACCCAGGTTGTACATCCGCAGCCAATCACATTTTTTAGTGGGTTTTCTGCCTGGTGGCAGGGAATGTCTTTTTGGTGATGGTCTTCCAGCTTACGATTTATCAGGTTTGATGGATTTCCTGTTTAGCCAGATTTAAATTTGGTAGCAATGAAAATACCTTGAACTGGGTATGTTTAAAAGACAGAAAAGCGCTATGTTTGGGTTGGGGAGTCTATTTTTGAAGGGTCTTCTTGTTTCTTACAAACCATGATTAAAGACAAGCGAAAAAAGCCGGTCGCCGAGGGCAAAGAAAAGTACATCGAAATGCCGGAGTTTTACAACATGAACCATGTATTCTTTTGAGAATAAAACCAGCCGTTTGAGTTGCCTGGTGTCCAATCACATCCACCGGAGCAATGCTAACCTGACGTACCTCTAGTTTGATCGACTAATTAAAACGAACGACACAAGACGAAACCCCTAAAGACCATGAAAAAGCAACTCCTTACTTTTCTATGTC